>JAIECF010000059.1:0-20578 GCA_029068655.1 Muribaculaceae bacterium | reverse complement strand
TAGATTTTCATAGCCTCAGTTCGAGCGGCGAAGCCGCATTCTTAAGACTGAAGACTATAGACTGAAGACTACTAATTGAATTACATTACTTGGCGTCCGTCGAAGAAGCGGATGATGCGGTCGGTCTGGTGTGCCTGTTCTTCGTTGTGGGTCACCATCATGATGGTGCGTCCGTCCTCGCGGTTGAGTGCGTGGAGGAGATCCATGACCTCCGCGCCCATCTTTGAGTCGAGGTTACCGGTGGGCTCGTCGGCGAGGATAATCTCCGGATTTCCTACAATTGCACGGGCGATAGCCACGCGCTGACACTGACCGCCGGAAAGCTGTGACGGACGGTGGCGCAGACGATGGCCGAGTCCCACGCGCTCAAGCACCTGCTTTGCGAGTTTCTCGCGCTCTGACGCGCTCGACTTGCGGTAGAGAAGCGGGAGCATCACGTTGTCGATGACGTTGAGAGAGTCGATAAGGTGGAAGCTCTGGAAGACGAAACCGAGCTTCTGATTGCGGAAGGCGGCGAGGGTCGAGTCGTTCATTCCCTCTACATTGGTGCCGGCGATAGTGACGGTGCCAGACGTCGGAGTATCGAGGAGGCCGACGATATTGAGGAGGGTCGACTTGCCGCAGCCGGAGGGTCCCATCACGGATACAAACTCCCCCTTGTCGATGTGGATGTTAACGTTTTCGAGAGCCTGGGTCTCGATTTCATCAGTACGGTAGATCTTGTTGATGTCTTTAAGAGTTATCATATTTTTGAGTTTTTTAGTTATCAGTTGTTAGTTTGTTTATGATTTATCATGTTGTATCATGATTTATCATGGTATATCATGATGAAAAATGATAAATTTAAATCGTTTTAGCATTTTTGTATGTCTCTTGGTGGGAGGCTGGGAAGTCTCCCTTCCATGGTCATTCGTCGCGGAGGGAGTCGACGATGGGGACTCGGCCTACCTTTCGGGCGGGGAGCCAGGCTCCGAGAGCGGAAGTCACGAGTAGGAGTAGAAGGATGATGCCTCCGATGATGGAGTAGCGGCCGAGTTTCGTGTCGTGCCATACCGGGCGGAGGTAACGTATAATGGGGCTTGCATCTGTCTCCATCGGGAAGCCCTGATATTTCAGGTAGATCAAATAGATGATGCTTCCGATGAGCCAGCCAAGGATAGTAGTCACGAGGGCTTCGCCTACGATACTCCATACTACTTTTCGACGAGGAGCGCCGAAGGCACGCATCACTCCGGCGTCGGGAATGCGGGTCTTGCATTGAACGTAGAAGGTGCCGGCCACTCCCAAGAGCACGTTGATGAGGAAGAACGCTACGATCATCCATTTCTGGGTGAGTTCGCGCTGCTTTGGAGCGAATATCTCGTCGCGTTTGTCGCTCATATAGACCGGGTGGGTCAGATACAGGTTCCCGGAGCGGTACTGCGGCAGATCGGTAGTCAAATTTTCTATGAATTTTCGAGGATTCACTCCTTCCCTGAGTCGCATCGTTACAGTATGGGGCATAGTCCACCCTTCGAAGTCGCGTGATGTAAAATAGGTACCGATTCTGCCGTCTCCTTTAACGTATGGCATGTCGGCAGTAACACCTGCCACAGTAGTTGAATATGGTCGCCATTCCGATGGGGGATATATCTCTTTGCCAATAGCGGTGGAGTCAGGGAAAAGAGCTTTTGCCACACTCCGGCTGATAATGTAAGAGCCTTCTCCCATTTCCGGCTCCTGAAATATATTGCCGTTTACGTCTTTTATTCCGAATGTCTGGAAAAAATCAGTATTAGGCATAAACTCTATGCAGCTCATGCTGAAGCCAATGTCATCTATTCCCTTTTCCTTATAGGTAGAATCAGCTTCGATACCGTTGGATGATCTTCCATTCATCTCGAAAGACTGGTAGTAGGTAAAGGTGGCTTTCTCCACACCTTCACGATCACGTATCATTCTGAGGAGATTGCCGTATAGAGATTCTTTATCTGCCTTTTTATCCGATTTGACATAAAGAGGAGACTCACTGTCAAGGTATTCTATTGTCACCATAACGAGACGGTCATGGTCATATCCGGCAGGAATCAATGCCGTGGTAGTGTTGACAGCCACTGGTTCGATTATCAGCCATCCTATGATGGTGACGAGCACTATCTCAATGAAAAGAGCCGTGGAACGGGTCTTCTTTCCTAATATCGATTTTATGATCATGGCTTTGTTTATCGTTTAGAGTTAAGCGATTCGGTTATCTGGGAGCGGAGTGCGCGGTGAGCCGGAATCCATGCTGATATGAGATTGAGGACCAGGCATATCGCTAACGAGAACAGGAACAGAAGGGGGGCGAAAGCAGTTTCTCCTGTAATGAACGAGGCGTTGCTGCCAAACGACATGCCGGAATCATATGCCAGCGGTGTGAACTGCAGAAGGAAGTTGCCTGCCAGCACTGATATCAACCACGCCGCGATCAATCCGAATATTCCACCGGCCAGTGTGAGTACAAGGTTTTCCGACAATACCATACCCATGAGTCTACGGCGGTTGGCACCGAAGCATCTTCTTACACCCAATTCGGAAGCCATCCGGTCCATACGGGCTCCGATAAGGCCGCTGATGTTGAGCGCGGGAATCACAAGCACCACAAGAAGAGCTATAAGGAAGGGCTTTATCATATGAGCGACGGAAGAAGCCCCCTTGATTTTAAACCTCTCATCGTCGGTCCTCTCTCTGTCCCAATCGAATTCAACATTTGTATCGGTAAGGACATGCTCCATATGATTTGATATGCCTGGCAGATAAAAGTTGGATTCCGTCGTGTCCATTGCGTTGATCCTGCGGCATATATCTTGCAATTCCTCACGCAAAGCCGCTTCTTTTCCCGGTTTTACCTTGAAAGCAACTCTCAATGGACCTAAATATGAGCGTAATGCATCCTGATAACCATTAGGACCTACTCTGAAACTATATGGAAGAAATACTTCTCCGTAAGAATCCACGTTGAGCGCACTTCCCTCACGGAAGACTCCGCGGATCCTGTAGTTGACATGATCGATCGAGATGTCCTTCCCTACGGCTTCTTCCGCAGAGCCAAAGAGCCGATCAGCAATACGTTCGCTTATATCTGCCACATGTAGTGAGGAATCGAAATCCTCCTGAGAGAATGGTTTGCCTGCCTTAAACTCATAATTATAGAATTTAAAGAAGCTTGGCTCCACATGACGCACCTCTGCATGGAAATCAGGACCATGTCCGTCGGTCTGAACCATTGGAAAATCTCCATTATAAGAGAGAATGGCAGTCATCCCGTCGGTAGACTTGAGTTTGTCGCGCAGGAATTCCTCGATAAACTTGCGTCCGATCGCTTGGCTTGATCTATTGTAGCCTTCGGTGATAACCATGGTATGCGCATACACGGTCGAACTGCGGTCGTATTCCGGATAGACGGGGCCGAGCTGGCTATAGAGCAGCATCCCGTAGATTATGGTGAAGGCAACTGTGAAGGCGACACCCGCTATGTAGAGCAGGGAGAAGCCGGGGGTCTTCAGGGCTTCTTTTATTGTCTTTTTTATTAATTTCATTGTTTATCGGTTGAATCATGATGTATCATGATATATCATGATTTATCATGTTTAATCATGGATGATTTACAAATCTTAATTAGCGGACGCGGAGGGAGGAGGAGTCTTTGAAGCGGGACATGTCGGAGAGTACGACGCGGTCGCCGGGGCGTATGCCGCTCTGGACTTCGACGAATTCATAGTTGGAGTTTCCGAGCTTCACTTCATGTTTCTCGAGTTTCTTTCCGTCCTGGCTCAAGAAGAAAAGGCTGTAGGTGCCGGGGCCGGTGTAGAAGGAGCCGTTGGGGATGCGTACAGCATCATCTACAACGTCGCAGGCTACATATACATCGGTCTTAAGACCGGAGCGTAGACGTGGGTGGGCGTCGTCTTCAAGACGTACGGTAAACTTGATGACTCCGTTCTGCGACTGTGGGGTGAGGTTTGAGACCACTCCTTTGAGTCTTTCCTTGCCGATCCTTACTATGGCCTGACTACCTACACCTATCTTGCTGGCGTAGCTGTCGGAGATCTCACCGTCTACGCGGAAGTGTCCGAGGTCGGCAATGACAGCAATCTTTTGTCCTTCAGTGACCTTTTCGCCGATCTGGTCGTTGATGAATGTCAGTGTAGCGTCGCGGGGTGAAGAGACGCGGGCATCGCTGAGGGTGCGGCTTTTCTCTCCGAGGTTGCGGCGTGCAATGTCTATGTCAAGATGCTTCACGTTTTCAGATGCCTGCGCCACGCGCTTTTCGTTGGCGAGCTGCTGCTTCATCTGCTCGAGTTCGAGTCGTCCGGTACTTACTGCGAGTTCTGCTTGGCGCACGCGGTCGCCTGTACCGCTGCCGATGCTGTCGAGATATTTTTCATTGCGGAGTTCAGCTTCGAGTCGGCTTAGTGTCATTTCCTTTACCTTTACCTGCATCGCGAGGTCGGTGAGACGGGTGTCGGAGTTTACGCGTTGCTGGTCGAGTTCATGGTTTTTCATCGCGATTTGGTCGCTTAGCTGGTTCACCTCGTTTTCCGTGCTCTGGAGATCGAGGCGCAGGAGGGGAGTTCCGGCTTTCACCGAGTCGCCTGCACGGCAGTAGATTTCTACTATGCGGCTATTGATGGGAGAAGTGATGATTTCTTCGAATGCCGGACTTACGCTTCCCGTACCTGTTACGGTAACGTCGATGGTGCCTGTGTCGGCGGTTCCTACGATCAGGTCTGACTCGGCTACCGAGGCTCTCATCATCGAACCGAATCCAATAGCTGCTGCCACGACGGCGACGGCTATTCCTCCTATCTTCAGTATTCTGTTACGTTTCGCTTTCCTGCGTTCCGAATTGGGAATTTCTCTGTCCATTGTTATGCGTATTGCGTTGTTTGTATTGCGTTTTAGAAGACTCCAGAAGTCTTTAGGGACTTTGCCAAATTCCTTGCAATAGCCGTGCCAAAAATGCAAATACTTATTGCTTAATGTTTAATGTTTCTGCAAGGTGTACGGAATCGGACGATTTTGTCCGATTTTGTATGATAAGGAGGTATTCATGACACTTAATGCTACACAGACAATTGGATGAATAATTTGGATATTAAGAAAAAACGGCTTATCTTTGCAAGGTAAATCAAAGAATAACTCCATGAAGAATTCATTGATAGAAAAAATTAAAGAATATTTATCAAAGCAGCCTATAGAAAAGGCATGGTTGTTCGGATCTATGTCCAGGGGGGAAGAACGTCCAGATAGTGATGTAGATATTCTTGTCCGTTTTGATCCAGCTGGAAATGTTGGATTGTTCCAGCATGCTGCTATGATTTCCGAACTGGAGGGACTTCTTATGAAATCAGTGGATCTGGTTTCGGAAAGTGCTATTTTTCCGTGGGTAAGGGATAATGTAGAAAAGGAAAAAATATTAATATATGAGAGAGAAACCGCGGGATAAAGGTCGACTGCAACATATGTATGCAGCCATAATGAATATTAAGAAATTCCTTACTGATAGGACCGCCGATGATTTTCTTTCGGATGCGATGTTGTATTTTGCGGTCGTCAAGAATATGGAGATCATTGGAGAAGCAGCCTATATGTTAACACTTGAATTTAAAGATAATCATCCTGATACGCCTTGGAAAGATATCATAAACATGCGTCATATATTGGTACATGGGTATTATCAGGTGGATTCAAGAGAAGTATGGCTTACAATAAAGAATGATTTGCCTCTTCTGGAAAAACAAATCAAGCAGTATTTGACGGAAATCGATAGTTGACTAATTAATTATATTACCTAAATGAAGACTAACCTAAAGAAAATGATTTTTGCCGCTGTGGCGCTGTGTCTCGCGGCGGTTTCAGCCACAGGAGCTGACTACAGTAAATATTATGAGGATCTTCCGTTGAAGATCAATCAGGTGAGGGATTTCTCTGTGCCTTCCTATAGCGTGAAGATATCCGACTTCGGCGGTGTCAACGACGGCGTGACGCTCAATACTAAGGCGTTTGAGGACGCGATCGCGCATCTTTCATCGAAAGGTGGCGGTCATCTCATAGTGCCCGAGGGAATATGGTATACAGGTCCTATCGTATTCGACCATAACATTGACCTCCATCTTGACCGCGGCGCTCTTATCCTGTTCAGTGATAATCTTGCGGATTATCCAGTGATTAAATCAGACTGGGAGGGGCTTTCTACCTATCGGGCAGTATCTCCCCTGACGGCTCGCGGAAAGAAGAACATCTCGATCACCGGTGAAGGCACTATCAACGGCAACGGCCAGGCCTGGCGCCCGGTAAAGAAGATGAAGATGACAGACAACCAATGGAAGAATCTCATCAAGACCGGTGTGACCAATGAAAAGGGAGACATGTGGTTTCCCAATGAGAATGTGCTCAAAGTGAATGGAGACAAAGAACTTCAGGAGAAAGTACACACTGGTGATCCTCAGGCATTAGAGGTCGCTCATGATTTCCTTCGCCCCGTACTTGTGTCGTTTATCGGTTGCACCAACGTGCTTCTTCAGGGTGTCACTTTTGAGAACTCTCCGGCCTGGAATGTTCATCCCCTGCTATGTGAGAACCTTATCGTCGACAATGTGAACATCCGCAATCCTTGGTATGCCCAGAATGGCGACGGCATAGATATAGAATCATGCATCAACGTGCTGTTGGTCAACAGCAGTTTCGATGTTGGCGATGATGCCATATGTATGAAGAGCGGTAAGGATAAGGATGGCCGTGACCGCGGAGTCCCCTCCTCAAACGTACTTATCGACGGCTGTACGGTATATCACGGCCACGGAGGTTTCGTGATAGGTAGCGAGATGTCGGGCGGATGCAAGGATATAGTGGCAAAGAACTGCGTGTTTATCGGTACTGACGTGGGCCTCCGCTTCAAGTCTACACGCGGCCGTGGAGGCGTGGTGGAAAACATCTATGTCGACAATATCAAGATGACGGATATTCCGGGTGACGCGCTTATCTTCGACCTCTATTACGGTATAAAGCCCGGAGCTCCCGTTCCTCCGGTCACTGAAGAGACTCCTTCTTTCCGCAATATATTCATTAAGGATGTTGTATGCCGCTCGGCAGGACGCGCAGCACTCTTCAACGGTCTGCCGGAGATGCCGATGAAAAACGTCGTGCTTGAAGACTGCCGGTTCCGTGCCGACAAGGGCTTCACCCTCAACCATGTAGACGGTCTTACGATGAAGAATGTCACTGTCGATGTTCCGGGCGAGAAGATCACCTACGGAGAGGGGGTTAAGAACGTTGTTTTTAATTGAGAATGGTGAATTGAGAATTGAGAATGCGATTCTGACATCATGAAGCGCCTCTCCGAGGCTACTGCTATACATGAGAAAACCCCAGGCTTAAGCCTGGGGTTTTCTCATAATCATCAGCTCTCCGAGCTGATTCTCACGAAATATATAAGCTTTGAGTCGTAGGATGTCCATTCGTCGGCGGATGAGCCGTACGTACCCATCTCAATTCTCAATTCTCAATTCTCAATTCTCAATTAATTTGAGTATCTGGTTGGCGGCATCTTTGGTGTTGACTTTCGGGATGATCTGCTCTACGGTGCCATCTGGGGAGAGCAGGAAGGTGGTGCGGACGATACCCATGTATTCGCGTCCCGCCATTTTCTTTTTCTGCCATACTCCTGCAAGCTGACAGAGTGTGGTGTCTGTGTCGGCCACAAGCGGGAACTTCAGACCGAATTTATCGGTGAATTTCTGATGGCTCGCAGCGGAGTCTTTGCTCACGCCGATCACCTGATATCCTTTGGCTGCGAGTTCGTCAAGACCGTCGTTAAGGCTGCAGGCCTCGGCGGAGCAACCCGGGGTATTGTCTTTCGGGTAGAAATACAATACGAATTTCTTTCCGGTATAATCACTAAGCTTTACTTCTTTCCCTTGAGCGTCTGTTCCGAGCACGTCAGGGAATTTATCTCCTATTTCCATAATTGGTTATTATTTAGGTGTTTTAGAGTTTATTCATGATTTATCATGATATATCCTGATGCATCATGATGTATCAGGCCTGATTAAAATCACTAATTATAACAATCTCAATGTCTGATTTGTCAGCAATGGGTAAAGATTCTTTCCAATTCGAGATATTCTTACTTATTATGTTGCAAATGTCTTCTCTCCCTACAATGGTGTCAATTCCTCGCCAGGCTGAAAGCAACGAGCGCATTTCATTGCTTACCGCAATTTCATCCTCGATATCTACCCTGTGGAAGCGTATACCGTGTTCATATGCCATTCTGCGTCCGGCTGCTTCGTCTGTATCGAAGACTGCTACGCGGCATCCCTGTTTGCGGAATTCAAGAGCCTTCTCTCGGGCGAGTCCGTGGCATCCTCCGGCTACCAGAACGCGCCGAGCTTTCGGCCTTATGCCGGGTATGGATTTCTTTATTTGGAGTTTGCCGGAACGGAGTTCCTCCATCCTTCTTTCAAGATAATTGTCAGCCATAGCTATATGTAATTTTGTTGAGTTATCACAAATCGCCTCTCCGAGGCTACTGAGTCTCATTCTCCTACCCCGGACTGAAGTCCGGGGTTTCGATACGATATCAGCTCTCCGAGCTGAGAATAGCATCTACATATGTTACGCGGGACTGAAGTCCGGGGTTTCGATACGATATCAGCTCTCCGAGCTGAGAATCGCACCTTAATATGTTACGCGGGGCTTCAGTCCGGGGTTTGAACCGATTATATATTATTGTTGCGGTAGTGGGGGTGGTGGGAGAGGAGTTCGCGGCGGAGTCGGGAGCGGTCGAGATGGACATAGATTTCCGTAGTCTCCAAAGATTCGTGGCCGAGAAGTTCCTGGATGACACGCAGTGAGGCTCCCCCTTCGAGGAGATGCGTGGCGAATGAGTGGCGGAGTGTATGTGGCGACACTGTCTTAAGTATCCCGGCCGCCGCGGCAAGATCACGGATGATGTAGAAGACCATTACGCGCGACATTTTCCCTCCGCGGCGATTGAGAAAGATGATATCCTGAGAGTCTTTCTTTATGTTGAGACGGCTCCTTTGAGGCAGATATTCCTTTATAAGATCCATCGCTACCGGCGACACAGGCACGATTCGCTGTTTGCTCCCTTTACCCTCCACTATCATGCAGCCATCGTCGAAACTGAGTCGTGAGATACGGGCGTCGATCAGCTCCGACACACGGAGTCCGCTTCCGTAGAGTGTCTCAATGATGGCATGGTTGCGCAGTGACTCCTCCTTGTCGGATGGAATCTGCTCTATCATCATATCGATCTCGGCAGTACTAAGAACTTCGGGAAGGTGGCGTCCCAGTCTGGGGGACTCAAGAAGGTCGGTAGGATTATTCTCGATAGCACCTGTTAGCTTGAGGAATTTATAGTAGCTGCGGATTCCGGAGAGGATGCGGGCCTGACTTCGGGGACCGATGCCTATGTCGCGGAGAGTGCAGATGAAATTGTGAAGATCTTTCTCTGTAGTTTCGGTGGGGTTGAGTCCTTCGTCTTCCAAGTATTCGAGAAGGTGGCAAACGTCGGAGACGTATGCTTCGCATGTGTTACCCGACATGCCCCGCTCAAGGGAGAGATAGGCTTCGAAGTCCTGGATATACGTTTTCGTCGTTGTCATCGTTTTCGTCGTTTTCATCGAAAAAGCTACCACATACGCGCGTTGACGCGCACGGAGTGCGCTAACTACTTTAGAATATGTCGTATTTTACTTTTTGCATACCGAGGCGGCGGAGGAGGATTCGGAAGTCTTTGGATTCGATTTCCAACGTAATGCCTCCGGAGATTTCATCAGGCTTGCCGAAAAGCAACATGCCACATTCCTCCTTGGAATCCATCCTTTTCCAGTATTCAGCAGCATCATGCCGATTAAACACTATTATGAAGTCAGTGTCTTCGGGGCATTTCCTCTGTGTGGCTAAACGCATCTTAGGCATTATCATCTTTATAGCTGTGATAATGCGTTTGTCGGCATCGGGCATCCAGACATGCGTCGGGCGTAGCAGATTAAGCAGACGTACGATCATGCGGGCATGGCGTAGGCCACGTCGGTCTTCATGATACTCGAAGTCGAGATAAGGGTCGCAGTAGAAGCCGTAGCGGCGGTCGGGACGTATGCACTCCTTCACGATGAGAAACCCCAGAGGGGAATGAACGCCATACCCGCGGGTATGGCGCCATCTATTTACATAGTCTCTCATTGATGAATTCATAATTCCCACTTCAAGTACCCCTTACCCCTTAACTCTTACCCCTTAACTCTTAACCCTTAACTCTTAACCCTTAACTCTTAACCCTTATATAGATCCATTTGCCGAGGGCGGCGAGGGCGAGAAGATAAATAAGGATGACGGATGCTATCGAGACTGCGTTGGCCTTCTTCACAGGTTCCGGATCAAAAGTCATGACGATTTCGGAGTCACCCGCCGGTAGCCGGAGAGCACGAAGCACGTAGTCGGCCTGTCCGATCGGTGTTTCCTTACCGTTGACAGTCGCTTTCCATCCCCAAGGGAAGTAAACCTCTGAGAATAATGCAACACCACCATTGGCTGTATGTGCTCTGTAGGTGAGCTTGTTAGGCGCATATGAAGTCTCGTAGATGGTGTCTCCCTCAGCGATGGGGAGAGGATTGCCTATGACTTCAGCGAATTTTCTGTCGGCGACCGCCGTGTTGCGGTTTGTCAGTCCGGAAAGAGCGTCCATCTCCTCTCTGGAGGTTGCCACGTAGGTAATGGTGTCTACGAGCCATGCGTTTCCGAATGCATCCGGATTCTCGCTGTAACCTCCGTCTGAAAGGAAGTATTTGGCGTTGAGCATATTCAGCACGAAAGGATTTCCCTTGGATATCTGATGCTCGATGAGGTCGTTGTAGCGAGTCAGTTTAGCGGCATGGTAGCCTCCGATTGTCTTGTGGAAGTAGCTGCTGCGTGCCGATGAGAATCCGGGTATGTCCATCACCCTGTAGTTGCTCTTGTCCTGAAGTATGGCGAGGTCGGCCTCGGTAGGCACGAAAGCCGCTTCGTCGCTTTCTGCTGTCAGGAAGTTGTCGGAGTCTACAT
Source organism: Muribaculaceae bacterium (assembly GCA_029068655.1). Classification (GTDB taxonomy): domain Bacteria; phylum Bacteroidota; class Bacteroidia; order Bacteroidales; family Muribaculaceae; genus Lepagella. The sequence continues at coordinate 9,490 of JAIECF010000059.1, read as the reverse complement.
AGCGCTTGTCGACTGTATAGAGGTCGATCAGCACAAGAGCCGCGAGGCAGCATGCCCACACTGAAGCATTCTTGATGATCTTCATATCCCAAAGGAGCAGAAGACCGCACCCGAGAACAATGAAAATCAACGAACGCATGGAATCGGTAGATACCAGGCTGAGTCGCCCGGCCGAGATACCTTTCATGACGTTGGCGTAGGCCGGATTAGAGAAAGCACCCGCTTCATTCAGGTAGCCGAATTCCGATGCCGAGAACGGCTCCCCGAATATCGACGGGGATATCCAGCCGAGAAGACACACGGCAGCTCCAGCTCCCATCACGCATATCACCGTCCATTTGTTCTTATTGAAGAAATCTTCCGTCGTTATGATCTGCCTGACGCAAAGAGCAGCGAGCAGGGGAATGCAGAATTCCGCCACCACGAGAATGGAACTTACAGTGCGGAATTTGTTGTAGCCGGGGAAACTGTCGATCATAAAATCTGTCAGGGCGTTGAAATTGTGTCCCCAGCTCAGCATCACGGTGAAGATGGTTGAGGCAAACAGCGCCCATTTCAACGGAGCTTCCCATCGGCCTTCCACCACAAACATGGCCAGAATAGCGAGAAGCAGAACGAAAGCACCTACATATACCGGACCGTTGGTCATCGGCTGGTCGCCGAAATACTGTGGGAACTGGCCTGCGAACTGCATTTCTTCCGGGGTCAGATACCGGTCGGCACCCATATCGGTCTCGGCTACGCTGAGCATACGGTTCTGTCCGGCAGTTGGTTTCAGAGTCGCGCCACCCTTGATGTTGGGTATCAGCAGGCTCCATGTCTCGTCGATGCCGTAGCTCCATGCGGTGATAGCCGCCTTGTCCATGCCGGCGGCAGCAGGAGCATTGGGATCAGTGATATCGGTGGCACGTCCGCGTACCGTCTCCTTGCTGTATTCAAGCGAGCTGTATAGGCTGGGAGAATTGGCGGCCACTCCTATGAGTCCGCAGGCCGCAAGTATGCAGGTAGCGATGCCCCATCTGCCGACACTCTTCTCCTTTATGGATATCCATAGCCATGCGATGGCGATGGATAGCATCACGAAGAGGAAATAGTAGGTCATCTGCGGGTGATTGCTCATCAGCTGCATGGCCGAGAAGAGGGCTGTCAATGCTCCTCCTGCGAGCCATCGGCCGCGATATGTCAGGATTATGCCTCCGATCGTAGGAGGAATGTAGCACAGCGTGAGGAATTTCCATATATGTCCCGCTCCAATTATGATTATGAAATATGACGAGAATCCCCATGCGAGCGATGCGAAAAGCGCCACACTCCAGCGCATCTTCAAACACAGGCACATGATGAAGAAGCCGAGCATCATGCCGAAAAGCAGGTTGGCGGGAGAGGGGAGACCGAGGAAATATACGCTCTGTATCCAGCTGAGCAGGTCGTTGGCCGGATATGAAGGGGAGATCTGGAAAGTCGGCATACCTCCGAAGAGAGAGTCGGTCCAGCGAGTGCTTTCGCCGGTCTCGGCCTTGAACACCTGCTGTTCGTGGCCGTTTGCGAGTCCCTGCTGGATATCATGCTGCTGGAGCACTCTTCCCTCCATAGCGTCGGGGAAGAAAAACATAAAGGCGACCACTGCTAAGAGCAGAGCCGCCACTATGGTATAGATGGTAGTTTTTTTATTTTGCATCGTCTGTCTCAAGTTTGATCTGACGGTTCATAGACTGCTCGAGAGATATGAGGGTCTCAGTCTCCGTGACGCCCTTGATGTGCTGTATGCGGTCGTTGAGGAGTTCCATAAGGTGCTGGTTGTCGCGTGCGAACACTTTCATGAGCATGGAGTAGGGACCTGTGGTGAAATGGCATTCCACAACTTCAGGAATATTCTCAAGGTCAGCCACGACTCCGCGATACATAGAACCCTTCTCGAGCTTCACGCCTACATATGTGCATGTGTTGTAGCCGAGTTTCTTCGGGTCTACGTCGTAGCCGGAACCAGTGATGACACCCATCTCGATGAGACGCTGGATTCTCTGGTGGATTGCCGCGCGTGACACGCCACAAACGATCGCAACATCTTTAGAAGGCGTGCGGGCGTTGTTCATAATGATGTTCAGGATCTTTCTGTCAAGATTATCGACCTTTTCCATGTTAGTTGTTGTCTTGTTTTTAGATTCGGTTCAGGTTTATAAGGTTCTCGCATTCTTCAGTACCGATTAGACTCACGGTAATTGTAAATGCGACTTTCCTTTGCAAAGTTAAGATAAAAATTGCAAATAAACAATACTCCCACCAAATTTTTTTAGCAAAACGATATTTTTAGTCTTCAGTCTTGAGTCTTCAGTCTTCAGTCTTCAGTCTTGAGTCTTCAGTCTTGAGTCTTGAGTCTTAGGTCTTCAGTCTTGAGTCTTCAGCTTTAAGTCTTGAGTCTCATTCTTTCGTAATGATTACAATCGGGATCTGGCGAAGGAGCCGGCTACCCATGCGCATATGGCGGTGATGAAAGCTATTGGAACGAGGGTGATCAGAAGGTCCATGGTCTCAAGACGTACCGGATAGGCCATATCCGTTCCGTCTACACTGCCGTTGGCTATAGTAATAAACCCGAACTTCTCCTGAAGCAGACACAGTATAGCTCCAAGGACCAGACCGATGATGGCGCCGAAAAGGGAGACGAGTACGCTTTCCCACCTGAACACTCCGGCGATACTTCTGCGGTTCATTCCGATGGCCGACATTGTCTGCATTGAGTCCTGCTTCTCAAGCACAAGCATCGAAAGGGTACTCACAATATTGAAGGACGCGATCACAAGGATGAAGAAAAGAAGAAGGAAGGTCATCCATTTCTCTATCTGCACCATTCTGAAATTTACTTCCTGAAGCATAAGCCGGTCTTTCACGATATAGTCCGGACCGATTTTCGAGGATATCACTTCCATCGTCTTATTTATGTCGGCTCCCTGCGTGGTGCGTATCTCTATCGCGGTGGCCTCGCGGTCGTAGAGAAGAAGGTCTCTCACCAATGATATGTCGGTGAAGATGCAGTTCTCGTCATATGTGTCCTGCATGGACTGAAACACGTCGGCTACATATACAGAGTCCATTACAAATGCCGCCGCCGGATTGGCGGGGTTGAAACGCCCTGTCCTCTTTGGTGCAAACACCAGAAGTGGGCGGCCATAGTCAAACATGGAGAGCTTATATGCCAGCCCGATCGAAAGCAACGCCGGATTGGAACTCTCGGCTTTACTGAGAGTGGAGCCTCCGGCTACCAGCAAAGAGTCTATAGCCGTCACCCTTGAATATTCCTCAGGGATGACTCCCTTGAGCGTGACAGGAGTTTCACGCCCCTCGTAGAATCCCAAGGCGTTGTCGGTCAGAGTAGGCGTGGCCACCTCAACTCCCTTTATTCCTCTTATCGCCGCTGCCAGCGAGTCGCCGTCAGCAATGGTCTTTCCTTCTCTCGGTGTGACCATCAGATCGGGGGAGAGCGTGTCGAGCCGATCAGTCAACACCGATTGAAAGCCGTTGAAGACAGACAGCACACAAACTACCGCGGCCGTGGCCACAGCGACCCCGGCCACCGATACGATAGCGATAGCGTTTACAGCACTATGCGATTTCTTTCCGAAAAGATACCGCAAGGCTATGATGAAAGGAATGGAGTTCACTTTTAGTCTTCAGTCTTCAGTTTTCAGTCTTCAGTCTTCAGTCTTCAGTCTTGAGTCTTCAGTCTTGAGTCTTAAGTCTTCAGTCTTGAGTCTTCAGTCTTAAGTCTTAAGTCTTGAGTCTTAAGTCTTAAGTCTTCAGTCTTAAGTCTTCAGTCTTAAGTCTTCAGTCTTCAGTCTTAAGTCTTCAGTCTTCAGTTTTCAGTCTTCAGTCTTGAGTCTTCAGATTGCGACTTCGTCGCTTGGGTTCTTAACCCTTAACCCTTAACCCTTAACTCTTAACTCTTAACCCTTAACTCTTAACCCTTAACCCTTAACCCTTTTTAAGCTCGTCGGGATCCACATAGTCGTCGGCTGTACCCTTGATAGGATCTGATGCCAGAAGACGGTCGATGTTTTCAGCGTAGTCAAGCGAGTCGTCGAGATAAAAAGCCAGATCAGGGCATTTACGGAGTACCTGCTTCACGGCCTGAGCAAGCTCATATCTGACTGTCTTACTCTGCTTCTTGATGTTTTCAAGAATCTCGTTGCTCTTTTCAGGCGGGAAGATGCTCAGATAGGCCTTCGCTACCGATAGATCCGGAGATACACGCACTGCGCTTACAGATACAAGCACGTTGCCCATGGCGGCTGTCTGGCGACGGAAAATCTCGCTTAATTCCTTCTGAATGAGTCTTGATATCTTAGCTTGTCTTTTAGATTCCATAGTTATTTCCTTTTTTAATGCATAATCTCATTTTAATGCATAATTCACAATTCATAATGCATAATTACCATACTTCTGAATTATGCCGCTACCTACATAACGCGCAATCCTCAAATTTGGTTTTTGTAATGTATAGATCCCTATTAGGTTTTATGCAAGCAATTAATTATGCATTATGAATTATGCATAGTGCATTTTCTAAGGAGGGTGATTCCGTCGCGGAAGGGGAGCATCACCGTCTCGAACCCGGGTAATGAGGCCGCCATATCATTGAACTTCCTTACGCCCCGCGTCTGGGGATCCTTTTCGTAAGCAGGATCGCATACATGGCCTGACCAGAGCGTATTGTCGGCTATTATGAGTCCGCCCGGCCTGAGCATGCGTATGGCCTCCTCAAGATATTCCGGATACTGGCGCTTGTCGGCATCGATAAACATCAAGTCGACAGATCCATCGGCAAATTCCCTGCATAATTCAAGAGCAGGTCCGATCCGGAGCTCAACTTTCCGTCCATGTTCCGACGAGTCGAGCTGCCTCCTGATGAAATCTTCCAGTTCGTCGTCTACCTCTATAGTGATAAGACGTCCGTCTTCCGGGAGCCCCTCGGCTATGCATATGCCTGAATAGCCGGTGAAAGTCCCGAGCTCCACCGCAAGTTTCGGAGCGCAAAGCTGAGTCAGCATCTTCAACAGGCGACCCTGCAGATGTCCTGAAACCATACGGCCGTTGATGAGTCGCAGATGAGACTCCCTGGTAAGGCGCCGAAGGTGTTCCGGCTCGGGGGATATATGCGAATCGACGTAAGCGTCGAGCGATGATTCAATCTCGTAGGTCATGATGTAAGTATCCGTCAGAACGTCATCCTATCAGGGATCGGATTGCAAGAAGATATCCGTCGAGCCCTAATCCGCATATAGTTCCTTTAGCGGCGCCCACCACCACATCGTTGTGGCGGAATTCCTCACGAGCGTGAATGTTTGAAATATGCACTACTATCACCGGAACAGGCGACATTTCCACAGCGTCGCGTATGGCATAGGAGTAATGGGCATAAGCACCGGGATTGAGCACAATACCGCTGCATACGGGATCGAATGCGAGTTCCTGAATACGCCCTACAAGTTCCCCTTCCGAATTAGACTGGAAATATTCTATGGTCTCCACTCCGTCGGTGAGCTGCGACACGAGGTCTTCAGCCTCCGGGAGGAAATCTTCAAAAGTCCGACTTCCGTAGACGGCCGGATTTCTTCGCCCCAGCATATTGAGGTTGGGGCCGTTGATAATCGCGATCATGGTTTTATCAATTCATAATTCATAATTCACAATTCATGAAGCAAATACTCCCATCAGTTTAGGAACAAAGATAATGAGACCAGCGGCAGCGGCAGCCACAGCCATCATGAGGACGCCGGCGGCACCGACGTCTTTCGCCTTCTTTATCAGCGGATGAAATTCGGGACTTACAAGATCGGCGATTGCCTCTACGGCAGAGTTCATGGCCTCCGCCATAAGCACAGCGCCGCAACATAGCGCTACCACACACCATTCCATGGCGGAGAGTCCGAGCAAGAATCCAAACACTATGACGCATATCATAGCAAACAGATGTATCCTTGAGTTATGCTCGTCGCGCAACAGGGTCTTAATCCCGCTGAACGCATATACGAACGATCTCGCTCTCTTCCTGATCGAAAATTTTTCCTTCTTCATGACGCAAAATTAATCATTTTTGTCTAATCTTCCCAATTTATTCATCAAAACCTATCTGTTTATTACTTTTCCATTTCCCTCGACCACTCTACCCTGAAACCTCATTGTGGTTAAAAATCATTAACTTCACTTTTTTTTAGTCCTTTTTGTCGTTTTCTATTTGCTGATGTGCGATTTTTTGATTAATTTTGTCGCAAATTTAAGGAGAAGATTGTTATCATTATGACCACCTGCGTCATAATGGTCAATAAAAGAAATTTAATAAACCCAAAAATATCAACTTGACAATATGGCAGAGTTAGATTTGTCCCGCTACGGGATCAAGGGGGTGAAGAAAATCATCCACAACCCCAGCTATGATCAGCTTTTCATTGAAGAAACAAAACCGGGTCTTGAAGGCTTTGAAAAGGGTATTCCTACAAGCCTTGGCGCCATCGACGTGATGACAGGCGTCTATACCGGCCGCAGTCCTAAAGACAAATATCTCGTGAAGGATGCCACAACAGAAAACACTGTATGGTGGAATACTCCCGAGTATCCCAACGACAACAAGCCAATCAGCACCGAAGTTTGGAAAGAACTTAAGAAGATCGCACTTGACGAGCTCGCCGACAAAGAGCTTTACGTAGTGGATCTCTTCTGCGGCGCAAATGCTGCAACCCGCCTCAAAGTGCGCTTCATCGTTGAGGTGGCATGGCAGGCTCACTTCGTGACCAATATGTTTATCCGTCCTACGGAGGAAGAGCTTAAGGATTTCGAGCCTGATTTCGTAGTCTACAATGCTTCCAAGGCAAAGGTTGAGAACTATAAGGAACTTGGCATCAACTCCGAGACCTGCGTAGCTTTCAACATCACCGACAAAGAGCAGGTGATCATCAACACATGGTATGGCGGCGAGATGAAGAAGGGTATCTTCTCTATGATGAACTACTTCAACCCTCTCCGCGGCATCGCTTCAATGCACTGCTCCGCAAACACCAACATGGAGGAGACAAGCACTGCTATCTTCTTCGGCCTTTCCGGCACCGGCAAGACTACACTTTCAACTGACCCGAAGCGTAAACTCATCGGCGACGACGAGCACGGCTGGGACGACGAAGGCGTATTCAACTACGAAGGCGGCTGCTACGCTAAGGTTATCAACCTCGACAAGGAAAGCGAGCCCGACATCTACAACGCCATCAAGCGCGACGCACTTCTCGAGAATGTAACCGTAGTCAACGGTGAATGCGACTTCGCAGACAAGAGCGTGACAGAGAACACCCGCGTTTCATATCCTATCTTCCACATCAAGAACATCGTTCGCCCCGTTTCGAAAGGTCCGGCTGCCGATCAGGTCATCTTCCTTTCAGCTGACGCATTCGGTGTGCTTCCTCCCGTGTCTATCCTCAACGACGAGCAGTGCAAGTACTACTTCCTCAGCGGCTTCACCGCTAAGCTCGCCGGTACAGAGCGCGGCATCACAGAGCCTACCCCGACATTCTCAGCTTGCTTCGGCGCAGCGTTCCTCAGCCTCCACCCGACAAAATATGGTGAAGAGCTCGTTAAGCGCATGAACCAGAGCGGTGCCAAGGCTTATCTCGTCAATACCGGCTGGAACGGCACAGGCAAGCGTATCTCCATCAAGGATACACGCGGCATCATCGACGCTATCCTCAGCGGCGACATCCTCAAGGCTCCTACAAAGACCATTCCTTACTTCGATTTCGTAGTTCCTACCGAACTTCCCGGAGTAGATCCCAAGATCCTCGATCCGCGCGACACCTACGCTGATCCTGCTGAATGGACCAAGAAGGCAGAAGACCTTGCTGCCCGCTTCATCAAGAACTTCAATAAGTTCACTACAAACGACGAAGGCAAGGCTCTCGTAGCTGCCGGCCCGAAGCTCTGATAATAATGCATAATTCATAATGCATAATTGAATGTCGCAGATAATTTAAAAGGCTCCGCCCTTTAAGGGGCGGGGCTTTTTTTATGGGTGGGCGGTTTCCTAACCGCCCCGGAGCGTCATCAGGAAACTTTAAAATCTATCATCATATGAAACCGATACGTATTATTAATCTGATTATTCTTGTAATCCTTTTTCCTCTCTATCTCTTCGCCGAAAACTATCCTTACCGCAGCGACGTGCTTTGGGTGACTGTGCCCGATCATGCCGACTGGCTCTATAAGACCGGTGAAAAACCGGTGGTCGACGTCCAGCTATATAAATATGGTATTCCTGTCGACGGGGCTAAGCTCTCATATGAGATCGGTGGCGACATGATGCCTGCAGATTCAAAAGGGGAGACTACACTGAAGAACGGGCGCGCTTCCATACAGATGGGGACAATGAAAACACCGGGATTCCGCGACCTGCGTCTTTCGGCAGAAGTAGACGGAACGGTTTACAAACATCATATCAAAGTTGGATTCTCTCCCGAAAAGATAGAGCCTTATACCAAGATGCCGGCTGACTTCAACGCTTTCTGGGATAAGAACCTCGAGGAACTGTCAAAAGTGCCTCTTGACTTCACTATGACTCCCTCTCCAAAATATTCCACCGACAAGATGGATTGCTGGCTCGTAAACCTCACCGTATCCAACCAGGGGCAGTCGATCTATGGATATCTCTTTATCCCGAAAGATGCCGCTCCGGGATCGTGCCCCATTGTACTCTGTCCCCCGGGCGCCGGAATAAAGACCATAAAGGAACCATTGCGTCATCGCTATTATGGCGAGAACGGCTGCATACGTTTCGAAATGGAGATTCATGGCCTTAATCCCGAGATGACTGAAGACGCCTTCAAGGAAATAAGCAGGGCCTTCAGCGGAAGAGAGAACGGCTACCTCCAGAACGGACTGGACAATAAAGACAATTATTATATGAAGCGGGTGTATCTCGCATGTGTGCGCGCCATAGATTTCCTTACCACACTCCCTGAATGGGACGGAAAAAACATAGTGCTTCAGGGCGGAAGCCAGGGCGGAGCCCTCGCAATTGTGACGGCCGGACTCGACAAACGGGTGACAGCCTGCGTGGCCAATCATCCGGCACTCAGCGACATGGCCGGATATAAGGCCGGTAGGGCTGGGGGATATCCGCATTTCTTCCGTGTGGAAGGTATGGACACTCCTGAGAAACTCAATACAATGGCTTACTATGATGTAGTAAACTTTGCCCGCCGTCTAAAATGTCCTGTCTATATTACATGGGGATACAACGACGATACCTGTCCGCCTACTACGAGCTATGCCGTCTATAACGTCATCACCTCTCCTAAAGAAGCTCTCATCACTCCCATCAACGAGCACTGGACCTCCGACGCCACAGAACGCGGCCATCTTGACTGGATACTCCGCCACTTGAAGTAGTGCGTGGTGCGTATCGCGTAGTGCGTGATCTATCTCTTATACAAATCTAACACTGCCTAAGAAA
>JAIECF010000058.1 GCA_029068655.1 Muribaculaceae bacterium | reverse complement strand
CTGCTATGGGCTACTCCCCAAATCCATCCTATCCCCCGAGACCCGTTGCCTCCCCCGAGGCGCGGGTCTCAACTTTTTTCAGCCAATGATCAATGATGAATTATCAATGACCAATGATCAATTAGGAAGAGTCTCAGCTTGGAGAGCTGTTATTATGACGAAACCCCAGGCTTCAAGCCTGGGGTTTCCCGTTAAAATACAGTAGCCTCGGAGAGGCGATTTGTGTTCATCAATCCGCTACCATCACGAAGCCATCCCGTTTGCTCAGTGTCATCTGAACCTTGGTGGGATCCTTCACCTTCAGAGTCTTCGCACTGAGCGGAGCTTTGCCGTCTTCGGCGTAGAGGGTCACTTCCTGACCCTTCGTAAGCATCGGAAGGTCGAGCGTAAGCTTCAGCGGCTTTTCGTCGGCCGATACGCCGGCTACATACCATTTTCCGTCCGTGCCTTTGCGTGCGAGCACTACATACTTGCCCGGATAGCCGTCGATGAAGACTGTGTCGTCCCATGTAGTGGGAACACTCTTCATAAACGCGATGGCGTCGGCAGGAGCGTCGGTGAGGTTGTTGGGAGCAAGGGCGAAATTCTGCACCGGATTCTGGAAAAGAATGGAGGTGGCAAGCTGGAAGGCATCGGTAGTGCGGCGCGTGGTGCCTCCGTCGTTATTACGGTTCAGATGCTTGTTGAGCACAGTGCCTCCATATTCCATAACTCCGGCCGCATTGCGGATGAAGGGATGAAGGGTAGCGTTGAAATCCTCCATGTCGCAGAAATCCTGGCTGAAGACAAGGTTTTCAGAAGCAAGCACTGCCTCGCTTCCCACATAGTTGGGATACATGCGCTCCCAGCCGCGGGGCATCGTGCAGCCATGGAAGATCACGCTTATGCCGTGGTCGTTGGCGTCGCTGAGGATATCCTCATAGAGGCGCATCGTCTCCTGCTTGTCGCCGCCGAAGAAATCCACCTTTATGCCCTTGATGCCGAGGCTCTCGAGCCATTTCATCTCTTCCTTGCGCGGGATGGGACGCGACATCTTGTTGATCGGGCCCTGCTTGATGTCGTTCCACCAGCCTGAAGATGAATACCATATAAGCAGGTTGACACCTTTCGACTGAGCGTACTTCGCGAGTTTAGCGATGCCCTCCTTGCCGATATTGGTGTCCCACCAGTTGTCTACAAGTACGTTCTGGTAACCCATATCAGCCGCAAAATCTATAAATTTCACCTGATCCTCATAGTTGATGGAGTTATCCTGCCATAGAATCCAGCTCCAGGTGCCTTTGCCGGGCCTCACCTCGAAGTCAGATTCATAGAGGGGTTCCACAAGATTCCATGGGATGGTTGTCTCTACGATCGGCTTGAGTGTCTTGCCGACGGTGATGGTGCGCCAGGGAGTCTTACCCGGCAGGCTGATGGCCGGATTCGCACTGCCGTTGCCGTTGTTTTCCTCCGGCATCGGGTATTCGATGGCGAACACGCCATCCTTATAGTCACCAAGGCGGCTGCCGCAGAAGTATCCGTCCACTCCCGTCTCCGTCAAAAGTGCCCATCCGTTGTCGCCGACATGGAAGAGGGCCGGGAATGTGAAGCCGTGGCCATATTGAGAGGGCTCGTTGAGAGGTGCGTCGGCCTTGTAGTTTTCCTCATATGAAGGTTTGGTGCGTTTCCAGCCGATCATGGCGTCGCTCTGCGGGGTCAGGAAGGTAGTGGTGAAGTCAGGGAAACGGAATCCTGACACTTCTTTCTCTATTATCATGCTGCGGGTTTCACCTTCTACGGGTATGACATAGCGGAAGGCGATATCGTTGTCGCCCACCTGCCACTCGATGCTCATGTCGCGCTTCTTTCCGGCCGTATAGCTCTCCGTCAGGGTGTTGGCCTGCCAGTCTACATGGCTTTTCTTGATCTTGGCCTGGTCGAAAGATTTATTCACCTTCCCGGTCTTCTCTCCCGTGATGGTAAGCCCCTTCGAGAAGTCTCCGATGTTGGATATGAATCCGAGCGGAGAGTCGAGAAGTATCGGCAGTCCGTCATAGGTCACTGAATAGAGTGGCTGTCCTTCAGCCGAAAGCGAAGTGGTCAGCACCAGTCGTCCGTCAGGACTGCTTACCGTAGCCGCAGACGCAGCCAGCGCTCCGCACCCTAATACACAAAATGCAATATTCTTTAGCTTCATGATTATAGATAGTTGGTTTGTTATATTCCAAGATCTTTGAATAGAGCTTCGGATGACTCATAGCGTTTTACTCTTCCGGCCTCGATGTCTTCCAAGGCCTTATCCAAGCCTGTCTTTTTTTTTCTGATTGGCTTGGCGATAGATACTCCCTCAAGAGCATTGAGTATTTTTTTCAAGTGAGGCAGTATTGATTTGTCCTCGATATTGATAGTCAACTGTGTCATATTACTAATGGATTTAAGGATAATACTCTCTATGTTGGCATATCCATATGTTTTTATGCAAAGTTAATAAAAAAAATCGAGAGTTGATTTGGGTAGTAGGGAAATTTTTAATAACTTTGTGAAAACCTAAATTTAATCTGAAATGGAATACAAAAGAATACTGCTTAAGCTCTCCGGGGAATCCCTCATGGGAGCGCAGGGATATGGAATCGACCGTGACCGACTCGAGGCTTACGCCCGCCAGATCAAGGAAATAGCTCAGGCAGGCGTTGAGGTCGGTATCGTAATAGGAGGAGGCAACATCTTCCGTGGTCTCTCCGGAGCCTCCAAAGGTTTCGACCGTGTGAAGGGCGACCAGATGGGAATGCTCGCGACTGTAATCAATTCCCTTGCCCTTTCGTCGGCTCTCGAATCCATAGGGCAGCCTGCGCAGGTCTTCACCGCAATAAATATGTTTCCTATCGGCAAGCCCTACAGCAAATGGGAGGCAATCGACGCCATGAAGCAGGGCAAAGTTGCAATCATGAGCTGTGGCACAGGACAGCCGTTCTTCACCACTGACACGGGCTCCGCCCTTCGCGCCATAGAGATCGAGGCTGACGTGATGCTGAAGGGTACGAGGGTTGATGGCGTCTATACCGCCGATCCTGAGAAAGACCCGAAGGCCACCAAATTCGATAAAATCACTTACGATGCCGTCATCTCTATGGGCCTCAAGGTGATGGACCTCACTGCCACCGCTCTCTGCAAGGAAAACAAGATGCCCATCTACGTCTTCAACATGGACAAGGAAGGCAATCTCCTCAAGATGATGCAGGGCGACAATGTAGGAACACTGGTCTACTAAACAATGCATAATTCATAATTTATATATCATGGAAGTAAAAGAATATCTCGACAATGCCCAGGAGTCGATGGAACTCGCAGCCGACTATCTGGAAGAGACCCTCGCCCGCATCCGCGCCGGCAAGGCATCTGTCAAACTTCTCGACGGTATCCGTGTAGACTACTATGGCAGCATGGCTCCCATCTCTAATGTTGCTAACGTATCAGTTCCGGATGCGCGCACCATCGCCATCACTCCTTGGGAGAAGTCGATGTTCCGCGTCATCGAGAAAGCCATCATCGACTCCGATCTCGGCATCACACCTGAAAACAACGGCGAGGTGATCCGCCTCGGCATTCCTCCGCTGACGGAAGACCGTCGTAAGCAGCTCGTCAAGCAGTGCAAGGCAGAGGCCGAGAACGCTAAGGTATCCGTACGCAACGCTCGCCGCGAGGCTATCGACGGCCTGAAGAAAGAGATCAAGCAGGGTCTGAGCGAAGATATGGAGAAAGATGCAGAAGCCAAGGTGCAGAAGCTCCACGACAAATACCTGAAACAGATCGACGAGATCTTCGCAGCCAAGGAGAAGGAGATCCTCACAGTCTAATGCATAGTCTACCGCACGATAAGATAACGGCATTATGACTCGGGTCGGAGACCCGGAATTTTGAATAAACCCCAGGCTTCAGCCTGGGGTCGCACATATAAGAACAGTAGCCTCGGAGAGGCGATTTGTGATTGATAATCGACATGCGATTCTTATAACTGACAACTGACAAACATGAAAAATATTTTTTTGGCAGCCTTTGCCGCTATGCTCGCTGCTGCTCCCATCTCAGCTCAGACATTCAAGGAATGGCTTGACCCGGAGGTGAACGCCGTCAACCGAGCCCCAATGCGCTCCGAGGCCTTCGCCTTCAGGAAAGGTGAGAAAGGTTCATTCAAGGAAGACAGGAAGAATTCCTCCAACTATCTTTCGCTCAACGGCGACTGGAAATTCAACTGGGTCAATGACGCATCTTCCCGTCCTACTGATTTCTGGAAGAAAGACTTCAACGACAAGGGTTGGGACACCATCAAGGTGCCCGGATGCTGGGAACTAAACGGATACGGCGATCCGATGTATACCAACATGGCTTATCCATGGGACAGATTCTTCCGCAACGATCCCCCGAATGTTCCCGATCAGGATAACCATGTCGGCACATACCGCCGCGAGATTCTTGTTCCCGCCTCCTGGAAGGGAAAGGAGATTTTCGCCCACTTCGGCTCTGTTACTTCCAACATCTACCTCTGGGTCAACGGCAAATATGTCGGCTACAGCGAAGACAGCAAGCTTGAAGCAGAGTTCAACCTCACCCCCTATCTCGTGCCCGGAAAGGAAAACCTCATCTGTTTCCAGGTGTTCCGCTGGTGCGACGGTTCCTACCTCGAGGATCAGGACTTCTGGCGTCTTTCGGGAGTAGGACGTGACTGCTACCTTTTCGCTCGCGACAAGAACCGCATCGCCGACATCCGCGTGACCCCTGATCTGACCAACAACTACACCGACGGCGTACTCGACATCGATCTGACCCTCACAGCCAACAAGCCCGTCGCCCTCACGCTTACCGATGCAGAGGGCAATACCGTTGCTACCGGCAGCGCCTCCAAGTCAGGCAAGACCTCCATGCAGGTTGTAAATCCCAACAAGTGGACTGCAGAGACTCCTTATCTCTATACACTCACCGCGACTATGGAAGGAAACGACGAGGTGATTCCGGTTAATGTCGGTTTCCGTAAGATAGAGCTTAAGGGCAACCAGATCCTCGTCAACGGCAAGCCAGTGCTTTTCAAGGGTGCCGACCGCCACGAACTCGACCCCGATGGCGGCTATGTGGTGAGCCCGGAGCGAATGCTTGAAGACGTGCAGCTCATGAAGAAGCTCAACATGAACGCCGTGCGCACCTGCCATTATCCCGACGACGAGCTCTGGTATGAGCTTTGCGACCGCTACGGTCTCTACGTCGTAGCCGAGGCAAACGTAGAGAGTCACGGAATGGGCTACCGCGAGCATACCCTGGCCAAGAATCCCGCTTATCATAAGGCGCATCAGGAGCGCAACCAGCGCAACGTGCAACGCAACTTCAACCATCCTTCCATAATATTCTGGAGCCTCGGTAACGAAGCAGGCTATGGCCCCAACTTTGAGGATGCCTACGACTGGGTGAAGGCTTTCGATCCCTCTCGCGCTACACAGTATGAGCAGGCGCATAAGGACGGCAAGACCGATATCTTCTGCCCCATGTATTACGGCTACGAGGGCATGGAGGCCTGGGGTAAGGATCCAAACAGTCCCAAGCCTCTCATCCAGTGCGAGTATGCCCACGCTATGGGCAACTCTATGGGTGGATTCAAGGAATACTGGGATCTTATCCGCAAGTATCCGAGCCTGCAGGGTGGTTTCATCTGGGACTTCGTAGACCAGGGTATACGTATGAAAGACGAGAACGGCACCGAATATTTCGCATACGGCGGCGACTTCAACGATTATGACGCCAGCGACAACAACTTCTGCATCAACGGTGTGGTTGGTCCCGACCGCCTGCCTAACCCCCATGCCGACGAAGTGCGCTATTTCTATCAGAACGTATGGACAACCCCTGCCGACATCAAGAGCGGCAAGGTCAACGTCTACAACGAGAATTTCTTCCGTGATCTCTCCGACCTGAATCTCGAATGGACACTGCTTCACGACGGTAAGCCCGTACGCAAAGGTACCATCTCTGAGCTCAACGTGGCTCCCGGCGCTACAGAGCAGATCACCATTCCTTACGGCGAGATCTCCGACAAGGGAGAATGGCTTCTCAACGTGAATTATACCCTCAAGGAGACTGACGGTCTCCTTCCTCCAGGATATGCCGTGGCACGCGACCAGCTCACGGTGGCTATGCCTTCCGCCGGCACGCAGCTTAGTGCTTCCAATTCTTATGGAAAGAACGCCAAACTGTCAGATCCAAAGGTCATGGACAATCATGTCAATTATCTAAAGATAAAGGGTGATGATTTCTTGATTGAGTTCAACCGCCATACCGGTTTCATGACCAAGTATGATGTTGATGGAATGCAGCTCCTGACAGAGGGCGGTCAGCTCACTCCCAATTTCTGGCGCGCACCCACCGACAATGACTTTGGAGCAGGTCTGCAGCGCAGATATGAGGCTTGGCGTAAACCGGAGATGAAACTGACATCCCTTGCGCATAATGAGAAAGACGGAGTTGTGATCGTAGATGCCAAGTATGATATGCCTGATGTAAAAGGCAGCTTGACATTGAGCTATGCTATCGCTCCGGATGGCTATGTAGTAGTGACGGAGACATTCAAGCCTGCCGAAGGTGCCGAAGGGAGCAATCTCTTCCGTTTCGGAATGCAGATGCAGATGCCGGAATCGTTTGATGCCATCGAATATTATGGCCGCGGACCTATAGAGAACTACGCCGACCGCAATCATTCGACATTCCTCGGAGTCTACAACCAGAAGGTCGCCGACCAGTTCTATCCCTACATACGTCCGCAGGAGACAGGCACGAAGACCGACGTGCGCTACTGGAAGCAGCTTAACGCCGCCGGCAACGGTTTGGAGTTCAAGTCAATCGATCCGTTCTCGATCTCCGCGCTCAATTACAGCATCGACAGTCTTGACGATTATCCCGATAAGGATCGCACTCCGCACAGCCATGGTCCACTCGTGAAGAAATCAGACTTCACCAACATCTGCATCGATAAAGCTCAGATGGGACTCGGATGCGTCAATAGCTGGGGTGCGCAGCCCCGTCAGGAATACATGCTTCCCTACGGCGAATACAGCTTCATCTTCTCGATGCAGCCCGTCTTCCACCAGATCCAGCCCAAGTATTGATGCGTCATGACGCACGCAGGAGCGTGCTGACTACACTGAAAAGGCCGAACCCCAACCCGGGATTCGGCCTATATTTTCTTAAGACTTAAGACTCATTTCTTCGTAAAGGAAACCTTCCGGTCCGGATTGTCAAGCTCGAAGCTCAGAACCGAGCCGTCTTTGGTAACTTCTACGTCTTCGATCTTCGAGTACTGTGGCAGACTTCCGAGGAAGTTAGCGGTCACTGCGCCGAGTCCGTCAGGAGCGTCTACGCCTGCCACATCGAGAGTATTCTGGTCGAAAGAAAGGTAATAGTCGTCATCACCCTTTTCCTCGCGGGTCCACTTACCCTCTACGGAAGCCTTTACGGTATAGTTGATGGCGTTGCCCACTGAGTCGGGAGCTGTCACCGTATAGTCAGTAGTCATCTTGACCGGACCGTTGCTTTTTTCTGTGCCTTCACTGAATTCAAAAGTAGTCACTGTAGTTGCGGAGGTAGTACCCTCGATAGTAGGAACGACAACTTCAGGAGTTGAAGACGTCCATGTGCCGATCATAGCGTTGTTTTCCTCAGAGCAGGAGGAGAAGGCTGCGGCACCGAAGAGAAGGGCTGCGCCCACTGCGAGCTGATTGATTTTCTTCATAGTAATTTTTCTATTTATAAATTAACATCATTATAACAACAACCGGTGTCAATATTAGTTCATCCAATACCGCATGATATAAATATGGTATATCATGATTATCATGAAATATCATGGAAACTCTTAAGACTCAAGACTTAAGACTCAAGACTTAAGACTCAAGACTTAAGACTCAAGACTTAAGACTTTTATCCTTCCAGAGATAAAGTCTGTCTGATGCACGTATCTTTGCCGGCACCGGCAGAGAGAAACGGTCGCCTTTCTTCACTTCCGCCACCGGATCGGTAGTCAGTCTGAGCTCCTCTACCTTGAAGATCAGCGCCCCCGTGGTTGGCCCTGTCACCACCACCTCGTCGCCCGGCTTCAGCACGCCGCTCTCCATCTGGAACTCCCCGACACCGAGGCGGTCATAGTATCTGATTCCCTTCGCCACGTATTCCTTGACCCGCGTGCTGCTGCTGCCGTATTTCCCGCTCCATTCCCCGAGTCGTTGCCCGAGGTAGTAGCCGTCCCAGTAGCCGCGGTTGAACACCTTTGCGAGCCTTTGCTCCCAACCTTGAAGTTTTTCGTCGCTGAAGTCGCCGGCGCATATAGCCTCAAGCGCCTCGGAATAGCATTCCACCACTTCCTTGACGTATTCCGGCCCTCTGGCGCGTCCCTCTATCTTGAAGACCCGAACTCCGGCATCGACCATCTTGTTGAGGAAATGGATGGTCTTAAGGTCTTTCGGACTCATTATATATTGGTTGTCTACCTCAAGCTGGTCGCCCGTCTCCTTGTCTGTCACGGTATATGAGCGGCGGCATATCTGTGTGCATGCGCCGCGGTTGGCCGCCGAGTTCATCTGATGCAGTGAGAGATAGCATTTCCCGCTCACAGCCATGCAGAGCGCGCCGTGGCAGAACATCTCCAGGCGTACCGGTTCGCCGTTTGGTCCTTTTAATCCCTCCCTATCTATGGCTTCGTGGATTACTTTCACCTGATCGAGATTGAGCTCACGGGCCAGCACCATTACGTCGGCAAACTGAGCGTAGAAGCGCACCGCCTCTATGTTGGTCACGTTCACCTGAGTCGATATATGCACCTCCTGGCCTATCTGGCGGGCGTAGAGTATCGCGGCCATGTCAGACGCTATGATGGCGGAGATGTGGGCGGCATGCGCGCGGTCAATTATTTTGTGAAGCAGATCCATGTCATTGTCATAGATCACCGTATTGACCGTCAGGTATGTCTTGACACCCTTCGCCGTGCAACGGCGTACGATTTCGTCCATATCGTCGGCGGTGAAATTGGCGCTCGAGCGCGAACGCATGTTGAGACCCTCGATGCCGAAATAGACGGCATCCGCTCCAGCGTTCAGGGCCGCCGCCAGCGACTCCCAGCTCCCTACCGGAGCCATTATCTCAAAATCCTTTCTATTCATATCATTATTTTGACTCAGCTCGTTTTCATTTTGCTTTAGCTCGTTCTCATCTTGCCTCAGCTCTCAGAGTTTCATCTTGTCTCAGTTCTCAGAGTTTCATCTTGTCTCAGTTCTCAGAGTCTCATTTTGACTCAGCTCGGAGAGCTGATATTATGTTGAAACCCCGGGCTTTAGCCTGGGGTAGACTGCTAAAGCTCAGTAGCCTCGGAGAGGCGCTTTGTGGTTACGGCAGCACTCAAGACTTAAGACTTAAGACTTAAGACTCAAGACTTACCAAGATATATCGTGATCACGCCCATCGTCAGCGACTTATATGTAGCTTCCCGGAATCCTGCCCTCTCCATCATCGCAGTCATTTCCCCACGTTGCGGGCAGGCTGCTATCGACTCCGGAAGATAAGAGTAGGCCCGTGTGTCGTGCGACACCATCCGCCCTATCAAGGGAATAACATTTCTGGAATAGAGCCTGTATGCGCTTCTGATCAGTGGATTGGCCGGTTCCGACAGTTCTATCACGCAGATCACTCCACCCGGCCGCAATACTCGCCGCATCTCGCGGTAGCCGTCTTCGAGACGTTCGAAGTTGCGTACTCCGTAGGCTACCGTCACCATGTCGAATGTCCCGTCCGCGAAAGGCATTCTGAGGCTGTCTCCCTCGATGAAGGTTATCTTATCCTTAGCTGACTCATCCGCCTCGGCGAGTTTCCTATCTGCGATCCTGAGCATCCCGGGCGAGAGGTCGAGTCCTGTGATCCGGGCTTTAGGAAACAGCTCGTGGAGGCGAAACGACACGTCGCCCGTACCGCATGCTACGTCAAGCACAGCTTCCGGCTCCCCGCCCCTTGACTCTTGACTCTTCACCCTTGACTCTTTGAATATGGCGGCAGCCATATTCAGCGCCTTGTTGCGCCAATGCACGTGCAGCCCCCCGGTCATCATGGTGTTCATGAAGTCGTAGGAAGGAGCGATGGCGTCAAACATCTCGCCCACCTGTTTTCCCTTAGCCTCCTCATCATTATACGGCTTTATCTCTTCAGGACTTCCCATCTATTAAATTAATTCTATTATGATTCCCGCGGCTATAATTCATGCGGCTCGTCCGCAATCTTAAGACTCAAAACTCAAGACTTAAGACTTAAGACTTCACTCAATCTCCTTCGTATAGCTTCTCCTGCGTTTGTGCTGACGGTTGGTGAATGAATCCCACTGGTTCTGCACCTTCGAGTTGCTCTCAAGCTCAGGATTAGACTCCACATACTTGTAGCCGTGGTTGATGAAGGCTGGTATCAGATCCTGGAAAAGCAGCGCGTTCACTCCCTTTCCCTGGTATTCCGGCTTGACGGCTACCAGCAGAAGGTCGACGCGGTCGTTTTTCCCCTTAAGCCCTTTCAGCAGATGCCACCATCCCAGCGGCAGCATCTTCCCTTTCGACTTCTGCAGGGCCCTGCTCATCGAGGGCATAGAGATGCCCACGCCTACGAGCTTATCGTCGGAGTCTACTATGCAGCTCACAAGGCTCAGGTCGAGGAGGCCGAGATAGACGTCGATGTAATGCTCTATCTGGCGGTCGGTGAGGGGTGAATACTGGTAGAGTTTCTCATAGGCCTCGTTGATAAGCTGGAAGAGTGCGCGGCCGTATTTCTCCTTAATCTCCTTCTTGCTCGTGAACTTCGCCACCTTAAGGCCGAATTTCTTCTTCACTATCTCCGAGATGCGGTTGTGCTTCTCCGGAATCCCCTCCGGCACCTCCATCAGATATTCCACCCAGTCAGTGTCTTTTTCATAGCCAAGGGCGTGCATGTGCTCCGGATAATAGGAATAGTTGTAGATCGTCGCCATCGTGCTCAGCTGGTCGTAGCCTTCCACGAGCATCCCTTCGTAGTCGAGGTCGGTGAAGCCGAGCGGCCCCACGATCCTCTTCAGTCCGCGTTCGCGGCCCCACTCCTCTACCTTTTCAAGCAGCCCGCGGCTTACGTCGATCTCGTCAGTGAAGTCTATGAAGCCAAAGCGGATGTCCTTCGCTCCGTGCTTCTCGTTGAGGGTATTGTTGATGATGCCTGCAATCCTGCCTACCGGCTTACCGTTTCTGTAGGCCATGAAGCAGCGTACGTCGCAGAAATCGTAGGCCGGATTCTTCTTGGGGTTGAGCGTATCCACGTCGTCGCTCACCAGCGGCGGCACGAAGTAGGGATTGTCTTCATACATGTCGATCTGAAACTGCACGAACTTCCGCAGTTCCTTCGGCGTCATCTCAATTTCCTTTATCTCAATCATTACTCTTCAATGGTCGTGTTTAGTTTAGTTAGTCGATACAGGTCCTTAAATTCCATACTGCAAAGCCAATCCTGAAGACTCAATCCTGAAGACTCAATCCTTAAGACTCAAGACTTAAGACTTAAGACTTAAGACTCAAGACTTAAGACTTAAGACTCAAGACTTAAGACTCAGTGTTATCGCTATCAATGCTCCAAGCATCATGATTATGAAGCCGAGCAGCATGATGATGGTGGAAGTGCGGCTTCTCTGGCTGAGAGCCATCTTGAGGTCCTGAATGCTGTCGATCGGTCCCTCGGGGTCGGCCGCCCGCTTCGCCACGCGGCGCAGCTTCGGCAGCTGTTCCGGCAGGTTGTCGAGCACCTCGTTGATCAGACGCCCGTAGTTGATGATATCCTGCTTCGTATCCTGCGGCTCCAGCCGGTCGCGGTGGTCATATCCCACGTTGATCAGCTTCAGGTTCTCGTTATATTCCGTGAATATGATATTGTCAGGAGTGATCGGCTGGTGCATCACGTGGTTTTCCTGGATATACTCGAGGGCGTCTGGCAGCTGCGTCTCGAGCCTCTGGATTATCTTCGGAGTAAGGCGCTTCTCGTCGATAAGTCTGCGCAGTGAATAGCCGTAGACGTCATCGGTGACGATCGCCGTTCCGATTCCCGGAATCTCCTCGAAGTCGTTCACCAGCACTATGTTCGGATGCGCGAGGTTGTAGCGCGTGTCGAATTCCTTCTCGATGATGTCACGGTATTTCGGATCGTCTCTGTATTGCTCCTTCAGAGCCTTCAGCATCACCCACTTGCCGTGTTTCCTCACCGTATACACGTCATATATATCCTCCTCCCACTCCGGCAGGAGCGTGAGTTCCGACCAGCGGCCCGAAGGGTCGTTGATCGGAATCACTTTTTCGTCCTTGCTTATATACGCAGCCATTTATGGAATGGCGGTTTCTAACCGCCCGCTATAGTCTGTTGGTAATTTAATATCCATGTTAAATCATGATAAATCATGATGCATCATGATTTATCATGAAATCTCGTCCAACTTAATCAATTATGTCAAATCCCGTGTATTTCCTCAGGCATTCCGGCACTATGATGCCTTCCGGCGTCTGGTTGTTTTCAAGAAGTGCGGCCACGATGCGAGGAAGGGCCAGTGCGCTGCCGTTGAGCGTATGGCAGAGGTGGATCTTCTTGTCGGCGCCGCGGTAGCGGCATTTCAGGCGGTTGGCCTGATAAGTCTCGAAGTTCGACACCGAGCTCACCTCGAGCCAGCGCTTCTGGGCCGCGCTGAAGACCTCGAAGTCGAATGTGATCGCCGACGTGAAGCTCATGTCGCCGCCGCATAGGCGGAGTATGTGCCAGGGAAGTCCGAGCTTCTCCAGCAGACCCTGCACGTGGTCTTTCATCTCCTCGAGGGCCGCGTAGCTGTCTTCCGGCTTCTCGATGCGCACGATCTCCACCTTGTCAAACTGATGCAGGCGGTTGAGTCCGCGCACGTCCTTGCCGTAGCTTCCCGCCTCTCGGCGCCAGCATGGAGAGTAGGCGCAGTTTTTCTTCGGAAGTTCCGCCTCCGGGATGATGACGTCGCGGTAGATGTTCGTCACCGGAACCTCTGCTGTCGGTATCAGGTAGAGGTTATCGAGCTGCACGTGATACATCTGGCCCTCCTTGTCGGGAAGCTGTCCGGTGCCGTAGCCCGACGCCTCGTTGACTACAAACGGCGGCTCCACCTCGATATAGCCTGCTTTCCAGGCCTCGTCGAGGAAGAACTGCTGCAGCGCGCGCTGCAGGCGGGCTCCCTTGCCGATATAGAACGGAAAACCTGCTCCCGTCACCTTCACGCCGAGTTCGAAGTCGATGATGTTGTATTTCTTGGCCAGATCCCAGTGGGGGAGGGCATCTTCAGGAAGGTCGGGTATCACGCCTCCTGTCTTCTCCACCACATTGTCTTCTGCACTCTTCCCCTCGGGCACACCCTCGTAGGGAAGATTGGGCACCGTCAGAAGAAGCTGGGTCATCTTCTGCTCGCATTCCGCCAGGCGGTCCTGAAGTCCTGCGGTCTCCCCTTTGATGCGGGCCACCTCAGCCTTCGCCTGCTCAGCCTCATCTTTCTTTCCCTCCTTCATAAGGGCGCCGATCGACTTGGCAAGCTTGTTGAGCTGTGCCGCGTCGGTCTCCGTCTTCTGCTGGAGCCGGCGACGCTCAGCGTCGATCTCAAGTATTTCGGTGATGACGGCCCTGCCGTCGAAGCCCTTCACCGAGAGCCGGCTGATCACAAACTCCGGATCCGCCTTTATAGTGCTTAAAAGTAACATAGTTTTTTCTTTATTAATCCATGATAAATCAAGTTAAATCATGATACATCATGATATATCATGCAATCTCTGACAACTGAAAGCTGATGACTGACAACTATGAAAGCAATTGCTTCACGACTCCCTGGATCGTACGTCCGTCGGCGCGTCCGGCCAGCTTCTTTGTAGCAACCCCCATCACCTTGCCCATTTCCTTGGCTGAAGTGGCGCCCACTTCAGCGATGATGGCCTTCAGCTCAGCCTCCAGTTCCTCGGGAGTGAGCTGCTTCGGCAGGTATTCCTCAAGCACCGCAGCCTCGGCCAGCTCGTTGTCGGCCAGTTCCTGACGCCCGTTTTCCACGTAGATGCGGGCGCTCTCCTTGCGCTGCTTCACCATCTTGGTCAATATCTTGATGGCCTGCTCATCGCTAAGCTCGCCGTTGGCGCCCGGAGCGGTTTTAGCTTCGAGAAACTCTTTCTTCGCTCCGCGCAGCGCCTCCAGACGCACCTTCTCGCGAGCTTTCATAGCAGCCTGTATATCGGCTGATACCTTATCGAAAAGTGACATATCTATATATTTTTTATTTCCTTAGTATTATTCTCTTTCAGGATTCTGTGGGCTGCATCTTAAGACTTAAGACTTAAGACCTAAGACTTTTTTCCCTTTCAAACTGCAAAAATAACTGATTTTCGTGTCTTTTCCTAATTTCAACCCCTTAAATTTGCAATATCCCCATTTTTCAGCTAATTTTGCACCGTTTTCTCACGCAGAGAGCGCCAGGGTGGCGGGATCGCAAGGATAAGTATTCACATGTGCTCTCACTTCCCACCGCTTCCGGGGCAAGTCTCTGCAGACTTATAATTAATCATTGATCATTAATAATTAATCATTATATAGAAGTGTTCAAAATCGTATCGAAACGTCTCCTCTCGCCTGCCATCACCGAGATGAAGGTGCTCGCTCCCCGCGTGGCCGAGTCCGCCCTCCCGGGGCAGTTCGTAATCGTTCGCACCGATGAGTTTGGCGAGCGTATACCCCTCACTATCTGCGACTACGACCGCGAGAAGGGAACAGTGACCATCGTCACCCAGACCATAGGACTCTCCTCCGCCAAGATCAATTCCCTCGAGGAAGGCGACTCCTTCCTCGACTTCGCCGGCCCCCTCGGGCAGCCTTCCGACCTCGTCGACCTCTTCCCCTCGGAAAACGCCGATACTTCCTCCCGCGCAGCCTCTGAAGACTTAAGACTTAAGACTGAAGGCTCCCCCAAGATTCTCTTCGTAGCCGGAGGAGTAGGCACGGCTCCCGTCTATCCCCAGGCCAAATGGCTCGCCGATCACGGCGTGCGGGCCGACGTAATCATAGGGGCCAAGACCGCAGATCTCTTCACTTATGTCGACGAGATGAAGGAGGTGGCCGACGTATATCTCTGCACCGACGACGGCTCCGCCGGTTTCCACGGCATGGTTCCCGCCCTCATGGAGGATCTGATCGTGAATCAAGGTAAGAAATATGATCGTTGCGTCATCATCGGCCCTATGATCATGATGAAGTTCGCCACCCTAACAGCCAAGAAACATAACCTCCCCGCAGTAGTCAGCCTCAACGCGCTTATGGTCGACGGCACCGGCATGTGCGGAGCCTGCCGCGTCACAGTCGGAGGCGAAACCCGCTTCACCTGTGTAGAAGGGCCCGAGTTCGACGGCTGGCAGGTTGACTTCGACGAAGCCATGCGCCGCCAAGGCATGTACCGAGGCAATCCCAAAACCGACTGCACCTGCCTATCATGATTTCACGCAAAGCCGCAAAGGAAAATATGTACTGTCGGCGGCAAGCTTAGCAAGCCGCTCGCGCTCATTGCTTCCGTGGCGACAAACGGATTGAAAGGATTCTTTGCGCCTTTGCGTGAGTCCCATAGCAAAGAAAAACTAAAGATTGAATAAATATGAAGAAGATAGATCGCGTGCCGGTCCGGGAGCAAGATCCGAAAGTCCGTGCCACCAACTTCGAGGAAGTCTGCCTCGGCTATAATAAGGAAGAGGCTCTCCTCGAGGCATCACGTTGCCTCAACTGCAAGCGCCCCCGCTGCGTCGAGGCATGCCCCGTCCACATCGACATCCCCGGCTTCATCCATGCCCTCATCACCGAAGGTGAGGCTGAAGCTGCCAAGATAATCTCAAAAGACTCCTCCCTCCCCTCGGTATGCGGCCGCGTATGTCCGCAGGAGACCCAGTGCGAGGGGAGCTGCGTACTCGGCATCAAGTCGGAGCCGGTGGCCATAGGCAAGCTCGAGCGCTATGTAGGCGACTGGAAGATCGACCAATTCGTAAATACTGCGTCAGCCTCTGAAGACTTAAGACTTAAGACTGAAGACTCAACTCCGCGCAACGGAAAGAAGGTCGCTGTCATAGGCTCCGGACCCGCCGGCCTCGCCTGCGCCTCCGACCTCGCCCGCTGGGGCTATGAGGTCAAGGTCTTCGAGGCTCTCCACCAGCTCGGAGGCGTTCTCGTCTACGGTATCCCTGAGTTCCGCCTCCCCAAGGAGAAGATCGTAGCCCCCGAGATCGACGCCGTGAAGCGCCTCGGCGTTGAGTTTGTGAGCGACGTGATAGTCGGACGCACCACTACCATCGACCGCCTCCTCGATGAGGAAGGCTTCGACGCCGTATTCGTAGGGTCAGGCGCCGGACTCCCCCGCTTTATGGGCATCGAGGGCGAGAACCTCAACGGCGTCTTCTCCGCCAACGAGTTCCTGACCCGCGTCAACCTCATGCACGCCTATGACGACCGCTACGACACGCCTGTGTTCAACGCAAAGAAAGTCGTTGTCGTCGGTGGGGGCAACGTCGCCATGGACGCCGTGCGCACCGCCAAGCGACTCGGCGCCGAATCCGTCATCGTCTACCGTCGCTCCGAAGCTGAGCTCCCCGCCCGCGTCGAGGAAGTGCACCATGCCAAGGAAGAAGGCATCGAGTTCCGTATGCTCACCAATCCTGTCCGTGTGCTCGGCGACGAGAAAGGGTGGGTGAGAGGTCTTGAATGTGTCGAGATGGAGCTTGGTGAGCCCGACGAGAGCGGTCGCCGCAGTCCCAAAGAGAAGAAAGGCAGCGAGTTCGAGATAGAATGCGACGCTGTCATCATGGCCCTCGGCACCAGTCCCAACCCCCTCATCAAGTCCACCACCAAAGGTCTCGATGTCACCCGCCGCGGCTGCCTCGTAGCCGACGACGATGGGCGCACCAGTCGTCCCCGCGTCTTCGCCGGCGGCGATGCCGTCACAGGAGCTGCCACCGTCATCCTCGCCATGGGCGCCGGCCGCCGCGCCGCCAAAGCCATAGATTCAATGATTAATGATCAATTATCAATGATCAATTATCAATGATCAATTAAAGAATGCTTATGAACGATAACGATCAAGATAATCCTCAGTATCTTGGAGATGGAGAAAAAAAGGAAGAGAACGCGGTGAAGGAAAAAAGTTTTGCTTTTGCTGTCCGTTGCGTGAAGCTATATGTCTATCTCAAAGAGCAGAAACGGGAATACGACATGTCTCGTCAGCTTCTGCGTTGCGGAACAAGCATCGGTGCTAATGTGAGAGAAGGTCTGTATGCGCAGTCCAGAGCCGATTTTCTGGCAAAGATGTCGATAGCCAAAAAAGAAGCCGCTGAAAGCGAATATTGGTTGGAACTGCTTGAAGCAGGAGGAATCCTCACTGTAGAAGAAACCCAATCCATGCTAAAACATTGCCGTGAACTGGTCAAACTTCTGATAACCATCTGCAGATCCACCGGTCCTCGTCTTTTCTAAGAATGTAATAATTCAGAATATCGAGATTTTATTGATATTCGAAAATCAGTATAAACAACTTTGATATATGTATAACCGGATCTTGGTCATATTAATTAGATGTTCCAATTGATTTGGGTAATCTAATTAATTGATCATTGATCATTGATAATTGATCATTGCTAAAATGAGTTTAAAATGTGGAATTGTCGGTTTGCCTAATGTTGGCAAATCAACCTTGTTCAATTGTCTTAGTAATTCCAAGGCCCAAAGCGCGAATTTCCCTTTTTGCACTATTGAGCCCAATGTGGGAATGATCACCGTCCCCGACGCCCGTCTCAATAAACTCGTCGAGATGTGCAACCCCCGCTCCACCGTCCCCGCCACCGTCGAGATCGTCGACATCGCCGGCCTCGTCAAAGGCGCTTCCAAAGGTGAAGGCCTCGGCAATAAGTTCCTCGCCAACATCCGCGAGACCGACGCCATCCTACACGTGCTCCGTTGCTTTGACGACGACAACATCACCCACGTCGACGGCACCGTCGACCCTGTCCGCGACAAGGAGATTATCGACTATGAGCTCCAGATAAAAGACCTCGAGACCATCGACTCACGCCTCGTCAAGACCAAGAAGGCCGCTGCCGCCGGCGACAAGGCCGCCAAGATGCAGACAGGCGTACTCGAGGCCTACAAGGAGGCCCTCGAGGCCGGACGTCCCGCACGCAGCGTGAAGTTTGAGACCAAAGACGAACAGCTCTTCGCCCGCGACCTCTTCCTCCTGACCAATAAACCCGTCATGTATGTCTGCAACGTCGACGACGACTCCGCCGCTACCGGCAACGCCTACGTAGAGGCCGTACGCAAAGCCGTGGAAGGGGAGGGCGCCGAGATCCTCGTCGTAGCCGCCAAGACGGAGAGCGAGATAGCCGAACTCGACACCTATGAAGACCGTCAGGAATTCCTTGAGAGCATCGGCCTGACCGAATCCGGCGTCTCACGCCTCATACGCGCCGCCTACGCGCTCCTCGACCTCCAGACCTACTTCACGGCCGGTCCCGACGAGGTAAGGGCCTGGACCTTCCTCCGCGGCACAAAGGCCCCACAGGCCGCCGGCATCATCCACACCGACTTTGAGAAAGGCTTCATCAGAGCGGAAGTCATCAAATACGACGACTACGTCAACCTCGGCAGCGAGACCGCCGTCAAGGAAGCCGGCAAGATGAGCGTCGAAGGCAAGGAATACGTGGTCCAGGACGGCGATATCATGCACTTCCGCTTCAACGTCTAACCTTGGTTCTTTTTTCCGCATACTGCAAAACTTATAAAAATCAAAATAAGTTTTGCAGTATGCGGAAAATTTACTATCTTTGCGCTTGCAATGACTGCGCAAAGACATACTTTTCCCTTTTCAACCCCGGACAAGACCGTCAAAGGGGGTCGGTAAGAACACCCTCAATTTCCCTCCCCTGTAAAAATTTTTAATGAGCCAAACCGCTGACATACAGCTATCTTCCATAGAAGACATCCTAAAAATCTTAAGGTTGCAGGCTCAATCCATGCCTCACTCCGCCACCTCCGTCCGCTACCTCCGCGCCCTCGACTCCTTTCAGTCTTCAGTCATGGGTGGGCGGTTTGACTACGCCCATTCGGGAAACAGAAAACGGGAAACGGAAAACGCGTTTCGAGCTTCGCTCGTCGACTGGTTGGTAAATCTGTGGTTAATGAATTTCCCTTTCTCCACCGCATCCCTCTACCTCGACATCATCTCCTCCCTCTATGGCGCCGCCGTCAAAGCCGGCCGCCTCCCCAAAACCGACCTCTTCTCCGACCTCAAAACGCAGCTCAAGACCCTCGGCCCCTCCGGCTGGAAAAAAGGTATCGACGACGAGATCTTTGCCCGTGCCCTTCGCCTCACCAGGAACTCCGCACGCCTCCTTGCGGACGACGCCATCGCCGCCGACCTCGTCATCTGGAGCCTGACTCACGCCCTCCAGCCCCTCGAGCAGATCGCGATGATGAAGCGCTCCGATTACCGCGTAGCAGGTTTGTCGCAAGGTGAAATTGACAAAAGCATCCCCTCTGAAGACTTAAGACTTAAGACTGAAGACTTAGCCATCTTCAGTAATTTATCTTTAAATACCAACGCTCGCCGCGTCTACATCTTCCCTCTGCGCCAGTCGCAGCGCACCCTTTCCCAACTGAAAAAACACATAGCGAAGATCGTCAACGCCCTCTTCAAGCGCGCCCGTCTTCCGCAGGCCACCGACCCCTTCCATACCGTCGAAGCCCTCTGGGCCTACGCAGCCCTCCGTGTCGGTGTCCCCGCAAGTGTCCTTGTCTCCCATCTCGGTCACGCCCCCCTCGGCCTCCCCGTTTTGAAGCTTTGTAAGTCTTCAGTATTCAGTATTCAGTCTTCAGATTGCGGAAAAGCCGCAAAGGATGACCTGGTAGGTACGCACGGCTCGTCTGTCAGCTTGCCTTCCGATTCGTCCAACGTCCAACGTCCAACATCCAACAAAAAACATACTGCGCAAAGCATCGATACTTCAAACTGCGAAGCCAATACTCCAAAATATACTGAACCATCGGCTCCGATACTGCGAAGCCAATACTGCTCAGCCGCTGAAGACTTAAGACTCAAGACTCAAGACTTAGCGGCCATCGGCCGCGTCTTCCTTGACAACCCACCTCGCTGGTATGCCATGTCTCTACGTCCAGGGGTCCTCTTCACCCAGGTATGCCGCCGCATCCAGCTCCTCTCCTCGGGCAACGGACAACGGACAACGGACAACGCTCCACTCGCCAATACTGCGCGCAGCGCCGATACTTCGCTTAGCGACATCGAACTCTTCTATCCCTGTGAGGAAATCGCCAGGGCCATCGGTAAGAAGATCGTCATCAGGGAGCGCCCCTTCATTCACAGCGTAGTCTTTTTCCGCGCCAAACTCACCGACATCGGCCCCCTCTTCGCTAGAATCGGCGATCTCGCCTGGTGCTATAGGCAGAGCTCCCGTTCCGGCGCCCCTTACGCCGACATTTCCGAGCGGCAGTTCCAGCTCTTCCAGCAGACCATCGCCCAATTCACCCCCGACTACGAAGTAGCCTCCACCGGCGAACTGGAACTGCGTCCCAACGACCGCGTCCAGATCCTCGGCGGCCTCTTCGCCGGCCACGAAGCCACTTTTGAAGAGTCAAGGGTCAAGGGACAAGAGTCAAGTATTTCTGCTTCGGAAAACGGAAAACAGAAAACAGAAAACGCCAACGCCTCCGGCGTTGTCTACCGCTTAAACATCATCGGCGATAACGGCATAGAGTGGCGCATCTCAGTAGATTCCAGGTTGGCCACTCCTAAATAATTAATTTCTAATCATTAAGAAAACTCCTGCCAGCTACAGCCATTCGCCCGGTTCGGAGGATTCCCGCCCACTCTCTATGGGTAGGCGGTTTCCTAACCGCCTCGTGCGGTCTATCTCACATGGCAGGTTATGTGACAGTTTTCGGAGCTTGCTCCCCCATTGGAAAGCAATCAAAATAAAGAACTCAACCACAGTGAAAAAATTATCTTCCATCTCCATCCTTCCCTCATCGCGCTATATGTTCCTCAGCACCCTCTGCGTGCTATATAGTCTTTTATCTCTAATCATTATCTCTCCCTTCCCCGCCCAAGCCGTAAGAAAAATCGAAGCCAACCCCATCAACGTCGCCGTCATGCTGACCGAGAAACTCGACTCCGACGATATGGCCGCCACCCTTCGCTACTACGGCTACGCCCTCTCCTCCGAAAGCAAACCCTCTCTTAAGACTGAAGACTCAAGACTGAAGACTGAATATTCCCACCCCAACGGCTCCGTCATCCGCTACTCATTCACAAAAGCAGACAACGGCAAGCTTTATTTCACTATAGAAGTAAACGGCAAAGCCACTCAAAAAGAAAAAGAAGAGATATTAAAGAATCTCAACTTCCGGAAGAACGGCAATGCCTACGAACGCCGTTCCCTCAACCATCTCACCCGCTGCACCAACGGCCCCCGCGGCTCCCTCATCTTCCAGCAGCAACCCAAACCGGGCAAATAGCCCTCCCTCCCTCCATTCCCTCAAGCGCAGCAGGTTTGTCGCAGTTGAAAACACACCAGCCCCTCAATTCATCATTAATAATTGATTTAAGTTTCGCTAGTTCTAATTTATTGTTGTTCAAAGGTCAGAACATTAAAAGTGCGTAGCTTTCTCTGCGACCTCCGGCCGATGCGTAGCAGGCCGCAATTCATTGCGAACTTGCAAAAACTATGTCGCTAAGCTCATAAGGTCCTGAAACTCTGTTCCTTTGCGCCTCTGCGTGATAATAAAAGAGCATGCGAAAGTTCAGTAATTGATCATTAGATTAAATACTGCGCTTCGCGCCAATATTTAATACTCCAATACTTTTTCATGAAAAAGGTTTGTCCTACGTACAAGTCGCTTGCGACTCCAATATCCCCAGTGCTGTTCAGAAAATTATGCATTTTGCATTAAGCATTATGAATTAGAAAACAAGCGCTCTGACAAGTCCGGAGGCATTTCATATCCACACATCCACACATATTCACCTCCGGCTTGTCATCGCTTTTTCTCATAACATCAAAACTCTTCTTAAGACTGAAGACTAAAGACAGAAGACTTACAACATGAAAGGTATCGTTCTCGCCGGCGGCTCCGGCACAAGATTATATCCCATTACAAAGGGAGTCAGTAAGCAATTGCTCCCCATATTCGATAAGCCGATGGTCTACTATCCCATCTCCACTCTCATGCTTGCTGGGATCCGTGACATCCTCATTATATCTACTCCACAGGATCTCCCAGGCTTCAAGCGCCTACTCGGTGACGGCTCCGACTATGGTGTCAATTTTACCTACGCCGAGCAGCCATCCCCTGATGGACTTGCACAAGCCTTCATCATCGGCAAAGCCTTCATTGGCAATGACTCAGCCTGTCTCGTCCTTGGAGACAACATATTCCACGGTGCAGGTTTTTCCGAAGTCCTGAAGAATGCAGTCAGGACAGCAGAAGAGGAGCAGAAAGCTACTGTATTTGGATATTGGGTGAATGACCCCGAACGCTACGGAGTAGCCGAATTCGACAAGGACGGCAACTGCCTATCAATTGAGGAGAAACCCGAGAATCCTAAGAGTAATTACGCAGTTGTAGGTCTCTACTTCTATCCAAACAAAGTTGTAGAAATAGCCCACAATATCCAGCCATCTGCAAGAGGAGAACTGGAAATCACCACAGTAAATCAGGAATTCCTCAAGGATGGCGAACTTAAAGTCCAGACACTCCCACGCGGCTTTGCATGGCTCGACACCGGCACCCACGACTCTCTATCCGAAGCCAGCATATACGTCGAAGTTCTCGAAAAGCGCCAAGGCCTCAAGATAGCCTGCCTCGAAGGAATCGCTTACATGAATGGCTGGATTTCGTCTGAAAAACTGAAAGAACTTGCCAAACCGATGCTCAAGAACCAGTATGGCCAGTATTTGATGAAGATATCCGAAGAATCCATCCAGAAATTTGATTAAAACCCCAGCTTCCACCTCCCCAGCGGTCCCAGCGTGAGAAAGTATCCGGAGGGCCTGTGATAGTATGAGGCACATGTGCCTCGAAAAACTCAATTGATAATGAATGTAATAAAAACAAATATAGAAGGCCCCGTCATCATCGAGCCAAAGATCTTCAAGGATGCAAGAGGCTACTTCTTCGAAAGCTACAATAAGAAAGAGTTCGACGAAAAAGTAGCCAAAGTAGATTTTGTCCAAGACAATGAATCCTGCTCCTCATACGGCGTGATGCGCGGTCTCCATTTCCAGCGTCCTCCCTTCGCCCAGGCCAAACTCGTACGCTGTGTAAAAGGCGCAGTCCTTGACGTGGCCGTAGATATACGCAAGGACTCACCAACATACGGTCGGCACGTAGCCGTAGAACTGACAGAAGACAATCACCGTCAGTTCTTCATCCCAAGAGGTTTCGCCCACGGTTTCGCCGTCCTCAGTGACGTTGCTATCTTCCAATACAAATGTGATAACTACTACCACCCAGAAGCCGATGGCGGTATCTCCATCCTTGACGAAACCTTCGGCATCGAATGGAAGATCGACGTGTCAAAGGCAATCTTTTCGGAAAAGGACCTTAAGCATCCTCTCCTCAAGAATTTTGATTCTCCTTTCAAATTTTGAATCCATACTACTCGTATATTGAAAGACAGAATTTAAAATTCCTAAAAGACCACTAATATATAAATTAGAGCATTCTTAAAATATAACAATACCATGCATAACAACATAAATGAACGGACGGAATTGATAGAAACCCTGTATAGCGACAGGATTAACTATACGATTGTTGCTCTTACCGGATACACCAGTACGGGATGTTCGAGACTTGCAGATTTGATGAGCAGGAAGTTCGAGAAATGGACAAATATCAGAAAGCCTAAAGACATTAAGGTCACTGAGCCCAAGATTTTTGATAATGAAGACCTGATGTATGCCGGACAAACTAACCATGCATCCATCGCGGGAGCGATCTTTGTAAGGAAATACTCATTATGCCATAACTTCATACAACATAATTATAGCGAATTTACTGTGTTGAAGTACTCCTTCGCCCTTATGTTCCATACTCTTTACAGTGTTATAGCAACTATTCCGTCCTCTGAAGAAGGAAAAGAGGCAGAGGATAAATTGAAAAACGGCCTGAAATCAATTCTAAAAGACAAATACAGGCCCAGCAGAAATAAAACAGACGATGACTATCGGGAGATAAGGTGTGAGGATGATTCATCAGATGATTATTCGTTTGGTTCCGAAGCTTCAAGAAGATACAGATGGATGGAGGTCCATGACCTAGTCGGTTTCAACTTCACAGACTGGACAAATCTTATCAGGGAGTTTCGTATGATTTCAAAGGACGAAGACAAAGCTTTTAAGGATGAGGCGAAGCTTTTCTTTGATGAGGATGGTGTCTTCGTAAGGTTCATGAGGGAATTCAATGAATACCTATGGAAAAAAGATTCTTACTGCACGGATTTCTTCTACCATCGTTTGGCTTTTGTGGTTAGAGCAACGGGAGATCCGACGATGATAGCACATGACGTGATGAAGTCCGATAAGCCGCAGGGAGCGCACCTTTATGTGATTGTGAAGCTGATAAACCGTCTTATAAAAGGATTTCGTAGAGATAACTTAGGGGATAAGAAAGAAGGGAAGTTGAAGGGACAATGTCGGATAGTTATCGACAAGATACGCAACTCATTGGAAGCTAAATTCTTAAAGGAGAGATATTCTGCCTTTTACCTGATAGCCATTCATGAGGAGAAATCTGTATCTAAGCATCTTAAGGAAAGACTGGAACAAAACTATTCTGATGAAGATTCAATTCGTGAGAATTCAGAATTGATTGAAAAGCAGGCATTGAAGATAAGAGAACTTGATTCAATAGAGAGATCTGGAAGTGATTTTGATAAGGGTAGGTTCTTTGCCCAGAACCTAAGTCAGTGTGTAGCTGACGCTGAGATCCACATATCGAATGAGGATGGTCAAGGCGGCGATAAGGCCTATTTCTACTCCATGAGCGAGCAATGGATGAAGTACGCGTCGCTTATCCAGCATCCGGGCCTCATAACGCCCAGCAGCGAGGAGCGCTGTATGGTGGTTGCCTATACTGCAAAATTCAACAGCGGTTGCATATCGCGTCAGGTAGGAGCAGTGATAACAAACAAGGCCCATACGATTCGCACCATTGGATGGAACGATGTGCCTTACGGACAGATTCCATGCTCGCTTCGCGAGCTGCGAACAATGGCAACGGGCGTCAACGACATGTGGAATATACGGAGATACGCTTATAGTAGTTATGAGATAGGAGATTCGAAACGGTTTAAAGACGACGGGCAGACGTTTAATGAAAAGGTAAGGATTAAATACAAGAGTCTTCATCTAGCCCCTCCGAAGAACAGCCTGATGGAGGGTATGTCACGTCCGTATTGCTTCAAGTCGCTCCAGAATGAATTCGAGGGAGAGAAGAATCAGGTGCATATTCGTGCTCTCCATGCAGAGGAGAATGCGATGTTACAGATGACGAAATACGGGGGTGAGGGACTTCATGACGGAATAATATACGTAACGGCCAGCCCCTGCGAGTTATGTAGTAAAAAACTCTATCAGATAGGTGTACGAAAAATTGTATACATTGACGAATATCCGGGAATCTCACGTGAGAATATTATCGCATCTGGCTACCACAGGCCTAAACTCAAGCAATTCCAGGGAGCATATGGCTCTACGTACTTCAAGTTGTACCAGCCAATCATCCCGTATAAGGAAGAGTTGGCTATTAGACTCGGTCTCAAGAGCAATACAAAAGGAGCTAAGGATGCAAATACAGATTTACTGAAGGAGCTTCTGAAAATAGATATAGAGGAGAAAAAATTCACGAAAGAGGAGCTGATTGAGAAAATTTTGAAATTTAAAGAAGATTAATTAATCTCCTGTAAGATCATAAGCCTTATTTACTAGTTCATTTGCGTAATTTGGTTGGCTTTTCGAAAGAAAATAAGTTACTTTGTGATCGTTGCCTCTCTTGCATTAGCTTGAATGTAGTTAAATCAAGCGGTTGGACAGTTTGGACTGTAATTGCTTTTCTATTTCCTAATAGAATTATTGATAATGTAAAACAATGTCATCGGTAAAGAAAAATATTATTTTAAACGGAATAAATACCGTAACTAGTATTCTTTTTCCGATAGTTACATTTCCATATGCAGCCAGAATACTCTTACCGGAAGGTATTGGTGTGATAAACTTTCAATTATCGATAATAAACTATATTGTCTTACTTACAAGTTTAGGAATTCCATTATATGCAGTAAAGGAGGTTGCTAAGTTTCAGGATGAAAAGTATCTTAGGAATAAAATAACCATAGAAATTATACTTCTAAGTTTTGTTTTATGCCTATTCGGATATATTATAGTTTGGATTCTTGCTGAGTTTATTCCACAAATTCATTATCAATCATCATTGTTCTTTATACTTAGTCTGACAATAGTATTTAATTCTATCGGTGTAAATTGGTTTTATCAAGGAATTGAAGATTTTCAATACATCACAATTCGAGCAATCGTAGTTAGGACGTTATCAGCTGTGGCATTATTTATTTTTGTAAAGAATCCCACAGATATACTTGCATATGGTATAGTTACGGTTGGATCTACAGTTGGGAATAATTTTATTAATTTCATTCATTTAAGAAAACATATAGATTTTAGAGATATTCGAGTAAGCAATCTTGAAGTCTTTAAGCATTTGAAACCGGCCTTACATGTTTTTATTCTTAATCTCATTATTAGTTTATATATACAGTTAAATACAATCATGTTAGGTTTTATGCAGGGAGATGATGCTGTAGGTTATTTTACTGCTGGAACTAAAATATCTCATATTGGACTCACATTGATATCATCTATTGGCACAGTACTATTACCTAGAGGAACTAACCTATTACAGAAACAAGATTTGGCTGGATTCTCCTTAATTATTAATAAATCCGCGAGACTTACTGTGGCTTTATCTCTTCCTGTGATTGTTGCTTTGATGATTTTAGCTACACCGGTGACGATGATATTCTGCGGACCAGAATACATTGCTTCTATCCCTGTATTATATTTAAATGCTCCAGTAATTCTTTTTATCGGTTTAACGGGGGTGATGGGTATTCAGATACTATATCCAAAAAATAAATTAAATATTGTGATTTGTAGCGTTAGCGGAGGGGCTATTGTGAATATTATTTTAAATATTATACTGATTCCTTTATATGGTGCTACGGGAGCTGCGATCTCTACGTTAATAGCAGAATTTATAGTCTTTACCCTTCAAGCCATTCTTGGCAGGAATTATTATCCATTCACTTGGAATTCAATAGTTTTGATTAGATATGTGGTAGCTACTATATTAATGGGTGCAGTGTTACAGATAGTTCATACGTTCCTTTCTAATGATGTATTACAGATACTTATTAGTGTTCCTTTAGGAATTGCAGTATATACGATTGGTTTATACTGTTTGAATGATGACTTGTTGAAAGATACAATAGACTTTATTTTAAAAAGGCGAAGATAATATGAAACCATATGACTTTCTCATTGTCGGTTCTGGACTTTTCGGCGCCACATTTGCATACCTTGTAAAACAGCAAGGCAAACGTTGCCTAGTAATCGACAAACGCTCCCATCCTGGTGGTAATATATATTGCGAGGAAATCGAAAGTATAAATGTACATAAGTATGGAGCACATATCTTCCATACCTCTGACAAGGAAGTGTGGGATTTCGTAAATTCCATCGTACCTTTCAACAGATATACGAACTGTCCGGTTGCACAGGCTCCTGATGGAAAACTCTATAATCTCCCTTTCAATATGAACACTTTCTATCAAATGTGGGGAGTAAAGACTCCGGGAGAGGCATACGCCAAGTTGGATGAGCAGCGAAGAGAGGCGGTTGAACGAATGAAGGCTGAAGGTATCTCAGAACCCCGTAATCTTGAAGAGCAGGCTTTGACGCTAATCGGAAAAGATATTTATGAGCAACTGATTAAAGGTTATACAGAAAAGCAGTGGGGAAGAAAATGCTCAGAGTTGCCAGCTTTCATTATTCGTCGGTTACCCGTGCGCTTGACATTCGATAATAACTATTTCAACGATGTGTATCAGGGAATTCCAATCGGAGGTTACAATAAACTCATAGAGAGTCTTCTTGAAGGAGTAGAAGTAAAGTTGGATACAGATTTCTTCGAAGATCGTAAACATTGGGAATCTGTTGCCGATAAGATAGTCTTTACGGGAAAGATCGACCAATACTATGAATATAAATTTGGAAAACTCGAATATCGTACGGTAAGGTTTGAAACTGAGGTTCTGGATAATCCAAATTGGCAAGGGAATGCTGTAGTAAACTATACGGCTTCAGATGTTCCATTCACTCGTATCATAGAACATAAACACTTTGAATTGTTTGGAAACGCTGTTTATGACAATCACAAGACTGTCATTTCACGTGAATATTCAACTGAATGGAAAGATGGTATGGAACCATTCTATCCTGTTAATGATAAACACAATCAAGATATTTATAATAAATATAAGGATTTGGCGAAGAAGGAGGAAAATGTATTGTTTGGAGGTCGACTTGCCGAGTATAAGTATTACGATATGGCTCCTATTATCAGACAGGTATTTGATATGGCAGAAAATCTCTCTATAAGATTATAAATAGTCCGAATATACGCCTTGTAAGTAGAATTATTTGCAGATTATAACGATTCACGATACGAACGATAATGGGAATTGTTACGTCGATATTGCTTTTTATCTTATTGATTATATCATATGATCTTAATAGAAAAGGTAAGATTGGTAATGGAATTTCATTATGTACTGAGTTTATCGCATATTGGTTCGTGATCGTATTTGGGGGATGCCTTCATTTATATGGGTTATATGATATTCCAATAAATGTTTAC
>JAIECF010000057.1 GCA_029068655.1 Muribaculaceae bacterium | reverse complement strand
GAAGTCAACATGAAGAAGGTAAGCAGCAGCACCGTAACGTCACTCATCGCCGTCATGTCGATGAATGTACTTTTCTTTGCTATTTTTACTCTTCCCATATTAGCTATTAACTTTTTTCGTTGTTAATGTTTCTTCTTACCTTTAATCCTTCGGATTAGTGGGTAGCGGCAAATGTAGCTACGATAGAGAAACCGATTTCGTCAATAGCGTAGGAAAGGTTGTCGATCTTGTTGGTGAAGAAGTTGTAGGAGATTACTGCGAATGCACCGGTTGCGATACCGAACGCGGTGTTCACAAGTGCCTCGGAAATACCGGTTGACAGCTCGGTTGAGTCAGGAGAACCGGAGTTTGCAAGAGCCTGGAATGACTTGATCATACCCATTACAGTACCGAGAAGACCGACGAGAGTACCGAGAGTTGTAAGAGTTGCGAGGATGGGAAGGTTCTGGCTGAGAGAAGGCATCTCGAGTGCGGTGGCCTCTTCTACCTCATTGCGGAGGGTAGTAAGCTTCTGCTCTTTGCTGAGAACGGTGTTGGCATCCATTTCTTTGTACTTAACGAGTGTGTTGTAGACTACAGATGCAACAGAACCCTTCTGGTCTTTGCAACGCTTCATGGCTGCGTCAATGTTGTTGGCAGCGAGGTCAGCCTTGATTGCTGCTACAAACTTGGAAGTGTTGCCCTTGCCGCTTGCAGAAGAAAGAGCGATCCAGCGTTCGATTGAAAGAGTGATTACTGTGAGAAGAAGAGTCATAAGGATAGGCACGATGAAGCCACCCTTGTACACTGTACCTGCGAGGTTGAGGGGATGTCCGTTTGCCGGATCGCCACCTTCGAAGTTCGCGGGATTACCCATGAGGAACAAGAAGATGCATACACCGCACACGGCGCAGGCGAGGATTACAAAGAACGCGTTCTTGATGCCGCGGATCTGAGAGATTTTCTCTTCTTTCTTGATCTTAGCCGCAGCTGTTGTTGCTGCTGACTGAGTCTTGGGATCGTTAGATGCCATAGATGTAATTAGTTTGTGTTGTTATTAATTTAAGATGTTAGGTGATCGTTCTTCTTTTTGTTATTAAGCGCTAAAAACGACTTAACAATGCAAAATTACCAAAAATATCAAAAAAAACAAATCTAAATCGAAAAAAATTTATTTCATTTTTTAGCTGTCGATTGTCTATTTATGCTAAATCCCAAGTTAATTGCCTAAGAATCGTTATCTTAAGGCAATATTAAATTTTTGTCGGTTAGTAGAGTTTTTTAGGTTTTATGATATCTAAGGTAAGGTCTTTGTGATATTAATCTCCGGAGTGGCAATATGCCACTCCGGAATGTTTTTATCCTTTGATAGCTGCGATGCCAGGAAGTGTCTTGCCCTCTATCGCCTCGAGGAGAGCGCCGCCGCCTGTCGATACATAGCTTACAGAGTCGGCAAGCCCGAATTTGTTGACACAAGCAACAGAATCGCCGCCGCCGACGAGTGAGAACGCTCCGTTGTCGGTCGCTTCTACGATAGCCTCAGCGATAGCACGGCTGCCGGTAGTGAACTTCTCTATCTCGAATACTCCTGCAGGACCGTTCCAGAGAATAGTCTTGGCGGGAAGAATTGCCTCACGGAATGCAGCTATGCTGTCAGGACCCGCGTCAAGTCC
Organism: Muribaculaceae bacterium; assembly: GCA_029068655.1. Lineage (GTDB taxonomy): Bacteria > Bacteroidota > Bacteroidia > Bacteroidales > Muribaculaceae > Lepagella. Next base: position 3,769 of record JAIECF010000057.1, on the reverse strand, counting down.
TTCCCATCCTTCTGGAATATCCATTACGGAGCAGATCTGGGTATTGGCGTCGTTGCTGAAGGCATCGGCTGCGACACAATCTGTTCCGAGTACGAGGTTTACTCCTTTTTCCTTTGCTTTCTTCATGATGTCGAGGGCAAGGTCAAGTTTATCGTTCTCGCAGATGGAATTGCCTACATTTCCTCCCTGTGCCTTAGCGAAAGTGTATGTCATGCCGCCGCAAAGGATGAGGTTGTCAACCTTATCCATAAGGTTTTCGATTATTCCTATCTTAGTGGAAACCTTGGAGCCTCCCATTATGGCAGTGAAGGGACGCTTGATGTCTTTAAGGATATTGTCTACAGCCTGAACCTCTTTTTCCATGAGGTAGCCGAGCATTTTGTCGTTGGCATCGAAATAGTCTGCGATGACAGCTGTTGATGCATGCTTGCGGTGAGCGGTGCCAAAAGCATCGTTTACGTAAACGTCAGCATAGCTTGCAAGTGTCTTTGCAAATTCCTTCTGGCTTTTCTTCATCTCCTTCTTAGCGTCCTCGTAAGCCGGATCGTTTTTGTCGATTCCTACGGGCTTACCTTCCTCTTCAGGATAGAAACGGAGGTTTTCGAGAAGAAGCACTTCGCCGGGCTTCAGGTCTTTTGCTGCCTCCTGAGCTTTCGCACAGTCAGGCGCGAACTTCACCTCCGCACCGAGAGCTTTTGCTACGGCTTCGCGAATCTGAGCGAGGCTAAGCTTTTCGTTGACTTTGCCTTTGGGCTTGCCCATATGGCTCATGAGGATAAGCGCACCTCCATCTGCAAGAATTTTCTTGAGTGTGGGGAGTGCACCGCGGATGCGGGTGTCGTCGCTGATTGTGCCGTCTTCATTAAGAGGCACATTGAAGTCTACTCTGACTATCGCCTTCTTTCCGGCGAAATTGTAATTGTCGATTGTTGCCATATCTAAACTACGGGTTAATTTGTTTTTTCCATTCGATAACCTCCGGTCCAGGCCCTCTTACTTGATTCTTGGATGGCATGAATCGGATTGTCACACAAAATTAAGAAATTCTCGCAACTATTCCAAATGTTTTTATGAAAAATATGTATTTTTGATTAATTTTGTATTCGCTTTTATGGGAATCTCAATTTTCTTAAAACTTTGAAGCCATTTTTATTGTTTGTAAAGCTAAAATTTATGGAAAACAATCATATTGAGGAGGAATTAAAGAAGTTGCTCTCTTCATCCGCGGGTGTAAGTCAGATTTCTGTGGTCCCTTTGGCTCAGAGTGGATCTAACAGACGTTACTACCGCCTTTATTCAGGAGATGATTCTTACATCGGAACTTATGTTCCGGATCCGGCTGAAGGGAAATGCTTCGTCGCGCTCGCAAGAGGTTTCCGTCAAGCCGGCCGAGAAGTCCCGGAGGTCATGTATGTCTCGCCTGACGGTAGGCTGTATATTCAGGAAGATTTGGGTGATATATCCCTGTTTGCAAGTCTTTCAAATCCTGATTCAAAGGATAATATAAAGGAAACGTTGAAAAGACTTGTCGCGCTGCAGCAGACACCTGAGCTTTTCTGGGTTGATAAGTGTCTCTCAAATGAGTTTTGCAAGCGCCAGGTGATGTGGGATCTCAATTATTTTAAATATGAATATCTTAAACCTCAGGAGATAATATATGATGAGGATCGACTGGAAGATGATTTCGAAAGACTGTCGGATCGTCTGACCTCAATTCCTGATGAATTTTGCGGGTTCATGATGCGCGATTGCCAGAGCCGCAATGTGATGCTTACTGAGAGAGGACCTGTATTCATTGATTTCCAGGGAGGACGTCGTGGCCCTGCGCTTTATGATGCTGTGTCATTGCTATGGCAGGCTCGCGCAGGTTTTGACAGCGAGTTAAGGATAAAAATGCTTGATTACTTTTGCGATACTTTTTGTAAAGGAAATGAATTGAAAAAAAAGGAAATGCTTTCATGGCTCGACGAAATTATAATCTTCAGGACTCTTCAGGTGTTGGGTGCCTACGGCTTCAGGGGATTGGTGCAGCATAAAGCTCATTTCCTGCTTTCCATACCGGGAGCGCTGATCAATCTTCATGAGCTGCTTGAAAGAGGAGCGTTGGACCAGTATGCCGAATTAAAAAAGTGTTGTCTTGCGATTTCTTCCGATTCTTTTATGGAAAAATCTTCCGAATATTCAGGATTGACAGTAGAGATATTCTCATTCTCCTATAAGAAAGGATATCCGGTGGACATGAGTGGCAATGGGGGTGGCTTTATGTTTGATTGCCGTGCCTTGCATAATCCGGGTCGTTTTGAAAAATACAGGTCGTTGACCGGACGGGACAAAGCTGTGATCGAATTTCTTGAGGATAAAGGTGAGATCCAAAGTTTTCTGAAGAATGCATGGTCTCTTATTGATACGGCTATTGAGAGATATCTGTCAAGGGGCTTTACAAGATTGCAGGTCGGCTTTGGATGTACAGGCGGCCAACATCGTTCTGTCTATAGCGCTGAGCGCACTTCCGCACATGTAAGTGAAAAGTTTCCGGAAGTAAATGTATGTCTGATCCATAGAGAACATCCGGAGGAATAATGTTCCGATTCCATTGCAGGAATTAATTCTGATCGTTGAAGTATTATAGATATACCACTGGAGCGTCCATAAACTTCAGACCATTTTTATTTTATATAGATTATACTGAGAAAAATATGAAAGCAATGATATTATGTGCAGGTTTAGGCACACGTCTGAAGCCCTGGACAGAAAAGCATCCTAAGGCTTTGGTGCCTGTTGGAGGGATCCCGATGATTAAACGTGTCGCTGATCGATTGACTGAACAAGGTTTTGATGAAATTACTGTCAATGTGCATCATTTCGGCGACCAGATAGTGCGGTATATTAGTGAAAACGAATCTATGGCAGGAAAGGTCAAAGTTTCGGATGAAAGAGCTGAACTACTGGATACCGGAGGGGGTATTCTTCATGCAGAGGAATTATTGCGAAAGGATAATAGTCCGTTTCTTGTGCATAATGTAGATATTCTCTCTAATGCGGATTTAAGGGAGTTGTTGTCCAATCATGAGAATTCAGGGCGAAATATTACGCTTCTTGTATCTGAAAGAAAATCTGACAGAAAGCTTGTTTTTGACAGTAATATGTACCTCAAGGGATGGATCAATCAGAACAACGGAGCTGCGCGCCCTGAAGACCTGAGAATTGAAAATTCAGACAGATTATTGTCTTTCAGTGGAATATATGTAATGGACACCATGGTTTTCGATGTCATGAAGAGCATGGGTTTTGAAGGAGCGTTTCCCATTATGGATTTCTTTCTTTCTGCTATTCCGAGGATCAAGATCGGAGGGTATATGCAGAGTGATCTGGATCTTATAGACATAGGAAAGCCCGATACTTTGCATCGGGCTAATCTATCAATTCAATAATATCTGTTATGATGCGATTCCTTTACTACGTTGAACTGGAACACACATCCTCCGATGAGGAAAACTACGGCTATTCCACCGAGCCACCATGTGAGTGAGATGCTTACTGTGAAGCAGGAGATCATGAGGAGAATGCAACCGATTGCGTAAGAGATAACGGATAATGTTTTCATAGCTAAATTATGTTTTGTTAAGGTTTCAGTCTTTGACCTTAAAACACGTCGTAATAATGTACGGTTTATCAAGAAATATAATTTAATAGGATTGCAACATTTTTGTTATTGTTTGTCAACATAGTAGGCCACAGGGTATCCATCATTGATGGATACCCTGTGGCC
>JAIECF010000056.1 GCA_029068655.1 Muribaculaceae bacterium | reverse complement strand
CCCAAAGATAAACCAGATCTATGTTGCCGATCTTGTCGATTTTCTGCTTTGTTGTTAGGTTCATATCTTTTGCATATTTAACAAACAAAATTAACAAATTAATCTCATCCCTGCAAAATATATCAGAATTATTTACTAATTTTGCAATCTTATTTCTGCTCAATTTAAATTCTGAGCGAAATCAGACGGTTGGTAATTCAATCGCCTTTTTCACTTCACTTTAAACTACAATATAATGATATATCTACAAAAGAAATTGCATAGATGGGCTGACGTGACTGTGCGCTTTATCGGACCTCTGCTTCCTGATAAACTGTTTCTGTCTCTACTCTTCCGTGTGAGAATGGGATTCTGGATGGACTGGAATAATCCTAAAACCTTCAATGAAAAACTTAACTGGCTCAAGATTCACAATAGGAAACCTCAATATACTGTGATGGCTGACAAAGTTAAGGCTAAAGAATATGTAGCTTCCATCATAGGTGAAGAGCATATCATCCCTACTCTCGGAGTATGGAAGCGCGCCGAAGACATCGATTTCGACAAGCTACCCGACAAATTTGTAATCAAATGCAATCATAACACAGGAAGAGGGATGTATATCTGCAAAGATAAATCCAAGATGGATACGGAGACTGTGCGTAAGAAACTCAAGAGAGGGCTTCGTCAGCATTTCTACAGGCACTATCGTGAATGGCCATACAAAAACATTCCACCAAGAATAATCGCAGAGAAACTCATAGAAGATCCAAATTCCGCAGAATTGAAAGACTACAAGTTCTTTTGTTTTGATGGCAAACCCTTTATGATGTATGTCTCAAGGGATATCTCGGAAGACGCTCATACCGATTTCTTCGATATGGACTATAATCGTCTGCCAATAAGAATGAAAGATCCTAATTCCGACGTTCCGCCTGAGAAACCGGTTGGTTTTGAGAAGATGAAGGAATTAGCTTCTAAATTGTGCGCTGATATGCCTCATATAAGGGTTGACTTCTACGATGTCAATGGTCATATTTATTTTGGAGAGCTCACATTTTTCCACAACTCAGGATTCGGTAAAGTATACCCGGAAGAGTGGAATCAAAAGCTTGGCAGTATGATTCCACTAAATAAACCTTTATAATGAATACCCCCTATTATAGAATGTAACGGAAGCGCTCCGGAATTTCGACTACCATAATCTTACCCAGCATGGCAGGCTTATTCCAAGAGCCGCGTATCCAGGTCTGCATCTTTCTTGCGGTAGCTATGGCTTTGTCGAAGTCACGGGCTTCATTGTTAGTCACCACGCTGATAGTCTTGGTTCGCTTGTTAAGATGACTGGTAGATGTGCCTCCTATCCTGTCAGGATTCATGAAGCGTTCTCTCATCCTCTTCATATCAAGACAACCGAAATGTAATAGATAGAGATCCTTGACAATGTGAAAATTGTGTCCCTTTACAGAGTAAAAACCAATATCCCATCTCAGGGGCTTTGAAATTATAGAACTTTTAGTATAGCGTGAGGATAGATATCCGAAACTTCTCTGTTCAAGAAACTTCCTGCCAGGATCAATTTCAGACTCTTTTTCCAGATGTTGTCCAAGGTCAATTCCGAGCGGAGAAATAGTTGAATCGATTTCTTGGTCGGAAATAAACTCAGCAAGGCCTTTACACACCAAAGGATCTACAACAATAAATTCGTCACAATCCACTCCTATGACGATTTCGTAACCTTCTTTCTCAAACAAATCTTGAGCCTTATCACTGAGTAGATCCATCCGCATACGTTCTCCTACCGTTATGTCCCGGTTGAGGCGTTTATGTATATAGGTATGCAAATCAGCGCAGAAGTCAGGTACTTTCTGGTCTTCTCCATCGAAAAGTATGTACAGATTGTCTCTTCCGAGCTCTTTCCCATAGTATTCTACCCATTTCTTCAGGAAAAAGTCATCGTCCCTGACCATCGTGACAGCGGCAATCTTTTTCATGCGTTATGGCAGGCTGACAGAATTACTTCCGATACAGTAGGATGACCGAAAATTATATTATCAATTCCTTCTAAGGTCATGCCGGTGTTCATAAGGTCGGCACACTGCTGTGCAAGGTCTGCAGCTTCCACACCCATGATATGTGCACCGATAAGTCTGCCGTCATCTTTACGGAATATTAGTTTACATATGCCATCTGGCTCTCCCATGGCAAGGGCTTTGCCATTAGCCCTGAAGAAACTCTGAACCTTTCTGAACTCTATTCCCTGAGCTTTACAAGACTCCTCGGTCAAACCAACCATACCACACTCAGGAACCACGAATACTGCACTCGGAACTATACCGAAGTTAATGCTGTCACTTTTCCCGTCGATTGCATTAAGAGCATGTATGCCCTGGAATGTGGCTACGTGTGCCAGCATCATGCGGGCATTGACATCCCCTATCGCATAAATATGCGGAATATTGGTACGCATCCAGTCATCCACGACAATACCCTTATGTGAATACTCTACGCCGGCAGCCTCAAGATTAAGTCCATCGACTCTCGGAGCGCGACCTACGGCCATCAGAAGGTCGGAGCTTACTACCTGCTCTTCCTTCCCTTTGAGATCATAGGTGACTACTACTTCATAATCCTCGTTTTGTTCGATTCTCTTAGCAGCTGCACCCGTGATTATCTTTATTCCTTTCTTGGAAAGAGTCTGTTTCAGTCGCTTTGCTATATCAGAATCAAACGGAGGAAGAATCTGCTTCATATATTCGATCACGGTAACTTTAGAGCCAAACGAAGCGAATATATTAGCAAACTCCATTCCTATCACACCTCCGCCGATGATGGTAAGAGATTCAGGTATATAATCAATATCGAGGATCTGTGTGGAATCCTTCACACATTCAAGGTCATGGCCTTCGATCGGCAGAGAGCGCGATGATGATCCTGTAGCTATAATGATATAGTCAGCCGAGTATTCACAGCCGTCGGCAGTTATAGTATTGGCATCCTTGAAAGAAGCCATTGCATTGACTACATTTACCTTAGCTGCCTTAAGCATTGCGTCGATACCGGAGCGTAGCGTGTCCACGACTTCCTTCTTACGCTCGACTACCTTATTGTAGTCGAGCGTGAAGGAAAAGTCATCAATACCGAACTTATCGGCCTCCTTGAATGATGCGATCATCTCCGCATTCCTGCAAAGACATTTGGTAGGAATACAACCTTCATTAAGACATGTTCCGCCAAGACGGTCACCATTGAAAAGTGTCACTTCATGTCCTCTTTTTGCTGCTTCAAGAGCTGTTTCGTATCCGCCGGGGCCGGCGCCGATAATGATGATCTTCATGTTGTTTTAAGTTGTCAACGTTGTCAACTTTTTTGTCGTTGTCAACGATGTGGATAATTTATTCTTACTTATTAGCTTCCTTAAGAGCCTTATAATTCAGGATGGGATTCTTCGCTGCGGTAGTCTCGTCGAGTTTACGCACAATTGTGGTGAGTGGCGCGTTCTTTACTTCATCAGGAGTTTCACGAGCTTCCTTCGCAACCTTATGCATCACTTCGATGAATTCGTCAAGAGTCTCGAGACTTTCCGTCTCAGTGGGCTCTATCATCATCGATTCGTGGAAAAGCAGAGGGAAGTAGATGGTTGGGGCGTGGAACCCATAATCAAGAAGACGCTTAGCAACGTTAAGGGTAGTCACTCCTGTAGACTTATCCTTGAGACCATCGAACACGAATTCATGCTTGCATGCTCCTTCGATGGGTAGGAGATAATCATCTTTAAGGCTCTCTTTTATGTAGTTAGCATTAAGTGTCGCCATTGGCCCGACCTCCTTGATCCCTTCCTTGCCTAGACTCAAAATGTAGGCATAAGCCTTCATCATGACTCCGAAGTTACCAAAGAATGTCGACACACTTCCAAGTGCTTCTTCGCCGTTCTCTACATAGAATGTTCCGTTCTCATCTTTTTTGACATGAGGATTAGGCAGGAACTTGACGAGATGCTCAGCAACACCTACCGGTCCGCTGCCCGGACCTCCACCTCCGTGTGGAGTGGAGAAAGTCTTGTGAAGGTTGATGTGCATGATGTCGAAACCCATATCGCCCGGACGAACCTTTCCAAGTAGAGGATTGAAGTTTGCACCGTCATAATACAGAAGGCCTCCCGCATCATGAACGAGTTTTGCTATCTCCAGGATTTCAGTCTCAAACATCCCGAGAGTATTGGGATTGGTCATCATAATTCCGGCAATCTCATCATTGAGAAGAGGCTTGAGGTCTTCTATGTCGATAGAACCGTTGGGACGGCTCTTTACTTCTACGACTTCAAGACCGGCAACCATAGCTGAAGCAGGATTCGTGCCGTGGGCAGAATCCGGAACAATGATCTTGGTACGCTTGTGGTCGCCGCGAGCCATGTGGTAGCTTCTCATCACCATCAGTCCGGTAAGCTCACCGTGTGCACCTGCATAAGGGTTGAGTGTGAACTCTGCAAATCCGGCGAGATTGGCAAGCGCGTTCTGAAGATTCCAGTACAATTCGAGAGCTCCCTGCGCAGTAGACGCATCCTGCAACGGGTGAAGAGAAGCGAACTGTGGCATTGTTGCCACTTCCTCATTGATTTTCGGATTATACTTCATGGTGCAACTTCCGAGAGGATAGAAACCGGTATCAACTCCGAAGTTCTTATTGGACAGATTGGTGTAATGGCGTACGACATCAAGTTCCGAAACCTCGGGAAGCTCAAGAGTTGTCTTGCGAAGGAGATCTGAAGGAATTTCCTTTTCTCCGTCAGTGTCGAAACCGTTTTTAGGCAATTCATAACCTACGCGGCCGGGACGTGAGAGTTCAAATATCAGTTTATCGTAGTATTTCATCTTCTTATGCCTCCAGCATTAAAGTTACAAATTCGTCAATTTCTTGCTTTGTCCTCTTCTCCGTGACAGCGAATTCAACAAGGCCGTTGCCAAGATCAATGCCTCCCATATAGCCTTTGGAAGCAAGATATTTGTTCACTTTCTTGATGTCAAGGTCTGTACGAAGCGTAAATTCCTTCAGGAATGGTTTGTCGAATATCTTATGGAATTTACCGGTTGCGAGAAGCTTATCATAGAGGTAGTGGGCTCCGTCGCAACTCAGTTTATTCACATCCTCAAGACCCTTACGACCCATCAGAGCGACATAGATGGTTGCATAGAGAGCCATAAGACTCTGGTTTGAGCATATGTTAGATGTAGCTTTCTCACGTCGAATGTGCTGTTCTCGTGCCTGAAGCGTGAGGACGAAAGCACGCTTGCCATCGGCATCCTTAGTAGCGCCCACCACTCGGCCGGGCATCTTGCGGAGCTGAGCTTTCGAGCAAGCCATGAATCCAAGATAAGGACCACCGAACTGCATGGGCATGCCGAGAGTCTGTCCATCACCACATGCAATGTCTGCTCCCCATTCCGCGGGAGTGCGAAGCACCGCAAGAGCGGAGGGATCGCAAGTCATGGCAAGAAGAGCCTTTGCAGCGTGAATCTTTTCTGCTACCCCTGTGAAATCCTCTATTATACCATACTTGTTGGGACAAGGCACGATTACTCCGGCCACATCGCCTGCAGCAATAGCCTCAAAAAGAGCATTCAGGTCAGTCACACCCTCTTTTTCAGGAATAACCGCCAAATCAATGCCATGGAATTTTGTATATGTTTTTACTACTTCTGCTATCTTGGGAGAGACTGTCTCGGAAATAAGAACTTTGTTCTTCTTCTTGGCTGACGCCACCATCATCATTGCAGCCTCAGCCGTAGCCGTTGCTCCATCGTACATGGATGCATTGCTGGCCTCGAGTCCCGTAAGTTCGCAGATCATGCTCTGGTACTCGAAAATGTACTGAAGAGTACCCTGGGAGATCTCAGGCTGATATGGAGTGTAGGCAGTATAAAACTCGCTGCGGGCAAGGAGATGCCCGATGACTGAAGGAGAATAATGGTCATAAGCACCTCCGCCTGCAAACACTGTCAGATTGCTGTTCTTTTTCCCAAGTTCATTGAAATGCTTACGCAACTCCACCTCCGACATAGCGGAAGGAATCTCATACTCACCTTTGAATACTACATCTTCAGGGATGTCGGAGAAGAGATCATCGGTGGATTCTACACCTATCTTCTCCAGCATCACTTTGATGTCTTCCTCGGTGTGCGGAATGTATCTGTTCATAATTATTCCTCGCAGATCTTAGCGTAAGCCTCCGCGTCAAGAAGAGCCTCAACTTCAGAGGGATCGGATACTTTTACCTTCATGATCCAGTTGGCAAAAGCGTCCTGGTTTATGAGACCCGGTTCGTCTTCAAGTGCTTCGTTGATTTCCACAACTTCGCCGCTAACGGGAGAATAGAGGTCTGATGCTGCCTTAACGGATTCCACTGCACCGAATTCTTCGCCGGCTGTCACTTCGTCGCCGACTTCAGGCATGTCTACATATACGATGTCGCCGAGAGCATGCTGAGCATAATCGGTGATACCAACAGTTGCGATGTCGCCTTCAAGGCTTACCCATTCGTGTGATTCCGCGTAGCGGAGGTCGTTTTTGATTGTCATTGCTATTTTAAATTAATGCATAATTCATAATGCATGATGCATAATTTCATATGCTTTTGTTAATAATGTTTTATTCTTGATAAACTTATGCGGCAACTTAAATTAAATGTATAATGCAATATCTATGAAATTTACTAAAATCAAGCGTCAAACAATTATGCATTATACATTTTGACTTGCTGTAGCTTGGTGTAGCCAATTATGAATTGCCGCGAAGTTATTTCTTGTAGTTCTTGTCGTAGAAGCGTTTCTTGACAACTTTGCCGGGGAATGTCTTCTTGCGGATGCGAACTTCCACCTCAGTACCAAGTTTGTCAAAAGGTTTCTGTATCATCGCCATTGCAACCGACTTGCCGGTAGAAATAGAGCGGTAACCTGTAGTGATCTCTCCCACTACCTCTCCGTTTACTTCCACGGGATATCCATGGCGGGGAATAGCATTGCCTTCGAGCTCTATGCCTACGATGCGACGCTTAACTCCTTCCGCTTTCTGAAGGGCCAGAGCTTCCTTTCCGATGAATTCATCTTTGTCGAGTTTGACAAACATTGAAAGGCTTGCTTCTATCGGGGTTATATCAGCTGATAGTTCATCGCCATAAAGTGGCAGTCCAACCTCAAAGCGCAGAGTGTCACGGCAACCGAGACCGCAGGGCTGAACGCCGGCTTCCATCAGTTTGTCCCATAGACGAACGGTGTAATCATGCGAGCCATAGACTTCGAATCCATCTTCTCCGGTATAACCGGTACGACTGATGATTACGTCTTCTCCGTCAAGATGATATGTCTTGAAATTATAGAAAGGAATCTCTTCGAGAGGGAGACCGAGTATCTTAGAGAGAACCTCCTCCGCTTTCGGACCCTGAACTGCGAGTTCACCATAATAGGGGCTTTCGTTTGATATGTTTACGTCATACCCTTCAGCATTGTCGAATATCCACTTAACGTCTTTGTCGATGTTGGCAGCGTTAATTACGAGGAAATATTCGTTGTCGTTGACTTTATATACAAGGAGATCATCGACTGTACCGCCATTCTCATAGCACATCATACCGTAGAAAATCTGGCCGTCGGGTGCTCCTGTAACGTCATTGACGAAAATGTGCTGCACATATTTGTATGCATCAGGGCCGGAAATACGGACTTCACCCATGTGGCTTACGTCGAAAACACCCACTTCATTTCGCACCGCATTGTGTTCGGTTGTTATGTCTTTATACTGAATAGGCATGTCGAAACCGCCGAAGGGAGACATAAGGGCCCCAAGTTTTACATGGCGGTCGTGAAGGCATGTTTTCACGAGATTTTCTTCCATTGTTTTATTATATTAAGTTAGATTGTCTATGAATAAACACTAATATCTTTCAAAATGCGAACGTCATAAAAATGACGTCGAGCACTTCATTTTTCAAAATTAGCAAATTGATTTAAATTCCGCAAATTTTTCCCAATAATTTTTCAATGGAAATGATGGCAGTAAGCATGAATACTTCACATATGATGACTGCTATGCTCCGAACCCATACTCGTTGAGGCCGTTGGCGGTGATCAGCTCCTTGCCGCCGAACTTGTAGGGCTGTGCAGATAGGTTCGTGCTCAGGCCCGGAATCACACCCCCATAAGGATAGTACGACACGGTCTGTTCTATGGCACCGGTCGAGCCGTTGATTACGGCGCGGTTATTGCCGAGGTAATCCTGCGTGTAGTAGTGGAACGTCACGGCGGTTCCGTCTATTGTGGCGTAGCCACCGGGGAAGAGGACAATGCCAGCTTTATCGGAACGATATATCACATATCCATAGAATATTGTGTAGGGCGAGCTATAAAATTCAGTCAACTCTCTTATAATTGTTTTCACGGATCAACAAAGTTTATAAAGCCATAATTGGGGTATAAGGGATGACAAATTAAGAGAATTGAATTTATAATCTCTTTATATTCATGTGGAATGTCTTTTAAAATGAGTGCTTGTGGAGAGATAATCAAGGTTTTAAAATTGTCAATGTATATTATGTATTGATAATCATCTTTGACAATATAATCTTCCTTATTTGATATAGAATCAATTTCGGCAATGATTTTATTTACAAAGGATATTTTGTAACTATCCAAACTCTTTTCTACTAAATGGTAAGAAGTTCCATCAATATCTAATTTCTTCATCCAGATGATATCTCTTGTTTCCAAATGATCATAAGGGTATGTCACATAGGCAAATCCGTGTTTGACGATAGAGTCTGTACATTGGATGATCTGAGTTGGTGATTCAGGTGATCCATCATAAATGAGGAAAAGAAGTGATTTATGTAAAACAATATTGTTTGTAGAATCTCTTGCTTGTTGAGTATTATACTCTTCTATCTGACCATTTTTTGTGTTACATCCTTCGATAACAAGGAGAAGAGAAAAAGAAGTGGCAATAAAACAAGATACATAAATATATGTATAGACAATTTGTTTACTCTTCATATGATAAATTACTGATTAGACAAGTTAAACTTCGTTTTTTGTATAAGCAGGAAAAAATGATTCAACCGGTGAAGAATATGATGAAATAATTCACATTCGTTCTTTATCCTTATCTATTCCTTCTATAAGAACGATAGGTTCCCCTTAGTGGGAGACCGAGTTCCTGACGAATCGCATTTTCTGTTATTCCATTCTTTATAATGTGATTGAAACCTACTGTTGCGGATTCTTCCTTTGGGATTCTCTCAACATCGGCTTCGCCATGGAGATTAGTGAACGAATGATATTCTTCTTCTGAGGTATCAAACGATACTCCTCTCATATCTCTTTCAGCATGTATCATTTCATGAGCTAGTCCAATATAACTTGGACGAGATCCACTTATTACTCTACTTGTTTTCTTATCAAAAATAGGGATATCAGGATTAGAGTCGGAATTGAATAATACAGTCGTGTTTGTGCCTTTCCCGTTGCTTGAATCTATATTAGACTCTCTTTTTTCCCCGTTAGAACCACTTGTAGGTTGGATTATCATTCTCTTACTGGAACTATTGAGATTCCTGATTAATCGTGTGCCATTGGATTTATTCCCTTCACCAGTGGATGCAATCTTAATTCTAATAGTTCCGTCTTTCTGGGTATTGAATACAAGTTTATCATCTGTAATCTGCTGCATATTCCACATTACAGTCAAAATTTGTTCTGTGGTCGATCCTTTTGGCATCTCAATGACTTTGCCCGTAGGATCCACAAAATTCACCGGATTGTTTGCGCAATAGAGGTATGGAGACAGCCAGTAGTACTTCTCCGAGAGAGGGTCCGGTTTGGTGAATCCTGGGACGGCGGAGAAATACTGTCTTGCTCCGAAATCGTACTCGTTGAGGCCGTTTGCGGTGATCAGCTCCTTGCCTCCGAACTTGTAGGGCTGTGCCGACAGGTTCGTGCTCAGGCCCGGGATCACACCGCCGTAAGGATAGTACGACACCGTCTGTTCTATGGCACCGGTCGAGCCGTTGATTACGGCGCGGTTATTGCCGAGGTAATCCTGCGTGTAGTAATTCATCTATTCCCATATGAAATTAATTCCCGATGCCAAAATAGGGATATATTGGGGAAGCTATAGAAAGAATCTCCAATATATCTCTGGATATATTTGGGGGTATGGTGCCGTATTTTAGTGAAAGAGTAAAGGCACTGACCACTTTACGATTATTTATATAGATAATGTACTGATAATCATCTTTTATCTCATTTGGATCTTTATAGTATGTTTTAGATAGTTCTTTTATTATTTTCTTGAGTTTTAAAATCTCAACATCATCCAATCCTTTATATTTGATTGGATAATAAGTGTCATCAATTCTAAAGTCTTCGTACCAATTAATATCTTTATTCAAAAGTTTCTCAGATGGAAAAACTCTAGCAAAACCATGTTTAAGAGTGGTATCTGAAAACTGTATCACTTGAGCATAATCCCCTCCATCGGAAATGAGAAGGAATAGATTATCATATTTTCCTCTATTGTTAGCATTATATTTTGACTTTGGTGCGATTTGTCCATTTAATTGTAAAATAATACTGAACATAAGAAATCCGACACTTAGTAATATTCTTTTTTTTAACATTTTATCTAAATTATAATAACCTCATTTTCTTATTACAATAGTTCGTTAAAAATTTTGACTTGAAAAAGTATGCTGTAAAACATATC
>JAIECF010000055.1 GCA_029068655.1 Muribaculaceae bacterium | reverse complement strand
ATTTATTGATGAGTATTATTATTAAAATAAATAGCTTTTTCATTTGAATCTATTGTTATAATTTCGTTTAGCAGCTGTCGTCACTTTTTTTATCTGGCTATCCAACTCAGTATTAAAGTCTACTTTTTCAAAATAGTATTCTTGTTCCAAACTACCGGGTATTGATTCCACTTTATCTACCCATTTAAATTCATGAAAGGGATTTACTGACTTTCCCATTGAATTAAGTTCATAGAAAAGGCCGTGCGCATATAATTCATGAGCTAGATTTTCAACTTGTTCTACAACAGGAATTCTATTGCTTGTGTAAATATATACATTTTCATCCGGGGAGGGTTCCTCTGGGGCATCAGGCATCAGAGTCACACCAACTGTGCCTCTCATACCTGCATTCTTTAATTCGCGAGTTCGTTCTCCTGATGTATATTGAGAAGCTGTAGAAACATAAAAAGAGGTTTTGCTATTCACAACACTTCTCAATGCCTCAAAGTTGTCCGAGTGACTCGCGCATTTATTCAACAATTCGGCATCAATTACCCCATCATCGTTGAATCTGACAAACATGGCCTCTTCTTCCGGTAAGGAGTATATGATATTCTGCCTTGCTTGATTATCTAGGCCTATGACAACCATTCCAGAAGGATCTACATAATTCACCGGATTGTTTGCGCAATAGAGGTATGGAGACAGCCAGTAGTACTTCTCCGAGAGAGGGTCCGGCTTAGTGAATCCGGGTACGGCGGAAAAGTACTGCCTCGCTCCGAAATCGTACTCGTTGAGGCCGTTTGCGGTGATCAGCTCCTTGCCGCCGAACTTGTAGGGCTGCGCCGACAGGTTCGTGCTCAGACCGGGGATCACACCTCCATACGGATAGTACGACACCGTCTGCTCAATGGCACCGGTCGAGCCGTTGATTACAGCGCGGTTATTGCCGAGGTAATCCTGCGTGTAGTAATGGAACGTCACGGCGGTCCCCTCTATCGTGGCGTAGCCGCCGGGGAAGAGTACCGTGTCGGCCTTCCCGTTATGGTAGATTACGTTTCCGTGGTATTCAACGACAGACCTGTCGGTTCCAACCACAACTTTTATGTCGTCGGCGAGCATGGAGATACCGTCTGACCCTGTCAGGGGCAACGCGCTTGCCTGCGCCGCTACGTTGGTGGAATGCACCGTCTTCAGCTTCTCACCGGAGGCCGAATACACGTTCGAAGTGCTCTGTCCTCCGGAATACTGAATCTTCAGCGGATTGCCGAGATTGTCGTATGTGATGGAGGTGATGCCGCGCCCCGGATTGCCGGTCAGCGCACCCCAGGTATTGTAGGAGAGTATGTTCGAAGTGTAGTTGTTCGGATAGTCCATGGACCCGTTCTGCGTGACCGGCGGTGCGGCGTCTGCCACTCCCGTCGCGCGGTTGCCGGTGTAGCCTACCGTCAGGTCATCGACCTTTCCGTATGTGCCGTCGGCCATGAGCCCGTTGCGCTGAAGTCTCGTGATGCCCCCGTTGAGAGTGAATGCTGTCGACTTCTCGGAGAACCGGTCCTTGTTGGCCGTCAACAGGATCCCCTCGCTGTAGTCGGCAGCCGTGAGCCAGCCGTAGTAGTTGTATGTATACTTATATCCACGGAGGTAGGACGAACTTCCTGTGCTCCACTTCATGGCGCTCACCGAGCCGTTGTAGAGTTTCGTTCCGGGTCCGTCGGCATAGTGCAGGGTCTGCGAGAACCCAGGACCGCTGACGGAGGTGGTCTGTCCGTGGATGTTGTATGTGTAGGTGACTATGCCGCCGCTGTTCTGTCCGGATCCACGGGCGATGGAGTCGGTCCTTCCGAGGTCATCGTACGTTATCGTCGACACACACTGCTTTACCCCGTTGACCGTCACGTACTTCGCCGTCAGAAGACCGGAGCCTGCGTGGTATGTGTTCTCCGTCTCCACAGTCATGCCTCCCTCCGTCATTGATGTCTTCAGAGGCTGTCCGGAGTAGGTGTACGTCTGGGTGGTCACGCGCTGTGTCCCGAAGCTTGTTACCTCCCGGTGCTCCACAACACGACCCTTGACGTCATAGTACAGGGCCGCCATCGAACTGCTTCCGTCGGATGCGAAGATCACTGAACCTGTCTGCAGTCCTTTTGGAGAAGCGGTGCCCCCCTTGGCGAGGCATGTGTCGAGAGATGTCACGAATGTATATGAATCGTAGAAATAAATACACTCAAGTAACGCCTGCTGGATCCGCGCCGGATATGTCAGAGTGTATCCCGTCGACATGAATCCTGACGAGCCTCCGGTATATGTGGCGACGTTGGCTGCCTCATTACGTGTGCACACCTTGCAGACTCCCTGTATTACCTGCCGCCCTGCTTTGTCATAGACGAAAAACCGATATAGGGCCTTCGCCCTCAGGTTAGGATCCTGAATGAAAGTCAGCCTTCCGGCGCGGTCGTACCAGTACTGTGTGTATCCGGCTCCTGGCAAAGCCTTGTAGACGACGTTCCCATGCTGGTCGTAGCGGTACTCGTAGGCGTATTCGGCAAGATCTGCATCCTCCTGATAGCCCGGACTGAGCACGAATCGGAGCTGACCGAGGGCGTTGTAGACGAAGTAGGTGTCGTTCTGACCCTTTCCGCTCTCGGGTCCGCGCCTCTCGAGCACCTTGCGTCCGAGGCGGTCGGTATAGACGGTGATCTCGTGTCCGTCCTCGTCGACGGTGCGCACTCCCTGCAGTGTCTTTGCCGCGTAGTATCCGCCGTCGGACAATGCGAGGGATGACATGGACGCCCTGTAAAGCCGGACGCTGCCGGCGGAGTTGGAGATGTATTCAATGGTCTTGCCCTTCCACTGCGCGCGCCATGCGTCGCCTGGGGTAGTGACCTTGACAGGACGGTCAAGCGCGTCAAGGGTGGTCTGCGACCGGACGTACTCCTCGCCATAGGTAGCCTTCGAGAGGTCTATCACTTCCGAATAGGTCTTCGGCTCGGGAGTCTTTCCTCCCACTCCCGGCAGTATGCTCTCGCAAGCACGTCCGAGGGCATCGTAGCCCGTGGTGCTATATACGTATCTGCCGGATGTGCTGAATCCTCCCTGTATCAGTGTCGATTCAAGGCCGAGACCGCTGTAGTTCTGCTTTGTGAGGATGGAGTTTGATCCCGTGGAGTTCAGCCTGCGGCGTGTCGTCACCGAGTTTCCGTCAGATTTCATTGTCGGGTGTCCGGAGATGCTGTAGGTGTATTCCTCGACAACCCCGGCATTGTCGGAGACCGACCGGAGCATGCCTGCTGAATTGTATAAGTATGATAACTTGTAACCGTTGGGTTGCGTGACAGATGCGAGTCCGAACAGCGGCCGATGGGTATATGTCGTCGTAAGTCCTCCCGGAGCTGTCGATGACAGGAGCTGCACGCCGGCAGTGTCCCATGTGAACGATGTGACGTCGGTGCCGTTGACCGTAATCGAGAGCGGTCGCCCGGATGAGTTATACCCTGACACACGCTCCCGCTCCGGTATGTTTGTGGAAGGAGTCTGAGTCGTACTTGAGGTAGGATATAACCATGAACTGTATGCAAAGGGCATGATATGGTCGTATGAATCACTCGTGTTTTTTCCTGCAAAGCCAAATTCGGTTTCCTTTTTTGAAATCAGAAGGTTATTATGAAAGGTCTTTACAGCCACAACCTGGTCGTTATAGCCGTTTTCCATCATATCGGCATATATGTCCCCATTCCTGTGAAACGGATATTCATATCGTGTTTCCACAGTAGAGCCGTCGCTGTTTGCTATTTTTATGCTTACAGGCATTAGGGTACGGTAGAGATCATCGTATGCATATGTGACGGTATTGCTGAATCCGGTAGTGAAGTCTTCAGTGACTGTGGATTTGAGTACCGTCGCAATGCGCTCAGCCCATGTTTCCCTTACGAGAAGTTCGCTTTCAGCGACTCCGTCCTGAAACTCATCTTCATGACTGACATATCCTTCCTCACCGCCAGTATATGTATACAGGTCAATTACAGATATGATCCTTATTCCGGTAGCTATACTTCTGACGGTATTGGACAGGTAAGAGTTTGTTTCGCGAAACTGCAGTACATTACCTGAGGAATACACACTTTTGCTTTTAAGGACCGGAGTATTGTTACCCCTGTCGGTAAGCGCCTCGGGAAATGATGAAGGATGGTTCCAATCCTTGCGGCTGGCGGGGACCGTATTTGCAAGAAGGTCATATTTATATTCGATATAGCTTCCGTCCGACAGAATTTCCTTGACATCCGAATAGAGAACAGGGGCGGACTTGCTGAAAGCCGAATAAGCCGGAGATGACATTACAGTACGGTACCGTCTTGTCATCGGTCTGGTAGGATTATAGCTGTTGTGGATCCTAAGGTAAGATACATATTTTGACAACGAGTCAGGATGCATCTGCGCCGCCTTTCCACCGGAATAAATATATTTCTTTGACAATCTGAGGCCTCCATCCTGAGTTTCAATGGATGCGACCCTGAGTCCTCCATACTTTACGCTGTCCAGTTCGTTCAGCTCATAACGGTATGTGACTGATCCACCAGTCGGAAACACTATCTTATCCAATATCCCGAGCTTGGCGTATTCAAGCTTGGGATTCCTGTCTCTCCAGCTTTTGTTGCTCCAGAGCTTCCCTAATGGCTGTATGGAATCATTCTCATCATATGCGAGCCATTCGGCAAGGTCCCTGGATAGTACTGAGCCGGATCCTCCGTTGTAGTATCCCCATGAATCCGTACATGTCGACGGATTTCCTTCCTTGAACATTGGCGGCAATGTCTTGCCGGTGTCGTAGCTGAAGGTGTAGGTGCCCGCTTGCGAATCAGTGAGACTCCTCAGCATTCTCCTTCCTCTTGAAGTGCCGGTTTTCCATGGAACATCATTTCCAAAATCCACGGTCTTCACGATATCTCCACTGCTTGTGGTCACGGTCATTCGTTTCAGGCGAAGGTTGAGGTCATCGGCGTTCCCTGGAGCATATTCGAATTCAATGCGGTTCCCATTCCATTCTATTGAAGATACGTGTTTCTGGTCATAATACATGTTGGGTCCCTTGATTTCGTTTCCCTTTATAGCGAACTCATAATATGTAAGGTAGGATACATTCTGCATTATCTCCTCCACTCGGGGATAGAATCCGGATCTGAAGATATTGCTGTTATGGTTGACATAGAAACGGTCGGAGGTGTCCAGATATTTGAATTTGACTTCTCCGTAAGGAGTATATATGCAGCTTACATACCAGGAGGTAGTGAAAAAAGGATCTGTCTCGTCTGGATCAATGCCGGTCTTCTCATGGATTTTGAACTCGTATACCGTGTTGTCCGGACATATCATGTTGAAATATGATTCCTTACCATGTCCGTAGGAGGATACAATGCATGAAGATCCATCAAGACATACATATTCTTTTTCTTTATAGGAGTATCTGAAGACTCCTGTATGTCCTCCTGCATTGAAGCAGAATCTGTCCGCTTCGGAGTCCCGGGTATGTAATGGGTTTGTCAGTTCTCTCAGATGTCCGTTCCCTCGGTTTGTTTTTATTTGACTGATTAGGGCATCCACATTATTTCTGTCGTAATATCGGTAATCACCTATAGCTTCATCCGAGACTTCAATGTCTGGTCCTCCGAGTATGGTGCGTGTGATGGCACCTCCGGCATTCAAGGTCCATCCAAGACCTACGCATGTCGGAATTTCATCAGGACGAGCTCCAGAGGAATGGTAGCTTATCGAGATCGGAAATGATAATTCTCCCATGCGTATCTCATATAGCGGTATTGAGATGTCTGGAATACCCGTGGTGTGGCTAACGGGATATTCTGCATACCTCGCCAAGGCTGCTGCCTGCGGTGAAGGTGGAATGATACCTTGTAATAACGATGAGACTCCTGATTCATCAGAAAGGAGCATAGTTTCGGTATGAACGCCTATCTTGCTGTTCAGACTGTCTTCCTGATTGTCGCTGGAATTCCGGAGATCGGGCTTTGCGAGCACAGAAGAGACAACAAAAAAAACAGATAATAGTAAAACCGCAATATGTTTCATGACGCTCCTCCTTCCTATCTTATTGCCTTTACCGTATGGGATTCCGCCCCCGCGTCCACCCGCAGGAGCATGACGCCGTTCCACCCCGTTGGAACCGGGACACTGTATGGCCGCGCGACAGTGCCTACGGTCACCTGGACAGGACCGGTCAATATTATTCCTGTGTCGGAGAAGAGCGTAAGCGTGGCCTTGACTGATCCGGTCCGTGAGGCCAGTGTGATCGTGATGAGATCTTCCGTCGTCTCCGGCTCTCCAATCTTTAGCAGGTCGGGTGATCCTCCGTCAGTCCCTCCGCCGGCGTCATAGCCGCCGGTTTTCCCGACATTTTGAGGCTTTTCTATCTCCTCTCCGGTGTCGGAGTATTGGTACGACGGGGGATTGTGCATGGCGAGCATCGACATTGGAACAGTATCGTACGGCGCTCCCCCCTCGTCAAGTATAATACGGGAGACGCGGCTGTCTGAGAGCACCGGATAGCGCGCATCGTCGGAAAACCACATTGTCCGCTCGGTGAGCAACCTTTCTGAAAGCAATGCTTTCACGTCCACCTGCATCTCAGATATCCTTTCCGATGCGACGCTGTCCGGCATGGCGGAGTCGATGCAGTCGGGATCGGCGTAGGCCATGTCGAGAGTCCACCGGAGGCGGGTGACGTTTCGCAGCGTGTCTGTTCCGTCAGTCAGAGTCCAGCCGGCTTCCACTCCGGATCTGGAAATTCCCTTGAAATGTCTGAGAAGCATCGAGCCGTACTGAAGAAGATGTCCGCTCCATTCTTCCATGACGGCATCACCCTCACCCATGGGGAATACGGCCAGCATTACGGGTCTGTCAAGACGGAAATCCGAGGCGCGGTTCTCATAGCCGGTATATGACAGTGTGTCGCCATTTATCAGGAAACTGTGCTTGGTGGCGAACTGAACGTAAGATACGGTGTCTCCGTCCATATAATAAGAAGCATCAAGTGATCCGTCGAATGTAATTGCCTCCGGGTCGATAATGACAGTTTTTGCAGAGTCAATCACTGACATGATCAGCGTTTCTGACTCTGCGATTCCGGGATGAAGGCGGTCACCGTCGCGAGGTATATTATTCTTGTCATACCGGGGATACGCCACTGCTATAGAGGCGAAAACAATCAAAGCAAGAAGAATTATAGGGATATATCTTTTCATAATGAGGAGATTTTTCGGTTATCGTCTGCAAGTTAATGAAAATATGTGATATATGCAAATGTATTTGAATAAAAATACAAAAATATGTTGTACAACACATGACTTATACAAAAAGTAGTTCCCTTTTCAATTAAAAACAGTATAATGGGTATAGCTCTCTAAAAAAGAAATTTTCACCAAGAATGGGAAGAATTGAGGAATTATGATTAATTTTGCAGAATAAACTGAAAACGACTATTTTTTTCGTATGAACTACGCATTATATCTTGGCAGAAGGCTTGCCTTGGGCAGCCAAGGCCGGAAAGCAAGCCCGGGAGTGAAGGTTGCTACTGCCGCCATAGCATTGTCTGTCGCGGTTATGATTGCTTCGATAGCGATAGTATTGGGATTCAAGAGGGAAATCACAGATAAAGTCCTGGGATTTACTTCGCATATAGTGATGACAGTGAATCCTAATGAAGAAGACAATATAATAACCCTAACCCCAACTCTAAAGAAACTTCTGGATTCTCAGGAAACCATAAAAGACTACTCACTTCAGATCTCAATACCTACGATTCTTAAAACTCCAAATGATTTCAAGGGCGTTTTCCTCAAGACACTCGATGATAAAGCTACCAGGGATTTTCTTAAGGCAAACCTTGTTTCAGGTTGTATACCGGATTATTCGCAAGACTCCGCGAGACTTGAAGTAGTGCTCTCAAGAATGGCAGCAAGCCAGCTCGGCCTGAAGCAGGACGATAAGGTAGACTGCTATTTCATCAATGATGAAGTGAAGGTGCGACGCATAAAGATAGCTGGAATATATGATTCTCATTTCGATGCTTATGATGACTTAATGGTATACGGCAGCCGTGGCCTGGCAGAAACATTTACAGGACTAAAACCTAATCAGGGATCAAGCTTACTTATCACTACTCCTGATTTCAACCGACTTGATGAAGAGACTGACTTCCTTCAGAAATCTCTGAATGCAGCCGTAAGTGAGGGACTCATTTACAAAAGCTATTATCTTGAAAACGCACACGTACAGGGTGCAAGTTATTTCCATTGGCTGTCAATGCTCGACACCAATGTGATAGTCGTACTTACCCTTATGATGATAGTAGGATGCGTGACACTCGTCAGCGGTATGCTCACTATCATACTTGACAAAAAGCGCTTCATCGGATTAATTAAATCACTGGGGGCTTCCAATGTCAAGGTGCGTCAGGTTTTCATCTACCTGGCACTAAGAGTTGCAGTACTCGGTATGATCATCGGCAATGTACTGATTATCTCTTTGCTGACAGTTCAGGACAAACTGCATGTCTTTAAACTCGATCCATCGAGTTATTATATTGATTTTGTTCCGATAGAGATGGACTGGATGGCTTTCGGAATACTGAATCTTGGTGTCATCATAATAGTATATATGACATTGATATTCCCAAGCAGGATTATTTCTAAGATATCTCCAGCCGAAACTATGAGAGGGGAATGATCCTAACAGGAGAAATTGCATTATGGAAAACAATACGGAAAAAAACGAGAGGCTATGGAACGGAGAATATCTGAAGGTGATGCTGTGCAATTTTCTGCTTTTCTTTGCCTTCTATCTACTCACTCCCCTCTTGCCGCTCTATCTTGATTCTGAATTCAGGGCAGATAAAGACCTCATAGGAGTAGTGCTGTCAGGATATGTAGTCGCAACACTTCTTATTAGACCTTTCAGTGGTTTTGTCGTTGATACATTCGACCGAAAAAAGGTGCTGATGCTATGTTTCTTCTTTTTCTTCCTTTGTTTCAGCGGCTACCTCGGTGCGAGTTCTCTTCTTATGTTTTTCATCGTGCGCACGATGCACGGCATACCATTTGGAGCGACCACGGTAGCGAACAGTACCGCCGCTATAGATGTCCTTCCTTCGAGCCGACGTAACGAGGGAATCGGATATTATGGACTCAGCAACAATCTTGCTATGGCTATCGCGCCGAGCGTAGGAATATACATCTATCATGCCACAGAGAACTTCGACCTTCTTTTCTGGCTTTCGCTGGCTCTTGCGTTTATGGGATTCCTCTGCAGCACTTCCGTGAAAATTCCCAAGCGCATGAAAATAGACGGAAAACCGAAGCTAAGTCTCGATCACTTCTTCTTAGGACGAGCTTGGCTTCTCGCCATCAATATTTGCTTCTTCGGTGCATGCTGGGGAGTAATGAGTAATTATGTGGCGCTATACGGCAAACAGGAACTCCACATTACGGATGGTACAGGAATATTCTTTATGATCCTTTCAGCAGGTCTTTTCATATCCCGTCTGTTTGGAGCCAAAAGCCTTCGTAAAGGTCTACTCACCCACAATGCATTAATAGGAGTTATGCTGTCACTTGTAGGTTACGGAATGTTTGCCTTCGTAGTGACGCCTTGGAGTTTCTATCTTTCTGCTCTTCTAATAGGTCTTGGCAACGGACAAATGTATCCGGCATTTCTGAACATGTTTATAAAAGTAGCCAGACATGACCAGAGAGGTACTGCCAATTCCTCCATATTAATCTCATGGGACCTGGGGATGGGGTTGGGAATACTTCTCGGAGGCATAGTAGCTGAGAATATTGGATTTGCTGAAGCATTCCATGTTACAGCCTTCATGCAGGCCGGAGGAGCACTTCTCTTCATTCTTTTCACAAGGTCTTTTTTCGAACGCCGCAAACTCAATGAGAACTGAGCCAATACAAATTTTACAAAATTTAAATGTTTTGGGGTTGGCCATAACTGGATTTTTTGGTAATTTTGCAAATTATGAATTCCAAGAGATACCTTACACTATTGGCTGCCGGTGCGATTTCATTAGGAATTTGCGATTGGGTAGGCCTCTCAGATATATTTAACACGCAGTTTCTCGAAACTTCTCAGGCTTCTGCAGCTAAGAAGAAATCGAAGAAAAAAAGTACAAGAAAAAAGACTTCCACCTCAAAGTCGACAGCCAAGTCGACAACGAGAAAGAAGACGACAAAAAACAGTAGAACCAGAAAAAAACGATCTACTGTCACATCACCACGTGCCACTGCCAGCATGCCTCCAGTGGAGACACCGAGCAATGACTCGCTGACACTTAGTGTAAACGAGCGACTGATAAAGCTTATTCCAAAAAGTCATAATCCCGGTGGACTGAGGGTGAACAGTGTCAAGACCGACTCAGTCAACCACAAAGCCATTTTCAGCCTCAATGAGAATTTTACTTATCTTCCGATCAATAAGGAGTATATTGAGCAGCTGGAGGGACAGGCTAAGGAGGCTATGCCGGTTTCACTTTCCGATTTCCTTATCGAGCTTAGAGTAAGCGGCAAACCTCTCACCTACTATATCAACTCCATCGACAAACTTCCCAAAGAATATAGAGAAAATATTCCTTTTGTACGGACGGCCGATCCTCTTTCTCAAATCACTAAAGGTATGCAGGGTGACAATGTAGCAATGTGGCATAGTCACGGAAGATATTATAAACCTGACAAAGACAGCTGGTTCTGGCAGCGGCCATTCCTTTTTCAGGCTGTGGAGGATACATATACATTAGGGTATATACTTCCCTATGCCGTACCGATGCTTGAAAACGCCGGAGCCTACGTGATGCTACCGCGTGAGAGGGATATTAATCCTATAGAGGTGATAGTGGACAACGACCAACCGGAAGATGGCTCCATTCTTTATTCCCAGAATTCATATTTCGAGACAAACGGCCACCAGAAATGGGAGACTGGAGAAGGGGAAGGATTCATTTATGACCTGCCTGATTTCAGAGATACGGAGAATCCGTTTGAAAACGGTACATTCCGTATGGTTAGGACCACAAAGAGCGGAAGTCCATCCACTGCATCCTGGTCTGCAGATATTCCGGAATCAAGAGAATACGCCATCTATGTGAGCTACAAATCCCTTCCAAACTCTGCGGAAGATGCACGCTACACGATAAACTATGATGGCGGTTCGGAAGACATACTCGTCAATCAGAAGATGGGTGGTGGCACATGGATATATCTGGGGACGTATCCTCTCGCTGAAGGTTACGATCCTGAAAATCCTACAGTTGTACTGAGCAGCCGCAGCGAAAAAGGAGGCGAGACTGTCGTGACTGCCGACGCGGTCAAGATAGGCGGAGGAATGGGCAATATCGCACGGAGTCCTAAACGCAGCGATGTGCTTTGGAATAATGTCATACAATCTTATGATACAGATTCTATCTCAGTAGAAACCATTATCGCCGACTATGCTGATTCCTCCGATCGCCCGGTAGCTACTGATAATCCTTTCAGAAAGGAAGAGGTGCAGAAAGCTATGAAGTCTGAACCTATGTTCAAGACTTCAGGACTACCACGCTGGCTCGAAGGAGCGAGATACTGGCTCCAGTGGGCAGGCATGCCGGATTCTATATATGCGCCTTACGCAGGTAGCGACGACTATAAAGACGACTATACGAGCAGAGGCCTGTGGGTGAATTATCTTGCAGGAGGCTCGCGTGTACTGCCTAACGAAAAGGGACTTGGAATTCCCATCGACGCGGTCATGGCTCTCCACAGCGATGCAGGCAAAAGAGCGGATGACTCATTTGTGGGTACTCTCGGAATATACTTCACAAACGGTAACGCGAATTATGCAGATGGAACTCCAAGGAAAAATTCCCGGACCATGACCGACATGCTTATGCGCCAGATAACATGCGACATCAGGGCTAAATATGAGCCGGAGTGGACAAGGCGTCCTATGTGGGACAAATCGTATGTAGAAGCTCGCGTGCCGGAGGTTCCCACCACTCTCATTGAGCTTCTGAGCCATCAGAATTTTGCAGATATGCAATATGGCAATGATCCAAGGTTCCGTTTTACTGTAAGCCGTGCCATATACAAGGCACTTGCCCGCTTTATTGGTGAGCGAAAAGATCGTAAAGTAGTCATACAACCGCTGCCCGTCAAGAACTTCGCAATCCAGAAAACCGGTAAGAACACTTACAGGCTTTCATGGCAACCTACTCCCGATGAACTTGAACCTACGGCTATGCCGACGGGATATATAGTGATGGAAAGAAGCGGTGAGGATATGAGTTTTCACAAGATAGGGGAAACGACTAAACCTCATTTCGAGGTGCAGGCAGACGATGACGAAATCCACTCCTTCAAAATCATAGCCTTCAACGAAGGTGGACGTTCATTCCCTTCAGAAATACTGGCATTACGACATGTAAGCGGCGAATCTCATCCTATTCTTATCATTAACGGTTTCACCAGGGTAAGTGCACCCGGAATAGTCTCAGACGGTGACTACGCTGGTTTTGACACTACAAATGATTTCGGAGTGCCATACATAAAAGATGTTTCATTCACAGGACATCAGACTGAATTCCATAGAAGCGCCGGTGATGGTTTTGGAAAGAGCAGCGACAAATATGTTGCATCAGTGATAGCCGGAAATACATTCGACTACCCTTCGATCCATGGCGAAGCAATGGCTGAAGCCGGACGAGGATTCGTCAGCACAAGTGTAGGTGCCGTAGAACAAGGTAGCATCAATCTTACTGACTATAAGACCATCGATCTAATTCTTGGAAAGCAGAAAGCCACAACAATCGGGCGAGGCAACAACGGGGCCGATTTCATTGCATTCCCTAAGAAATTGCGTAACGCTCTGACTGGTTTTCTTGCCAAAGGTGGCGATCTTATTGTAAGCGGACAATATGTTGCGAGTGACCTGAGAGACCCTCGCGGCGACAACGATGCCGCCCGGTGGGGAGAGGAGGTTCTCGGCATAACAGTGCCGGATTCCATTGCTCCTACATTAGGGGGACGGCTTGACGGGATGGCTTCTCCCTTAAAATCTTCTCTTGAAAGCCGTAGATACGCGTACTCCAATACACTGAATTCAGAGCAGTATATTGTAGAACGGCCGGATGCAATTATTGCCACGCCAAATGCTGATGAAGCAGCTACTTTCCTCAGATTCAGTGATACAGATGCAGCCGCCGGTCTACTCATCCGGGATGGTAAATCGCGTAGAGCCGTGATGAGCGTACCATTTGAGTCGCTGACTGATTCCAACCAGCGTAACATGCTGATGAAGGAGATTCTGGAGTGGATCGAGCGATAATCAACATAGCAAATTAAAAGACTTTGATTTCCCTACGAAAATCACAATATTCGTTAAAATGATTCAATTTGAAAACATAAGCCAGCTGAGAGAAGAGATATTCAGAAACGGTCTTGACCAGTTTATTTTCGTAAAGCTTGGAAATAAGGAAGTGAGGATGTATCCCCATGCGGAAAAAAGGATGCGGGAACTTGCAGAAATCTGTGATGTCCCCTTTACATACTCATGGTATCGTGATGTTGCAGAAGACGGATCAGTGACAAATCATCCTACCATCGACTATCAGCTTGGATCAATGCGCGATGATTTTGATTTCGGATCTATAGTGCTTTTGAATGCTGCAGATGTACTCAATGCATCGGAAGATTTTGAAAAAGAATTCGACGATCTTCCTGATGGAGGATGGTATGCCCTTCGACTTCGCATGCTTACCGGCCGTGGTGCCCTTTGCATCAATGAATATCTTTATGAGCAGAGTAAGACTGATTACCGAAAGAGCGGAGAGCAACAGCATGATTATGTCGATCCGCGCAATGCGGACTATCAGAAAGCCATGGAGATGGTATGCCGTGCGCATCTACGGGATATCAATGCTCTTGTGGGAGAACCCAAACCGGCAGATGTTGGTGCATCCTATTTTGCGGTGGAAGCAAGTGTGGTGATTCCTGTCCGCAACCGAGTGTCTACGATTATGGATGCAGTGGAGTCAGCTCTCGCTCAGCTTACAAATTTTCCATTTAATGTAATTGTTGTGGATAACGGAAGCACAGATGGTACGCGCCAAGCACTGCTTTCAGTACCTGATCCCCGACTACACGTAATAATTGTCGAAGAAGATGAAGGCCTCGGCATAGGTGGATGCTGGAACAAGGCCTTGGAATCGGAACGTTGCGGGCGTTTTGCCGTGCAGCTTGATTCCGACGATGTTTATTCTGGAACCGATACTCTACAGAAGATAGTTGATAAATTTTATGAAGATAATTGTGCAATGGTGGTCGGAAGCTATACATTGACAGACTTTGACCTCAATGTAATTCCACCTGGTCTCATAGCCCATACTGAATGGACAGCTGAAAATGGAGCCAACAACGCGCTTCGCATCAATGGTTTCGGGGCCCCAAGAGCTTTTTATACACCAATAGCGCGAGAAATACTATTCCCTAATGTGTCCTATGGTGAAGACTATGCGATGGCTCTCCGTATCTCCCGAACCTGGAAAATCGGAAGGATATATGAGTCGCTCTACAACTGTAGGCGTTGGAGTGGAAACAGCGACGCGGCTCTTCCTATAGAAAAGACCAACGAGAATAATATTTATAAGGATTTTCTGCGTACAATAGAACTCTTGGCACGTATTCATGAGAATATGGATGAGGGGGAGTAAGTTTTAAGATGTAAGTTTGTAGAAGCTATGTTAGAGTTCATTGATGCGCAGCTGTCGGGATGGCCGCTGGCAAGGAAAAACTATCAGGCACTCGGAAAGACAGAAAGACGAAGCATGCAGCTTGGCGATCTTACTGTCGGCATACAGCATAATCCTGCACGGATAGTTTCGACAGGTGCCAATACAGATGCAAAATCTGTGGCTGAGCGTCCATGCTTTCTATGTGCAGAGAATAGGCCTCCCCAACAAATTGGAATAGAAATAGCAGACGGCTGGGAGCTGTTAATAAACCCTTTCCCAATTTTCCCGACTCATTTTACTATAGTGAGTAAACACCATCGTCCTCAGGAGGGTTTTCCTTTGGACATGGTCATCATGGCTGAAAAACTAAAGGGACACACCGTGTTTTTTAATGGAAAGGCAGCGGGAGCCTCATGTCCGGATCACATGCACTGTCAGGCTGTGAAGACCTACGAACTTCCCTTAATGAGCCTCATAGAGCGATGCCATTCAGTTGAAAACGGCATAACAGCTACTCCTCAGAGTCTTGGACTTGATGTCCCTTACACGTTCAGTAGCGTCATCATCACTCCTGACCTTGAAGGAATGGAAATACTTTCAAAAATCGAGGATATAATCGGTAAAGAATTTATAAAACGAGGGAAATTTAACGCGTTTGTCTGGATAGATGGCAGTGGGCTCTTAAGGATCTGCTCGATTCCCAGGAACATGCACCGTCCTTCATGCTACGGTGCGGGAGAAGGACAACATCTTATATC
This sequence comes from Muribaculaceae bacterium, assembly GCA_029068655.1. Classification (GTDB taxonomy): domain Bacteria; phylum Bacteroidota; class Bacteroidia; order Bacteroidales; family Muribaculaceae; genus Lepagella. Next base: position 14,569 of record JAIECF010000055.1, on the reverse strand, counting down.
GCCGGGAAGTATCGATATGGCAGGAGTTTTGATAGCTCCCCTAAAAAAAGATTATGAATCCCTTTCAGAAAATGAAATAAGAGACATTTACAGAGAATGCTCCATATGACTCTTTTCCTCAGTTTTTAAGCTTTTTAAGGAGAAATATTTGTTGATATGGATGGAATTTGTTAATTTTGCGTGTTCAAACGGATTGCAAGATATTTTGCGGCGGTCCATTTAGAAGACTGAAATAACACAAACGATACAATAAAACATTATCAAAATGAGAAAGAATATTGTAGCAGGCAACTGGAAAATGAATACTACCCTCGATGAGGGAGTAGAGCTTGCCGATGCTGTCAACAGTGCCTTGAAGGCTAAGAAAGCGAATTGCGAAGTAGTGATATGTGTTCCCTTTACCCATCTTACTTCCGTACATGGTGTAATCGACGCCGATATCCTCGGCCTGGGTGCTGAGAACTGCTCAGAACATGAGAGCGGTGCGTATACAGGAGAAGTAAGCGCTCCCATGGTAAAGAGCACAGGAGCAACACATGTCATCCTCGGCCATAGCGAACGCCGTCAATATTTCGGTGAGACCAACGAACAGCTTCTCGCCAAGACCAAACTTGCTCTTGCCAACGGTCTTACTCCTATCTTCTGTGTAGGTGAAGTGCTTGAAGAGCGCGAGAACGGCACATACAATGACGTAGTAGCCGGTCAGGTAGAAGCTCTCTTCAGTCTTTCTCCCGAAGACTTCTCCAAGATCGTCATCGCATACGAACCGGTTTGGGCAATCGGTACAGGCAAGACAGCTACTGCTGATCAGGCTCAGGACATGCATGCACACATCCGCAACGTTATCGCTGCCAAATATGGTAAGGAACTCGCAGACAACACTTCAATTCTCTACGGAGGCAGCTGCAAGCCGTCTAATGCTAAGGAACTCTTTGCAAAGCCGGACGTTGACGGCGGTCTTATCGGCGGCGCAGCTCTGAAGGCTGACTCTTTCATGGGTATAGTCGAGGCATTCGACTGATTGGAATTTTAATATTACGTTATACGTTATACGTATGACAGTATAAGATTCAATCGGATTCGCTTCAATTTGAATAAATAAAAAGTATCAGAATAATTAGATATTATGAGATACATGTTCGGCATATACTTAAAGATGCTCATCCCGACCGCGTTGCTTTCGGGATGGGCATTACCAGCCTTTGCAGAAGGTCCGGATTACGAGAATATAGTTGAGCGGATTGAAGCGGAGTCTAATGGAAACGTAACGATTGAAATAGACGAAGATCTGCTCGACAAGATCCTGACCGATCCCGAGGTAGCTGTAAAGAAGAAGGAAAACAAGGATCCTAATGCCATACGCAATGGCTACAGGATTCAGGTCTTCAGCGACGGACGTAACCAGAGTTCATTAGAGGCTCGTGCTAAGGCAAGAGGAAATGCAATAGTAGCGCGTTTTCCAAAGTATCGTGGACAGGTATACACATATTCGAGCGCTCCAAATTGGTATACAAGAATCGGAAATTTCCGTAACGAGGAAGAAGCCGAGAAAGCTCTTGACGAGCTCAAACGCAGTTTCCCTAATTTTAGTTCGGAGATGCGTATCGTGAAATCTAAGATCAACGTGAGATGATGAAGATAGAACACGATGAGAAACTTATAGCTGAGATCGCAGACCATTACCGCGAGATACTCAGGCTAATCGGAGAGGATCCTGAAAGAGAAGGTCTTCTGAAGACACCTGAACGTGCAGCCAAGGCATTAGTGGACATCACTCAGGGATATCGACAGAATCCACTTGAAATAGCCCGTAAGGCTATTTTCGAACATGCTGGATCCAAGATTGTCATCGTAAAGGACATAGAGTTCTACAGTATGTGTGAACACCACATTCTTCCTTTCTTCGGAAAAGTGACCATCGGATATATCCCTAAAGGAAAGATGATCGGACTGTCAAAGCTGGCCCGTATAGTCGAGTCATTTTCAAGGAGGCTCCAGGTGCAGGAGAGACTTACGGCTCAGGTATGTTCGCTCCTGGCGGAAGCAATGCCTACCGACGGAGTGATCGTAGCCTGCAATGCCGAACATCTTTGTATGAAGATGCGAGGAGTGGAAAAGCAGCATAGCAGTACAACTACCCTTGATTACTGTGGACGATTTGAAACTGATCCGGCCCTTCGAGAAGAGTTCATGCGTCTCCTCAACTGCTGACCATTTTTCCTTAAATATTAAGATTAAAAAAAGCTCAGACTATTAGTTTGAGCTTTTTTGTGTTTGTTGTCAATCTGTCATTACAAATTCAAAATTGCAGATAATCGTTCGGTGGAAATTCCCCGTCTTTTTGCATAGTCATCCTTCTGATCGTCACCTATTTTCCCGATCATAAAATAACGGGCATCTGGATGGGCTATATATAATCCACTGACAGTCGAAGAAGGAGACATGGCACCGTTTTCGGTAAGCACTACTCTTTTTCCGCTCTCAGGCTCCAAGAGCTCGAAGATCTCTTTATTTAGAAGCTGATCGGGCAGCATCGGATATCCCATAGCGGGACGAATGCCCTGATAATCTCCGCGGAGTATGCGATCTACGTCAAACTCTTCAAGCGGAGCATATCCCCAATATTCCTTTCGAACAAGATGATGCATCAATTCGGAAGAAGCCTCAGCCAAACGATCGGCGAGAGACTGAAGGAGAAGAGCATGGTAAGAGTCTCCCTCCTCTTCATAATGAATACGGAGCGAATTAATGTATTTTCCGGCTCCAACCATGAATATCCCGACATAATCACCATTTGGATTGACAAAATCGGCAATAGACTTAAATCCACTTCCAACTTTCTGTTGTCTCAAGACAGGAATCAATCTTCCATCTATTATAATGTCATTGTTCTGCGAGGAAGCCTTGACAATCCGCAAAATCCCGAAACCATCATACAGTCCGCTTTCTTCAATCTCAGAGAGACACGCACGTGCATCTTCCAAAAGTCTGGATGCCTCGCCCGACTCACAACCGCAACTACAACCTGCACCATGCAGACCCCATGCATGAAGAAGCATTTTCCAATTTATGAATCCTTCCAGTTCTGAGAGCGTAAAGTTTCTGACAATAAGTCTTCCTTCTCCTATTTGAGGAACATATACAGGGTAAGATGAGAATTCAGATTTTCTTTTGGTTGCCTCCTCAAAGGAAACCATGCAGTCTTCCTGCGAAGCATAAGATTCGCACAGATCCTTCTGCTGCTTCTTCAATGAAGCGATAAAGTCAAATCTTTCATCACTGTCAAGTAAACGAGAGACAACCAACGGATTTTGAGATGCATCCTTCATATGGACAACCGGGCCTTTATATACCGGTGCAATTTTCAGTGCAGTATGAAGCGCGGATGTGGTGGCTCCTCCAACAAGTAAGGGTATGTCAAGTCCAGCCTTTGCCAAGGCTTCAGCTGTAGCTGTCATCTCGGCAAGCGATGGAGTTATGAGACCAGAGAGACATATGACGTCAGGCTCCTCCCGGATAGCAGCCGCAACTATAGCCTCCGCAGGGACCATAACGCCGAGATCCACAACCTCAAAATTATTGCAGGAAAGAACTATTGAGACTATGTTCTTTCCGATATCATGAACGTCTCCTTTCACTGTAGCAATTAAGACTTTACCGGCTTTGTTGCCTCCGATATCTTCTGATTCGGCCAAAAGTCTCGGTTTAAGAATATCGACAGCCATCTTCATGACCCTGGCTGTCTTAACAACCTGCGGAAGAAACATCTTTCCCTCACCGAAAAGTACACCGACGCGTTTCATTCCGTCCATCAATGGCCCTTCAACGATATCTACAGCCTTCTTTCCAGCCGAAAGCTCTTCAAGATCGACAGAAAGAAAATCAGAGCGACCTGATACTACAGCATTCTCAATTCTCTTTTCAACAGGAACTGACAAATCTCTGCCGACAGCTTCTGAAGACGTAACTGTCTTGGCAGATTCTTCCATTGCGTAGTTAGCCAGAGACTCAGATGCGTCAAGGTTCCGAGCCAATACTACGTCCTCTATAAGGGAACGCAGATTCGGATCGATCTCATCGTATGTCATCGCCGAAGCCGGATTCATGATAGCCATATCCAGACCGGCCGCTATAGCATGATATAGGAACACAGTATGCATCGCCTCACGTAGCGCGTTTTTACCACGAAATGCAAATGAAAGGTTGCTGATACCTCCACTTGTTCGAGCTCCGGGAAGGTTTGTCTTCACCCATCTCACTGCATCAATGAAATCAATGCCATATCGGGAGTGTTCTTCAAGCCCGGTTGCAACGGCCATTACATTAACGTCGAATATTATGTCGTCACCCTTAAACCCGCATTCCTCTGTGAGCAGCCGATAGGCACGACCGCATATCTCGATTTTCCTGTCGTACGTATCAGCCTGCCCTTTCTCATCAAAAGCCATAACAATGACTGCAGCTCCAAGCTGACGAATCCGGCATGCCTTATATTTAAACGCATCCTCTCCTTCCTTCAAAGATATGGAGTTGACGATAGACTTACCCTGAAGATTCTTTAGAGCATCTTCTACTACTTTCCAATCGGAGGAATCTATCATGACGGGTATTTGGGCTACCTCGGGCTCAGCGGCATAGAGTCTAAGGAAATGTGTCATTTCAGCAGATGCGTCAAGAAGAGGATCATCCATATTCACGTCTATTACCATGGCCCCGTCGGCTACCTGCCTTGCAGCAATAGATATAGCCTCGTCATATTTCTTTTCCTTGATAAGACGCAGGAATTTCCGGGAACCGGCTACGTTGCACCTCTCACCCACTACAAGAAAATTATTTTCCGGGCGCACCTCAACCCTCTCCAGTCCGGAGACACGAAGAGCCGGCTCAAGTCTATATGGCAAATGGGGCTTTGCCGTATCAACAGCTTTTCTCAAAGCTGCAATATGCTCAGGCGCCGTACCACAGCATCCTCCAACGATATTGGCAAGTCCCTCTTTAAAAACCGGGGAAAGTTCGCGGATGAATCTATCAGGATCCACGTCATACCTTCCAAGCGCATCGGGAAGACCGGCATTGGGATGCACGGATATAAAACAGGAGGTATTGTTGCCAAGTTCCCTTAAATGCGGGATGATGTCCTTCGGTCCGAAACTACAGTTTAGTCCGAGTGTAGCCACACATGAGAATTCGTCTATCGATGTCGCGAATGCCGGAAGTGTCTGTCCGCTCAGGGTGCGTCCGCTTTTGTCGGAAACCGTAGCCGATACCATGACCGGCACCTCTCGACCACATTCCTTCATTGCTTCATGAGCGGCAGCAAGTCCCGCCTTCAGGTTGAGCGTGTCAAATACTGTCTCAAAGAGAAGTATATCCACTCCCCCTTCCAGCAGCCCGCATACCTGATCAAAGTAAGCGTCATGCAATTGGTCGTATGTGATGTTTCGGGCAGCGGGATCAGCGACATCCGGACTCATAGTCGCGGATTTATTGGTAGGTCCTATCGAACCGGCTACCAATGCATGTCCTCCCCAACCGCGACAGGTGGCTTCTGCAGAAACTTCTTTTGCAAGTATCGCTCCCACACGGTTTATTTCACGTATCAGACCCGGCACATTGTCAAGAGCATAATCTGCCATTGACACAGCATTTGCGTTAAAGGTGTCGGTACTTATAATATCAGCTCCGGCATCAAGATAAGCCTTGTGTATTTCCTTTACTACGTCCGGACGAGTGAGGCATAGGATGTCGTTGCATCCGAAAAGACGGGTGGAATGAGACTCAAAACGCTTTCCTCTGAAATCTTCTTCCTTGAGAATATAACGCTGAAGCATAGTGCCCATCGCACCATCAAGTACAAGCACTCTTTGACTCAGCAAATCGGTAAACTCCTTTATTTCCATAAGCCTTAGAATATCTTTTCTGCTATTCGGGCTATCCCGTCGCTGATACCCATAGTATAAAAATGAATACCCGGAACTCCTTTATCGAGCAAATCCTTGCACTGGCTCACACACCAGTCAATTCCGATTTCCTTAGCTTCCACATCGCTTTCACACTCACGGATCTGCGAAGCAAGTGCCTCAGGGATATCGGTACGGAAGATTTTCGGAAGAATGGTTAACTGCTGCCGTTTATAAATGGGTTTTATGCCCGGAATGATCGGAACGTTTATACCTTCGGCTCGACAACGCTCTACAAAACGGAAATACTTCTCATTATCATAGAACATCTGTGTAATCAGATAGTCTGCGCCGTTGTCTACCTTCATCTTCAGGTAGTGGATATCAGAGTCCATATTGGGTGCCTCCTCGTGTTTCTCGGGATAACATGCCATGCCGTATGAGAAAGGGGTCTCGATTCCCTGGATAGCCATATCCTCCAAGCCGATACCTTTGTTGAAGAGATTTACCTGCTGCTGAAGGTCTGTGGCATGCTCATGAAAGTTTTCTTTGTCGGCATTTGTTATGAATTCCCTTTTATCATCGCCACGGAGCAGCATAAGGTTGTTGATGCCGAGAAAGTTAAGGTCGAGAAGCGCGTATTCGGTTTCTTCCTTAGTGAATCCACGGCATATTATATGAGGCACGGGGATAAGGCCGTATCGATTCTGTATGGCCGCGGAGATTGCGACGGTTCCGGGACGCTTCACGATGCTGACACGCTTGTGCGTCCCGTTGGGAAGAGGCTTATAGACATACTCACTATGATGCGAAGTTATGTTGACAAACTGAGGATCGAATTTCTTCAGTCTGTCGATTATATCAAATACCTTATATATACTGTTGCCTTTCAAAGGAGGCAGAATCTCCAACGAGAGAAACGGACTCTTCCGGCTCTCAATCACATCAATGATCTTTTTCATTTTTAACCTGCGGAAAGAAATGATTTTATATTAAAGGGAGAGATGCTGCCCCTACAAGCGCAGCATTCGCACCATCAAGTGCAGACACTAAAAACCTTAGGCGGTCTCTATAAAGATGAAGGGTAGCTTTGCCAAATGCCTCGCGCATCGGATTTACAAGCAGATCGCCTGCCTTAGCAACTCCACCAAATAGAATGATGGCCTCCGGATCTGTGAAAGCCGCGAACTCAGCTGCCGCTTTACCGAGACAATCCCCTGTGAAATCATAGACCTCTTTTGCCATCACATCACCCGCAATTGCAGCTTCAGATATTGCTTTTGAGGTGAGCTGATCAGCCGGAATATTTCTTAGAATACTATCTTTATCAGATTCTTCCATCATTCTTCGAGCTGTCTCTACAATACCTCTTGCAGATGCTACGGTCTCAAGACAACCTTTACGGCCACACCCACAGACCCGATCAGCGGCAAACGGGAACGTCACATGGCCAAGTTCGCCCGCAAATCCACGTGCACCACTAAGCAAATGTCCATTGCATACAACTCCCCCACCAACACCTGTACCGAGTGTAAGAACGATGAAATCGTTCATTCCGGCTGCCACTCCATAAGCCTTCTCTCCAATTGCTGCAGCATTGGCATCATTATTTACTTTAACGGGAAGACCGAGACGCACCTCAAGCAAGTTGGCGAGAGGCACAGGAGGGGGCCAAGGAAGATTTGTGGCTCCTTCTATACTACCGGTTGTGGCATTGGCACTTGGCGCACCAATACCTATGCCGACCACATCGCCTTGAAGAGAATGGCGATCAATCATTCTTCTGATTCCATCTGCAAGAATGTCTGCCCAGATATCGACTGAAGGAGTCTTCGTCGGAAAAGATTCCTTATCGATAATATAGCCGGTCTTGTCAACAATGGCATATACTGTATTAGTTCCGCCGAGGTCAACGCCTACGGTAAAGGGAGGATATAGCGGTCGTGTTTGCATATTTTCAAAAATTTGACGTGAAATTAATAAAAGATTACGAGAATGGCAAGAAATAGACGCTTATTTTTTGTTTATTGTAGTAGAATCCGCATATATTAAACATATATTTCGGCTAAAAATAATTTATAGTTCGATCACAAAGTAAATGTGCATTTGAGAAGGGAGCCTCACGCAAAGCCGCAAAGCTGAACCGGATGTCATCAGGACGGTTTAGCAAAGGGCGCGAGCGGCTTGTTCCTCGCCGCCGTCGGGTAGAAGCATCGGCATAATAAATGAACAAATACTTTGTGTTATATCTATAATCGATTTCTTTTTCAAGTATTCCAATGATACAATAAAATATATTAACGATAGATCTATGAATATACTTCTCAACATTATCTGGTTTGTGTTCGGAGGCGTGATGATTGCCATCGAATACCTTATCTCAAGTATCGCCATGATGATCACCATCATCGGCATTCCGTTCGGCCTGCAGACATTGAAGCTCGCTAAAGTCGCTTTGTGGCCGTTCGGTGCTAAGATCACAGACGGTTCATGGCCAAACGGCTGCCTCGCGGGAATCATGAACATCATCTGGTGGTTTGTAGGTGGAGTCCCAATTGCCTTGACACATCTGGCATGGGGAGTCTTATTCTGCATTACAATAGTCGGCATACCCTTCGGAATGCAGCACTTCAAGCTGATGAAGCTTGCCCTCTTCCCATTTGGCAATAAAGTCGAAATGTAAGAATGTCATGAATTCAGGGACAGAATAGTGCAGTTCTGTCCCTGAATTCATGACATTGATCATTATTTTTTGTAGATCCTACTTCAGGATTGCACTTGACTGCGATTCCTCGGCATCCAAGCCTGATATTTTCTGTTTTTTACCCCGGTCAATCCTGAATGTAACCTTGGCATATACGTTTGATTGATGAGTACGATCATATATATCAGACTGATAACTGTAAGTTTCGCTTTGATAAGTATTGCGTAGATAATTGGCTTTGGAGAAGAGATTTTCAGCACCGATTTCAAAAAGCCAGTCTGTCAGGATATACCGGACAGAACATCTCCATGTGTTGAACGACTCAGACATGACTCCTGCGGAGGTCAATTCTTTCTCCTTAGCCTTGAATCCGGCCGATAACATCAACTTCTTCCAGGTATATGACAAATCCAATGACGCGCGGAAAGTGGCATGATGGGAATCAATCAATGATTTGGAAAAGCGATTGTCAATGACTGCCAATTCCGTCTTTAGAGTCGCACCGCTTCCAATATCTATGGTTCCGAAAAACACTCCCATATTCTGATATAATGTAGAGGAATTATCGAATGTATATATCACTTTGTTACCTTCGGCATAGTAATGAGGAAGCAACATATGGGTGATGATATTATTGATATACAAGGCCTGCATATTGAAGCGATGACTGAAGAAACCATACATCAAGGCTGAATTCAGCAGAAGTGAAGGTTTATAAGACGGATTTCCTTGTTTTAAAAGAAACTCGTTGACAACCTGGTCGGCACTGTTGAGCGTTGAAGCGGTTGGATAGGAATTGCCGGCATTGAAGTTTAAGGAAACTGTATGTTTGCTACCAGGCATGTAACGCAGCATCAGGCTTCCTCGAGGGACTGAACGTGATGTCTTGCTTTGCCTCTTCAGATGATAACGTATCCATGAAATCCCGGCACGAAGGTTTATCAGAAAATATTTTCCTATAGGCGCCATATATCCGATGTTAGCAATCAGTTCATTGGTATTCATATCCTGTATAGATGGATATGTGCCAGAATATTCAGCATTGCTCTTCTGAAAGTTCTCTATCATATCAATGCTTGCTGCGCTTTTCCCATATTTACGGCTATAGTTGGCATTGGCAAAGACTGTCCAATAACCTTCCTTCACATCGGATATACTTGAGAAACTCCCTTCATCATATGAAGAGGAATATTTGTTATGTGAATAACTTCCATTTGCCGTGACGTTCAGAACGCTCCTATCCGACAATGAAAATTCACCGGATAGATCAAAAGTGGGAGAAAGGGAATTGTCCTTTATAGACGAGGTGCTTAACGACTCCGATATATTCCCTCCATAATCATAACTGATCAGGTTTATATACCTGCTGTCGGGCGTATGGCTCCTTCGCATAGACATCGCAGCTGACAGACTTCGGTTATCCCTATTGTCTTTTACACGAAAACGAAAAAACTCATTGTCATATATTGTCGGAGATTCCCTTACGGACGCATTACGGTCAAATGAAACGTCCCCTATTCTATACGATTCATAGATTCCACCTTTATTATCGGTATATTTGGCTTGCTCGATGTAGGCAGATGCTGAAAAAGTCGTTGTTCCGGATGTTTGCTGAGCTTTAACTATATATTTACCTTTCTCATAAGTAAGATTCTGTAAGACGTCCACTGATATATGGCTTCCATCATTTCTGTTGGTAATGATATTGATGACAGCATCTTCACGAATGTATTTTCCGCTTGTAACATCAATATATTCAATCTTCTTTATTGAACCGGGAGGTAGACCCTCCATATCGTCGCTGTCGGAGCGTCTGCCATCAATATATACAGACACCTCACTGCCAAGACGGGTAATGGAACTATTCTTACGGTCTATGCTGATTCCGGGAATCATGATGTTTTCAAGAACATCATAAGCATTTGTCGCGAATTCGAGATCCCGTTTCCTCGGAGTTATAACCATTCCGTCATTTCTTTTCCTTATCCTGTCTGCCATAACATGAACGGAATTAAGATTGACAGGTAGACTTTCCATTCTGATAGTGCCGAGATCAAATGATATGGAATTTATGCAGGTCGGTTGATAACCTAAACTTGAGAGTTTCACTATTACGTCTTTATGATCGCAAGGAATAAGAAAGCATCCTTTTTCGTCCGTCATTCCATATGTCAAAAATATAGAATCCTTAGGGGCAATAAGCATTACGGTGGCAGCTATTACAGGCTGATTATCGTCTCCGATTACTTTTCCGGAATATCTGTAGGTTCCATGTTGCAAGGCTTCGACAAAAAATAAACCTTTTTTCTCAGTAACTTTTACTGGATTCTTACCAATAGTAAGTTTGATGGCCTCATAAGGATCATCGGTCCGTATGGTAGAGGAATTAAGGTAACCGGTAAGTTCGGTATATATGAAGGAAAGGTTTACATCAGCATGTTCCTTTGCTATCTTTGCAAGAGCCTCTGAAACCGGTGTTTTATTGAAATCATAGGAAAACTTATAGGCGCATACTGACTTGATAGACAATAACGTCAGTATTAGAATCAATAATGCTTTCATTGTCATTCTACAATTAGGAGGTTTCCTTCTTTTCTTATGTCTATACGGTCAAAGGTGTTCAATTGATCCAATATATCCTCAAGAGGCAGACGGGAATCAAACTTATAAAATAAATGTATGCCTGAGGATTCCTGATCCCTAAACTCCACTCTTACATCGTAGTGCTCAGATATGACTTTAAGTATCTCTTCAAGCGATGCGTCTTCGAAAATTACAGGGTTGACTTCTGCCTTCATGTCTTTTGGGGACATTGTTATCGTGTCACTAAAAGTCATAGTCTTATTAGAAGTCTCCAATGGTTTTTCAACCTCAGGGGCATCAGTTTTTTTGTCAATAACGGATACTGATACAACTATGCCAACTGCAAGGGCAACCATTGAAGTGAGGATTATCACTACAAAGGAAGCGATACGGGAAGAAGGTATAAGCAACCGCTTGAAGAATGGTTTTCCATTCTTATGTTCCGCTGAATATTCCGTGTTCAGTCGTTGCCATTCCATATCAATGAATTCATCTGAGATTCGGTCGTTTGAGTTTAAGACCGATGATGTTTTGCAAAGTATCTCATAGATTTCTTTCATCTCCGGATGGGAGAGAAACTCACGGACTTCATCTGGTGAATACTTCTCCGGATGCTCTGTAAGGTCAAGCATTATGTCATAATTTTCCATTTTCATTGAGTTTTTTACGTATTGTTTCTATTGCACGACGGACATGACCGTATACCGCGACTTCGCTGATACCCATAGCCTCGGCAACTTGATAGAACTTCAAGCCTTCGACAAAGCGTAGCTCCATAGCCCGGCGACAGCGAGGTGTAAGTTCCGACTGAATGATTAAGTAGATTTCTTTGATTGTCTCTTCATCGGGCCAATCCTCGGTCTCGTATTCTTCTATGTCCATATAGTATTGGGAGGCAAGACGCTGACTCACTGAGGTATCACGGATATGGTTAAGACATCTATTTATGACTGCGTTAAGTAGGAATCCAACAGTGACTGTTGCATCTTTACCTCCGGAGAGCAATGACGCGAAGACATCGTGCACTATGTCTAGCGCAAGATCATCGTCATGAAGCAGCATTCTGGCCAGTCGGTGCAGCTGCCGGTAATGCTCTCTGAAGAGTCGCTCTATGTGAGTCTTGTCTGTCATCTCTGGATTGCGGTTTTATTCGTCCTTTATATATAAGACACGCAATGAGCCATTACCTAAACCCCGAAACACATAATTTTTAATATAAACATTTTACTTTGATGGGTTAAGAACCTTAAACAACTTACTCGCCTCCCCTATTCCGTTTCCGCTCAACTCGTAAGCAAGGCATACGATACTGAACAATGAGGAAATGTCGGAAGTGTAGAACTCAAATTCCATCTCTCCATTCCCGTCTGCAGTTGCCTGCGGCAGCCACAGCAGGGTATTGCGGTTGTCCTCAAGCCCGAGAGACATTGCCGCTACATCCGGCCCTTCAAAGTCATGTCCGGGATAATATCCCTTCCCTCAATATTAGGTATTGAATTTATGCTTGATTATAAGATAAATATTGGCTATGACTTATTTTGGGGTAATAATTGGGTAACAAAATAATTTTTTATTTGTAATTGACCGATGGGAGGAAGTAAAGTGTATAGAAATCGATAACTCCAAGTATTCATAATAGGGTCACAGATGCGAAAGCCGACACTTGTGGAGGCTCTGTCGTTTGTGTCCTATCGACTATGACACGTTATTCAAAAATACCTCGAACGAATGCTCGGTGTAGTAAACACGGAGTAAATTTCGATTAAAGCCTTCAATAAATATTGAATTGCCAATCTTAACTTTTTTGCCCCACAATAGCCTGTATGTGAGAAAAAATGATTAAATTTGCAATTGGATTGACTATTGTCGGTCCAAGACATTTTGGTAAAATAAGAAGCGTTATGCTTATCTTGTAGGTGAAAACGTAGGAAATTTTCAGACAGGACAAGGGTTAGCATAGTGATTCTCACGCGTATAGCGTGGGTCACTATTGTTACATCTGTCCTAATGGTTTCCTACGACCAGCACTTACGATGTGGCATAGTTGGCTCACGTATTCTTTTATTATTAATTTCTCCATGGAGCCAACAGAGATCGACACATACATGAAGAAGTTAAGTATTCTATTACTGCTGAGTTTAGTCCTCATTCCATTCGAGGTATCCGGCAGACAAAATGACTCAATTATCGGACGACCATATAAATCATTCGATACAAGCGCCTTTTGTTCCTATCAGACTTTTCATCCCTCGGAATATCTTACTGATAATAACTGGGATATCCTCTGTGCATTTGTAGAACCTGGTAGGACTCATAAGTTGGACTCGTTAGGTCTGCCTTATAATAAAAGCCAGTTAAGATTATTGGAAGTTGGCGGTTTAATTTCTTCAGATAATGGAGTTTATTCAACAAAAATGCCAATCTTCGGTAGAAAAGAAACTCAGACAATCCGTCAACAATCAAAAGAATTTGCCGATAGTATTTTCCCGATAATAGAACCGGGAATAAAACAGTTGATTACAGATTTTGAAAAAGCTGGCTATGCAAAACAAACTTACAGCCTGATATTCTCATATTTGCTCGACACCTATATCTGGGATGACGAAAGATTAGCCTCCCAAAAGAGCTGTGAGGATCACGGCACATGGTCGGGGGCTTATTGGGCAATGTATGAGCCACGCTCTCATGTAAAAATAGGGACGAATGGTTTTGGATCTGTTCACCAAAACTGGACGGATGAACTTGGATATTGGTTAAAGACAAGCAGCCTGATTGCCTTTGCGAAAGAAGTGAACAAGACTCAAGGGTGTCCGATAGAAAATAACGAAGTAATAAATGCCATAGATGGTTGGGGACTTACAGATAAGGATGGAAATATTCTTATACCTATAATGCGTGTAGGTAACAATGATAATATTGACGTTCTTTGCAAGAGCATTACCACACAACTAAGTGAAGCTGTCAAGTCTTACTGTCATTCATGGAGCGCGGAGCATAACATTTCTTCTGAAAAATTGGGGCAGATAATTTTCTACCATGAAGTTATGTGGGATCTTCTTGACATCCTTGAATCTAAAGGAATGATAACAATGCCAGCAATTCTTAAAGGAGAGGAAGTAGGCAAAGAACATTTTGGAGACATCTGCTTTATTGTAATACTTGAGGATTAGGATTTAAGGTCAAAATAGATTCATTACTTTCTATTATCAGATATTAAATCAAAAACTTAATATGACATGAAGAAAATAGCTGATTATCTGCTTGTGGTTGTAATGCTTTTTGCGTTGTAAAGCTGCTCAAAAGACGATGAGCCGAAAGATAAGTCCGAACTTATAGACTTATGGGTATCCGCTGAAACCACAGTTACATATCTCTGGGGAGA
>JAIECF010000054.1 GCA_029068655.1 Muribaculaceae bacterium | reverse complement strand
TGTGATTTCGACTGCAAAGTTACAAAGAATTATTGGATTTTATACTATTACAAGGGTTAAAATTTTGTATGCAAACCAAGATGGGCTTACATAAATACTGTATTGTTTTACAATAGGTGTATCTGATCCTTCGAAATGCGCACTTAATTAATACGTTACAGAAAGTCCATAACTCTTCACAAGAGTGTATTAAGATTTAACCAAAAACGCATGTTTAATTGTGACTGGATTAAATGCAATCCTTCGAGGCGAGCCAATCGTTAGCAAAGCCTCCTTCTTTTGGAAATCCTTTCGCAACTGCTTAAATTTCAGTATATACTGAGTTTTAGCAGGAATTGGAGAATTGCCCTTAGGTAACTTTTGCGGTTATGGAATCTTATGAAAAGCAGTGGTTCGTCATGCGCGATCTGAAACGCCGAAATGCCAATACACTTGCCATACACGAGTTGTCAGCCGACGGATTTGAGGTCTTCACCCCGATGACGCAGATGATTATGACGATTGGCGGACACAGGCAGAGACGTGACGTACCGGTTATACAGGATTTGCTGTTCGTCCATGAGACCAAGGATACTCTTGATCCTTATGTGTTCAGGCACCCGACACTGCAGTACCGCTATTTGCTTGGCAAACGGATCGACGAGCCGATGACCGTGCGTGCGGAGGAGATGGACCGGTTCATATACGCCGTGGACAACTCGGCGTCCACCTATTATTATAAGCCAGGCGAACTGACCAAGGCAATGTACGGTAAGAAGGTACGCGTCTTGGGCGGCGCACTTGACTCTTACGAGGGGCGGCTGCTGTCGGTGAAAGGGATGCGAAAGCGCCGCCTTCTAATCGAACTGCCCTCACTGATTACCGCCGCCGTGGAGGTTGAACCGGAATATGTGCAGATTGTGATGTGATATGACATACGCTATTCCCTCAAGGATAATGGATTACAGAGTATCGGCATCGTCATCGACTACTGAACTTATCACACTCGGGCAGATATTCTACGAGGTTGGCAGTTATGCTTCTTCAATATTCGACCGCAATCACCTGGCGATGGCCCGAAAATGCGCAAGTCGCCTGAAAAAGGTTGTCGGCGAACTTGTTTCACGAAATTGCATAGAGTCGGCCGAGGACCTGCACAGAATGCCGGAACGCTTCACCAAGATTACTGACCTGTCCGCCATAACCATCGACGAGTTGTAGCACCAGTATCGCCAGCGCCCCGCCTAATAAACCGATGCTATTACTCCACCTTCGATTAGGCCTTTCCCATCGAGGCCCGCTTCAATGCCCTCCACACCGCCGTCACCTGCTACACCCCGTAATGCCGCCTCTGCCTACTGCTCTTTCGTTATCCATCCCATCCTATCCAAAACTCACCTTGTCCTAATGGATCTAAAACATTACTACCACAAGCGTTTTCTGAATACTGGTACTGTCTTTGGCATTGACCTTGTTTGTTCATTGGTAGCATCGATGTCTGTGTTGGTGCTCGTTAATGTATTGGTGCCGATCTATGAGTTTGGCACTAACGGCATTTTATTGTGGCTTGGTCTTTCCCTGGTTACATCTATTGTTTCATTTGGCCTTTGCCGGATATATAGGACAATAATAAGGTACAGTACGCTAAGGGAATTGGGGCGGATTTGCATTGCAGTGTTTGGGAAAGAAGCCCTACTGTATTTAATATTTGGGCCAGTTTCGTCGCTTGGATACACGAGTGGATTGCTCGCGGGGATGTTGTTCGTTGACTTTTTCGTCACTATTGGAGCACTAATATTAATACGAGTGCTAATGGTTGTGGTCTACGATAGGATGAAGGCGAACTTAAATGTAGACAAGCAAATTCGAAGAGTATTAGTGTATGGCATTAGCGACAAGGCAGCTTCGATGGTGGCACGCTTAAGGAACTCGCCGCACTATAAAGTGGTCGGATTTATTACTTATGGCAAGGATACGATTGGGCATCAGCTTGCCGGCATAAATGTATCATACTTTGAATGCCTTAACGATGTGACGACTTTGTCCGCCGAAGGTGAATTTGATGGCATACTGTTCCCATACGTTGCAGACGCACGTTTAGAACAAGATAGGCTAATTAAATACTGCCAGGATTCGGGTTTGAAGACGTACATAATGCCTGGAATTGACGAGATGACCGAAGGCAAATCATTGAACAACTATATCCGTAAAGTGAGGATTGAGGACCTGCTTGGTCGGCCGGAGATAAAGATATCGATGGACGAAATCATCGCAAATTTCAAGAATAAGGTTGTAATGGTTACAGGTGCGGCCGGGTCAATCGGCTCGGAATTATGCAGGCAACTCGCTACTTTCGGCATCAAAAAGTTGGTTTTGTTCGATAACGCCGAAACACCACTCCACAATATCAGACTTGAACTTGAGGACCGATTCCCAGACCTGGACTTTGTACCAGTTATAGGCGACGTACGCTCGCTGCCCCGACTTGACTTCGTATTCCGAGAATACAAACCGCAAATCGTCTTCCATGCGGCCGCTTACAAGCATGTGCCTCTGATGGAGGAAAATCCATGCGAGGCAGTGAGGGTCAACGTGACAGGCTCGAGGCAGGTGGCCGATAAATGCGTAGAGTACGGTGTGGAAAAGATGGTGATGGTTTCAACCGACAAGGCCGTAAATCCCACCAACATAATGGGATGCACCAAACGTTTGGCTGAAATCTATGTACAGTCACTCGGATTGGCCATAGAGCGCGGCGAGATAAACGGGAAAACAAAGTTTGTCACCACCAGGTTTGGCAATGTACTTGGCTCTAATGGTTCGGTAATTCCCCGCTTCCGTGAGCAGATTGAGCACGGCGGCCCTATCACAGTTACTCACCCCGACATCAATCGTTTCTTCATGACCATCCCCGAGGCATGCAGACTGGTGATGGAGGCCGCTACGTTCGCCACCGGCACACAAATATTCGTGTTCGACATGGGGCAATCGGTCAAGATAGTCACCCTGGCCGAGCGTATGATCCAACTGGCCGGACTTGAGGTTGGCCGTGACATACAAATAGAATTCACCGGCCTTCGTCCAGGGGAGAAACTCTACGAAGAAGTTCTTGCCACAAAGGAGAATACCCTCCCAACAGCCCACGAGAGAATCTTCGTAGCCAAGGCGCGTGAATATCCCTATGCCGATGCATGCTCAGTCGTGGCAAACCTCACAGACCTGGCCGTGGCCGTCACCAT
>JAIECF010000053.1 GCA_029068655.1 Muribaculaceae bacterium | reverse complement strand
ACGCAGAGAAAGCTACGCACTTTTAATGTTCTGACCTTTGAACAACAATAAATTAGAACTAGCGAAACTTAAATTAATTAAATTTATTCTGCTGGATAAAGTGAATCTGTAATGAGGCCGTCTTTAGCGTAGAAGATGCGTGGGATGCCTATGGAAGCGAACATCGAGTAGATGCGGCGGTCGGTCTGAGCGGAGACGGGAAGGGTGAGATGGTTTTCGGTCCAATATTTCTCCACATCTGCCGCCCCCTCCTCGCGGGAGATACAGATGTAGACCGAGCGCTCTGCTTTCGGAAGTTTCTGATTCTCCTCATACTGTCTCTGCAATAAGGGAAGTTCCTTCCGGCAGTCGGAACAAGTGGTATTGAAGAATATGATTATGAGTTCCGCAGAGTATGAATCAGCGGAGCCTATCTTCTTGCCGTCGACGGTAGTGACCTCAAACTGCGGAAGTGCGTCGCCGGGATAGAGATACCATTCCGGCTCCTCCTTCTCACCGATGCAGCATGTAAGACAGAAGGTCAATGCTATTAACAGTGTATGTAATATTTTCTGTTTTCTCATGATATGCAAAGTTAGTCATAAATTTTGATTACACAAAGAAGATTCGGACGTTTTACAACAGCATTAAAAAAGGACACGCCTTGCGGCATGCCCTCCGGGGTTTAGTTATTAGGATAAAGTTACTTCATTCGCGCGGCAACGCGCACGGAGTGCGCTTACTACTTTGGGAGTTTGTTGTATTGGTCGTCGGTGACGGGTTCGAGCCAGACGTTTTCTGTCTCCTCGCCCGGAACTCCAAAAGCGAGGTGGGCAAACCAGGAGTCTTTAGCAGCCCCGTGCCAATGCTTTACGTTGGCAGGGATGTTGATGACAGTGCCGGGAAGGATCTCAACGGCCGGTTTCCCTTCCTCCTGATACCAGCCACGACCTGCAACGCCTACGAGCATCTGACCGCCCCCCTTCTCGGCCTTGTGGATATGCCAGTTGTTGCGGCATCCGGGTTCGAAGGTCACATTGGCGAAAGGTATCTGATCAACAGCTATCTGCGCAAGATAGCTGTTGCCGATGAAATACTTGGCGTATGCCGTATTGGGCTCACCTATCGGGAAGATCATCTCCTTCTGGAACTGAGCCTTGGCGTCATCACCCTTAATGTCTTCGTTCCACACTTCCTTTGCCTGGCGGAAGGCAGCCCAGGCCTTTGGCCATCCCGCATAGAATGCTATATGAGTTATGATCTCGGAAATTTCAGTACGCGTGATGCCGTTTTTCTTTGCCTCCTGAAGATGATATGTAAGAGAGCTGTCGGTTATTCCCTGCGAGATAAGGCAGGTGACTGTCACGAGACTGCGATCACGGAGCGAAAGGAGGTCATTGCGGCTCCATACCTCGCCGAAAAGGATGTCGTCGTTGAGATGCGCGAACTCGGGAGCGAACTCACCGAGAGCGTCACGTCCGGCTGTCTGAACTATTTTCTGCTGTGCCATAATATTAAATGTTGTTGCCGCCGCGATGAGCAGCATGATTATCTTTTTCATATCAATCGAGGTTTACAATCTTGTAGTTCCGGGAGCCGAGACCGATTTCCTCACCGTAATCAAGGGTGTGCATGCCGTGGCGGGAGTCTATACGCTCGATGAGATGCACCTTTCCATGGTCGTCGGAAGAGCGTACGAGGTCGGTGCAGGCCTTGTCGAGGGCGATGGGATCGAGAGATGCGAGGATGCCTATGTCATGCATCTGCGGGTCGGCAGGATGCGAGTCACAGTCGCAGTCAACGGAAAGGTTGTTTGCAACGCTGATATATATGATATTGTCGCCCGCGTGGTCTGCTACCGCCTTTGCCGCTTCAGCCATCGACTCAAGGAAATCATCCTGTTTTGCAGCTTTCCAGCCATCTTCACGCGTCTCAGTTGATCCGGCACTATGGATATACATCTTGCCGTTGCCTGAAGCCACGCCAATCGACATATTCTTCACGGCACCACCAAAACCACCCATAGCGTGTCCCTTGAAGTGTGAGAGAATCACAGTGAAATCATAATCAGGATAGTGGGAACCTACGATATCGTATTTCAAGTGCTTGCCATCTTTGACGGGCAGCTTGACCTCCCCGTCAGCATCCATAATATCTACCGGGGCAATGGCAGAGAACCCATGTTCCTCAGCAGCTTTGCGATGATCTTCAGTAGAGAAGCGTCTGCCGTTATATGCAGTGTTGCACTCTACGATGGTTCCCTTTGTGAGATCCACGAAGTCCTTGATAAGAGCAGGCTGGAGATAGTTGTGACCTCCCGGCTCACCGGTAGAAATCTTAATGGCAACCTTGCCGGTAGCCTCGCGGCCGAGGGCCTTGTAAAGCTTGACTATTGCCTCCGGAGATATCTCCTTTGTCATATAGACAACTGAGGCTTCGCCGGAAGTTGCCGGTTCCTTTGTCTGTTCGGACGCGTTCTGAGCGGTGCAGGACAGAGTCAGCAGACCGCATACGATAGATGTCAGTATCTTATTCATGATCAGATTAAATTGTTCCAGTAAATAAGTTTTGCAAATTTACAATAAAAAAACCATATTTTCACAACCG
The DNA here is from genome assembly GCA_029068655.1 of Muribaculaceae bacterium. Lineage (GTDB taxonomy): Bacteria > Bacteroidota > Bacteroidia > Bacteroidales > Muribaculaceae > Lepagella. The sequence goes on along the minus strand of JAIECF010000053.1, from coordinate 27,085 downwards.
TTATTGCTGAAATCCTTACCATTTTTACTTTTTTATATTAACTTTGTAATCCCAACACCTCATAATTATGACACGAATAATAATTATAGTATTATTATCCATATCATACGTAACTAATTGTATCGCCGAGGACGTAATTAGAAATGGGGTGCCCCGGTTTGACACGGACGGGAACATCGTGAACGCGCACGGAGCATGCATCGTGGAGGATGGCGGAAAATACTGGCTTTTCGGGGAATATAAATCAGATGAAAGCAACGCGTTCCCGGGATTCGGGTGCTACTCCTCCCCTGACCTCGTCAACTGGAACTTCGAGCGGGTGGTGCTTCCCGTACAACCGGACGGCATACTCGGTCCGGATCGCGTCGGAGGATTCATCATGGTCCCATCTACCGGCTAAGCAAAGATTACCGCTCCATAGACGCACTGGTGGCCGACATCAAGGGGATGGGGGAGTCTCCTCTACACATTCATGGTCTTCAAACACACCCGGAGACAAACTGACGGTGCCGTTCAGTGGTAAAAGAATAAGCGTGGTGGGGAAATCGGATACCCGGTCGGGATACGCATGGATCAGGATAAAGGATAAGGAGGGCAACTTACTCCACAATTCACTTGTAGACTTCTACAGCAAGGTGGAAGACGAAGGCCCACGCTTCGTCAGCAGGACATATCCGGAAGGCGAATACATGCTTGAGGTGGAAGTAGCCGGAGAGAATCCGGTATGGTTCAACAAGAAAGGAGACCGCTTCGGAAGCACGGACCTCTTCGTGAACGTCGCGGAGACGATTGCGGAATAATGTGGATCACGTACAGCACCGGAGGATGGATTATCAGTTCACCAGTTTCATTGTCACGTCAGCCGAAATATCCGTCATCAATATTGATGTGGTAAATGAGGGGCTGCCTGGATCTTCCAGCGCAGCCCCTTCGGCATCAGCATTTATATTAACCTAATAATCAAACATCATTCCTGTGGAAGACCGTAGCCGTTTGTGACATTGCCTTTCGACTGGTTAAGGGTCTCGAAGGGTATAGGGTGGAAGTAGCGTGGAGCGTCGCCATCCTTCCATCCTCCAAGGAAGAGATCGTCGTTGATGGCGTTATCAGCCACCAGTCCGGCTCCCCAATCCGTTTTCACATATCCGTCTGCCTCCAGGGCGGCAGCCTCGCTGCCATCGGGATCGATGTAACGGTCAAGACCCTGGATGGCAATATTGTGAGCCGTGCCGGTCACCTTTCCTGCCACGGCTTCTATAGTAGAGTAATTGTAGACGCCACGCCATCCGGGAGTCTGTGCCGGATCTCCTGCCACGGCATCAAACACAAGAGGATTGGCAAGCTCGACATTTTTAATCCATATATATGCCGGCATCACACGTCCATTGCCGAAATCATGCCATCCCTTGGCTTTAAGATCCCTTTTAAGAGCTGCCATGTCTGCCTTAAGGGCAGCAGCGCGAACATGGAACTTACCGGAACGGATCATATCCCAACGTGCCTCTCCCTCACCGAGAAGCTCACGGGCACGCTCTTTCCAAATAGCATCCAGAAGTACGGATCCTGAAGCGGAGACAGCGTGGCTGCCGTCGCCGAAAGCACGGCTTCTGATCTGATTGAGCAGGACGAGCGCATCGCTTTCCTTACCGAGCTGAGCCTTAGCCTCCGCAGAGAGAAGGATGACATCAGAAATGCGCAGGGGCTGATAATTCATGCCGGACACTCGCTGCTTCGCCACATAAGGGGGATTCATACGGTTGACATCCCACTTGTTTGTGGATATGCCGCCCTTCAGACGAGACCCTGCTTCAAAAGAGAGCATGGCCTCGTTGCCCTTACCGTCGGAACCGGTAACCGCCATATTCGCATCAGCACGCTTATCGCCTGCCTCATAAAGGGAATAATAGGCAGTAGGCGCGATACGAATGCCGGCGAATACCTTGCAGGGGGCAGCATTTGAACCGCCACCGTCAGATGGACGCCCCTGAGAATATCCAAGCTCACTCTGCTGACCCTCGATGCAGCCCACCTCAAAGAGGGATTCGGGACTGATCTGCATATCGTAGATATACTGATAGGCCAGCTGATAAGGATTATCGCTATAGCTTCGATCGTCAGCCGTCACGAGGCGCAGAGTACCTTTAGCCTCACCAAGCGCGAGGTCGAAATTCCTTTCAGCAATCTCAAGATAAGCCTTATAGTCTGAGCGCCGTCCGTAGAAACAGCCGTTTGCTTCATTTCCTATCTTCTCAAAAGAGAGATCTCCATACAGGCCAGACACGTCAGACCGCAGAGTCTGATAACCGGCCGCATGCATAGCTATCTTGCCTGCAAGCCCACAGGCGAAAGTACGGCTGAAACGTTCAGCAGTAATACCACCTTCTCCCAAAGAGTACATCAGAGGCTGTACACGCTCGAGATCGGCAAGGATAGCGTCATAGATATCATAGCGGGATGTGAGGGAATAGCTATCCACGACAGTGTTCTCAATACCATATGGCACATCACCAAAGTGCAGACAGAGCTGAAAGTAGCATAACGCACGCATGACGGTCGCCTCGCCATATAGCTGGGTCCAGTCATTAAGAATACCGGCATCACGCGCAGAGAGATATTCCGATTTGGAGTCAAGGATATCGGCCACGCGCTTCGCGCGGGCAAGAGTCTCGAACAGAGCATTGAACTGAGTCTGCTTTCCGGCTATGGTAGCCTTCTCCGGATGGAGGGTGCCGATGACATCGTTGGGAGAATCATTTTCGGGATAGTATTCTACGTCGGATATGGCATCCTCCCAGTTGTAGTTGCCCCCACCGCCTACGTTCTGGCGGTAGTTACCATAACACCATGACAGGGTCTTGAAAGTCTCCGTAGCGGTAGATGTAACGAAAGCATCATCGGTATTGGCCGGAGAGGAGACATTCAGGTAGTCGCTGCCGCATTGGGTCAGCGAGAGGCATACTCCGGCCGCAAACATCAGTCTGTATATTGAATTCATTAGTGGTTACGTATAAGAGATTAGAAATTGATATTCACTCCAAGCACATAGCTGCGGGCACGCGGATAAGTGCCCCAGTCAAGGCCAGTGGTAGGATATACTGCATGGTTAAGGTTGGAATTGGCATTCACTTCCGGATCAAGGCCATCATAGCTTGTTATGGTAAACAGGTTGTAGCAAGAGGCGTAGAAACGTAGATTCTGAATACCGACTTTCGTGGTCAGTTTCTTGGGAAGTGTATACCCAAGAGTGAGGGTATTGAGTCTAAGATAGGAGGCATCTTCCACACCAAGCGAGGATACGATACCCTGCTCGTTGTAGGGTGTCGGAAGCGAGGCCGAAGCATTTGCTGCCGCGAGCTGCTCAGGAGAGGTCAGAGCCACGAGATTGCCGGAGCTGTCGATATCATACCATCTGTAGCAGTTACGGACTAAGTCAAGCTTATTTTCATATACTCCACGTTCCTTATAGCCATAAAGAGATGCGAGCTTATTGACGTTGTAGACCTGATTGCCGTAGCTCCAGTTGAAATAAGCACCCAAATCGAATGACCGCCAATTGACGTTGATGTTGAAGCCTCCTGTAGCATCGGGATTCATATCACCGATGATGACCTTGTCTGCCTCAGTAACCACGTTGGTACCGTCGTCCTGAGTTTTTTTGAACTTGGGCATACCGGGGACGGCACCTTGTCCTTCGGGACGGGGGAAACGGTCAGCGCCATGGAAAGAGCCGAATAGCGAGGAGTTTATATCGGTCACGCCATCCTTAAGTATCCACTGGCCGCCAGTGTAGTTGAAGTCATCGGTAGTGTATATGCCGTCGTAGATGAAGCCGTAGACAAGGCCCACACCCTTTCCTTCCTTGAGGAGGTAGTCGTTGTCGGGAGAAGAACCCGCAATCCAGTGAGTACCATAAATACCGGTGACACCGTCGGAGAGCCTATCGACCTTATTACGGTTGAAGTTAATGTTGGCACCTGCCACGACGCTCCAATCACGGTTTTGAAATATTGTACCTCGCAGCGAGATCTCGACACCGCGGTTGGAGGTCTGTCCGACATTGGCGTAAGTGGTGGTGAAGCCAGTGATGCCTGGAAGCTGGGTTAGCATCAGGAGGTCTTTTGTCGTGTTCCAGTAAGCATCGACAGTAGCAGTGATGCGATTCTCGAGGAAACCGAAATCAAGACCTATGTTGCGGGTGATGGTCGTTTCCCACTTCAGGTCCGGGTTAGCCATAGTGCTTGAAGCGAGGTCATAGGAAGCCTGATAGATACCGTTGAGTGCCGCCTGCCAGCGGGTATCGTTTTCCGAAGTCCAGTTCTGCGACCAAAGGTCGGCAGAGATTCCATCGTTGCCTACCTCACCATAGCTTACACGAAACTTGAGATCGTTCCACCATGAACGTGCTCCGCTGAAGAACTCCTCTTCACTCACACGCCATGCGAGAGCGGCCGCCGGAAAATAACCCCAACGGTTTTTCGGAGAGAACTTCGAGGAGCCGTCAGCACGCATCGTAAGAGTTAGCATATACCTGTCAAGCACAGAATAGTTGACACGACCGAAATATGACTGTATACGTCCGGGGATGGAGATGCCTGAGTTGAACGGATTCTTCTGTGTGTTGTTTTTCGAGTCATATTGATTGATCATCGCGAAAGCATTGTCCTTAGTGAAGTTAGCCGGAAAATGGTCAGCCTTCATAGTCATGCTTGACCCATGGGAGTCAGAGACCTCCTGACCGATGACAGCGTTGAGGTGGTGGATATCGCCGAACTCGACATCATAGCTGAGAGTGTTGGTCCAACGCGCGCTCCAGCTGTCGCCCTTGTACAGCTCAGCAGCTCCCGCCCAAAGAGGCTCATTAGTATCCTCGTCAAGATAACCGTTGTACACTGCGCCACTCCAGATCTTATTCTGATTCCAACTGCGATGGAGGGATACCTCTGTACGGAACATCAGTCCCTTTATGATCTCCCAGGTCAGATTGACATTGCCACGTATGGTCTGACGCTCCTTCAGAGGCTCATAATCACTGATCATGTTGTAGGCATTGTAGGTTTCCCAAAGGGCTTCCCGACCGAAGTTGTCGATATTTCCCTCGCGCATAGCCGACATATCGCCAAACTTCTCGATGGCCCAAGACGGTACCGTACGGAATCTGTAAGAGCGTGAGAGCCAGGAGCCTGATCCTGAAGTAGTGCCTTCATCCCCCATAGCCTTCACCTGCGAATAACGCGTATCTATACCGAGCGTAACCCCCTTCCATAATTTCTGATTTACCTTCAGTGTGGCTCCGGCACGCTTATAGTATGAATTGACCTTCATTCCTTCATTATCGGTGAAATTGAATCCGAAATAGATCTGAGTGTTCTCATTTCCGCCGGTAACGGACAGGTCGTAGTTCTGCGAAAAAGAGTTATTGTAGACATCGCGCTGGAGGTCTTCTGCCTCCACACCTCTATAATTCAGGATTCCGCCGTCCTCAAGGCCGAAAAGCTTCTCGAACGGAGTGCGATAGGCGGCTCCATTGACATCTGCATTGGCCCAAACGAAGGAAAGATAGTCGTAGGTGTCGAGGTTCTTAAGATACTTAGTTGGAGTATCCCACTTTACATAACCATTGAGATTCACACGGAACTTGCCTTCCTTGGCGCCTTTAGTAGTAACGAGGATGACACCGTTGGCGCCGCGTGCGCCATAGATAGCGGTCGAGGAAGCATCCTTAAGGACATCAATACGCTCCACTTGATCAGAAGGAATGTCGGAAAGGGTTCCAGCCACACCGTCGATGAGGATAAGAGGCTCATTCGACTGAGAAATGGAGCCACCGCCACGCACACGGATAGAAATATTCGCGTCAGGACGACCGTCCTGCGAGACGATATTCACACCGGCAAGTTTTCCTTGAAGGGCCTGGGCCACGTTGCTGACAGGAGCGGCGACGATATCTGCGGAATTGATTGAGGACACCGACCCGGTAAGGTCTTTTTTCCTTATTGTCTGATAACCGATGACCACTACCTCGTCAAGAAGCTCGGCATTCTCACGGAGTACTACCTCAAATGAGGAGCGTCCCTCTACGGCCACATCAGCAGGATAAAAGCCTGTGTAAGAGAAGACCAATGTAGCGTCTGGATCCACATTGATCGTGAAATTACCGTCAAGGTCGGTCATAGTTCCATTGGAGGGATTGTCTTTGTCAGTGACAGCGACACCTATGAGGGGTTCATGCTGGGGGTCGGTCACTATACCTTTTACTGTCAGGGCCAATGCCGGAGCAGCATGGATGACAATGAGCATCAGCACAAGCCAGAGGCGGCCGATGACAACCGATTGATTGATTTTCATGATGTTTTGTTGTATTTAGTTAATATCTATATTACTCATCACAAAGCCTCGCAGAGAGTCGGCGATCCTTTAGGACTCAATCCTCCATAACGATTGACGGCCTGCACACCGCAGTCATCGGCCTTAACCTCACCGATATCAAAAATCGACCCGGAAGTAAAGCCCAACACACGATCACCTGACGTCACCACGTAGCATACCGCTCCCGGCACGGCATTCCATTTCAACTGGCCGTTTTCGGCCACATATACTTCAGGATCAAGGCAACCGACCGTCTTTTCAAGAGGATTCCAACCGTCGGAGCCTGAAAGTACACTTTCCACCGTATATGCAGCGGCCTCCTCATCAGTCAGATAATTTTTTGCTGTGCCATAGATCTTCTCATCATTGACTTTCTTAAAGTAAGAAACGCGACGTTTGCTCAGATCCACCGGGCGTCCATCCCTGTCGGTAGTATTCCAGTCAGCCCACAGACATGGCAGTCCACCCATCGTCTCATACCAGCCTTCTTCAGGGACATTAACTTCAAGACGGGTATTGAGGAAAACTGTCTTCGGAGAATTATGCCAAGGTCGACCAAACCACACGGTAGTCTCTGAGGGATCTCCGGGAGCCGTTATCGTGCAGTTGCTGAATACATATCCCCATCTTACGTCATCTTTATGCGACGGCGCGACTATATATCCTGATTTCTTCCTGTTTATGAGGAGGGTAGTGTTCTCGACGAAGACATCGCCGCTATTGTAAATGAAATCTACCGCTCCCTCAATCAGGGAATTCTTCACATAAGCACGATAAGAAGAGGTAGAAGGTGTAATCCAGGTATCCTGAAACGAAAGCATCGCCACGTTGTTGAAGATAGTCCTGTCTCCTGCGGTATTAAGAGCCAGTGCCTGGGGCCCGGCGAGATTCCTATGTCCGTGAGAGTTCTCGAGTGTCAGATTTTCAAAAAGGCAATCGTTGGAATTGACCACTACCGTAGCCCCCGTACTGACATGATGAGCGTTTTCTCCACCACAAAGGCGATCGTCGAAAATGACCGTCTTATCCCTATCCTGACCTATGAAATGAAGCATCGGTTTTGAGATAGGTATGTCGACATGACCTTGATAACTGCCGTTCTTTACGAAAATGAGCCATGGCACTACCAAATTCTCTGGAGCAGAGTCTACGGCCTCCTGAATGGACTTAAAGTCACCTGAACCATCCTCAGCCACAACAACATCGAAAAGACGGGGAAGTGGCTGAACGGAAGTCCAGGAATAAGCATCATCAGACGGCAATGACAGGAATGGAGTGAAGAGATTCTGATGGAGACATTCGCGTGCGAAGAGTTCGCCAATAGCACGCGCCCCCTTTTCACTCAGATGAGTCGAACCTTTCCCGTCGCCGAGCACAGCGTGGCAGGCCTCGTCCCCATATGCGAGATACAGCTTCCTGGTAGCAGCCGTCATGTCTACGAAAGGTACACCAAGCAGCTCGGCCAGTGAACGCATCTGATAGGGATAATCCATCAGATGGCAGTCCGGACCTACACTACATCCTTTTCTCACGCCTTCGGGCGCGAGGCTTGAGAAATTTTCTCCGAGGTCATGACAGCCGGAGCGCTTGATTGAATCGCCTGCGAAATACATACGACATATCGGAGCTACCAGAACCGGAACGGCGCCGAGCTGCCGGGCTTCCTCAACGTATCGACGGATATATTCCCTATAGGAAGTGGAAGGACAGGTCCCGCGGCGATCGCCGACATTCCGCAGAGTATCAATTCCGACCGTAGCATAATGATTTCTTAGAGCCTCACTGTCCATTCCGCTGTTCTTTTCATCGTTGTGGGCAAACTGAATCAGGAGAAAGTCTCCCTCCTTTATTTCTTTCTTCACGCTGGGCCAAAGACGCTCGTCTTCATAAAAGCTTTTAGAAGAAGCTCCTCCCTTGCCATGATTATGGACAATCATCCCTTTAAAACAAGACTGCAGATACTGTCCCCATCCGCGGGTGTTGGTGGATGACTCGTCATATGAGGCCATTGTGCTATCACCAATCATGTGCAGACTCGGCTGTGGCGACTCCTGATAAGCCTCGGCAGCAAGCATCCCGGCAGCGGAAATAATGATGAAGGTCAGTAATCTTTTCATTACGAAGTTGATTTTTAGGTTCAAGAATCAATGCGCAAAATTAACCTTTCACAGCTAAACAGTGTGGTAAAATACATTTTACGGTCGGTAATTTTGAATCAGATTTGTGATTTTACTCAAATTTACCTATATTTGCACCATGAATCCTCAGAATTACCCAGATAACCTAAAAATATAATTTCGCTCCGGGAAGGAAAGACCCGATAAACCGAGCAGCACCGCCGAAGCGACGAAACGATACAGAACATGCGACGGATCATCATTTGGATTGCCTTAACATTGACTCAGCTGGCGATGGCCGCGGCTGAGCCTTACTGCATCGTGACCACCTATGGATATAAGGATGGAGTGCCATCCTCCACAGGGTCGAGAGCAGTGCAGGACCACAACGGATACATATGGATCTCCACATGGAACGGCCTCTACCGATTCGACGGGTATGAATTCCGGCTGATACGTCCTCACTCAGGCAACGAGGTGAGAAAATACTCCTCACGTTTCCGCGATATCAAGATGGGACCTGACAGAAAGATGTGGTGCCGCATCGACGACAAAATCGTCCTTTTCGACGTCGACACCTATGACTTCCATGACCTTCATTCACGCATAGAGGAGAAACTGGGGGAAAGAATCAAGATTGACAACGCCATAAGGGAAACCACAGACGGAGACGTGGTGCTGACTACGGCTGACAGAAGGTTCCTGAAGTTTGACGCGCATAGGCTTGAGAAGGGAGAAGATCCGGCAGAGGCCTTCGAAATGCTCTCAAAGGATGACCCGGTCAAGCTCAAAAGCGCGGCATTCTTCAAGACACCGCTTCCTCAGTCTTTCTCAAGGAACGACGTGGCCTATACCAAAAAGGATGAAGCGGGCAACATCTGGTGCATCACAAAAGACGGCAGAATCATGATGGGCTCCTATCCGGAGGATATCTTCAAGGTCAAAGCCGACGTCGATGCAGGAGGAAGTCCCATCAAATACAGCTTCGAAGACAATCAGGGGAATGTCTGGTTAGTCAGCAACGGAGGAATCCATAAGGTATCCATCGGGACATCTCCACTCACCTACATCACTCCGCCGGAGAGGTCTCAGCTCCGGGCCTCAATGACCGACAGTGACGGCAGGATATGGATGTCGTGGAGCGATTCGGAATATGTGTGCGTCAGCGACGGAGTCGAAGCCGAGCCTCAGTATTTAGGACTGGACGGGGCGCTCTCCCACTCTCCGATACGATTCGGCGCCCCCATCTACTCTATGGCAAACACGCCAGCCGGGGCAATATGGCTGGGCTCCAAACCAGACGGTCTTTTCAGACTCACTCCACGTCAGGGAGGCAACGGCTACACAGTGGAACACTTCACGGGAGCTTCCATAGGGAAGAAGGACTCATATGACTCCACGCGCAAATACGACAATTATTACGACATGGCATTCGACAAGAGGGGACGCCTCTGGCTGGCATCGATGGGCAACGGAATAGAGGTGATCGAGAATCCATCGGAGCCGAATCCACAGCCAGTCTCGTTGATTGACAGCAAGACATATCCACAGGAGGCCGATAAGGCCAGACGCATACGCATCATAGGCGACTCAATCGTAATAGCGACCACTACAGAAGGACTCCTAAGCTTTCCCATGCCCGTCGACCCGAAGGCAGACCGGATCGACTTCACACTCCATCGCTCGGTCCCCGGCGACGACCACTCCCTGGGCAATATCGCGACCATGGACGCTATGGCGGCGAGCGACGGCCACCTGTATGTGGCTACCGAAAGCGACGGCCTCAACATTCTGACCTCTCCCCTCACTACGGAAAGCAATGCTAAGTGGGAATTTACCAGAAGCCATACGGACCATCCAGCTATGGCGGAGACTACGCTTACACTCGGTGAACTTCCCGACGGACGAATCATAGCGGTCGGCAGAAAGGACATCAACCTTATGCAGCCAGCGGGAGGGAGGGACGCGGAAGTGCTCGGAGCGGCCCTTTGGAAGAGAGACCTGACATTCAAGGAGGTCAGTCCGCTGCGGCTGACTGACGGGAGATGGCTCATCGGCCTCAGCGACGGCGCCGTAGCGATAGATCTTGAAAAGGGCAAGACACCTGAAGACACCTTTCCTATAGAGTTTACTTCCTGCAATATCGAGGGAGGCCAGAGCATCCCCTTAAGCCCGGACGACGGCACCATCACGATGCAACCCGAGGAAAGATCCATGACGCTCACTTTCGCGGCGCTTTGCTATTCGGATGCAAATACAGTCAGATATGCATACAGACTCGACGACAACGACGAGTGGATTCCGATAGGCACGCTCCGTACGCTCACATTCACCCGCCTGCAGCCGGGAATCCATACTGTCAGCGTAAGGTCCACAGACATGACCGGACGCTGGCTCGACAATGCCCAAACCATAACCATCGACGTAAAGCCGACTTTCTGGGAGACCGGATGGGCAAAGCTGCTCTATGCAGCCGCCATACTGTCAATAATCGGAGCCGTGGGCTGGACCATCGTCTACATGCGCACGATCAAGCGCAAGCAACGCGAGACCCTCGAAGCCTACCTCAGTCTCCTGGAGGCGCGTACCTCCGCCGCGTACGAGACCAAAGAGGAAACAACGCCCGGGCAGGTGGATGAAGGGAATCCTGAGCCTATCCCCCAGCCGGCGAGTGAGACGGAACCTGAGATCGGCGTCAGTATATCAGCCGAAGACAAGGCTCTTATCTCGAATGTGGTGGACTTCATCGACAGAAATTTCTCCGACAGCGGCCTTACGGTCGACGACATGGCTAACGCCGTTGCCGTAAGCAAGAGCAGCCTGACGAGGAAGATGAAGTCGCTTATGGGCGTGACACCTGCCGACTTCCTGAAGACGACCCGCCTTTCAAAGGCGAAGATCATGCTGAAGGAGACGAAACACCCTATAAAGGAGATAGCGATCGATTGCGGATTCTCTGACATGAACTATTTCGGAAAATGCTTCAAGGCAACATATGGTGTGACTCCGGGAAATTTCAGGAAGGAGGTTTGAGTTGAGCGGACGCACGAGCCGTGCTTCCATACCATATTATCGGAGATTTTTATGGTATTTTGTGTAATCATATGTATTTGAGGCTATTTACCCTTGCTTTACGCTATTTTACCATTCCTTGAAGAGAAAACGGGGTAATTTTGCGTTAGGAAAAACTCAAACATCAACCTACACAGACATGAAAAAACTTACCGCATTCATGGCCGCCGCCGTAAGCTTCGGCGGATTCAATCCTGCCTTAGCCAAGAAAGTCCACACGATCAGCGACTCAACAATGGCCAACTATGACGAAAACGCAACCGTAACGCGCGGATGGTGCCAGTACCTCCAGCAATTTCTCGAAGGCATCGAGGTGAACAACCGTGGCAAGAACGGAGCCTCAAGCAAGAGCTTCTATGAGGAAGCGGCCTACTGGACATCAGTGAAGAAACAGATGCAGGAAGGCGAATACATGCTTGAGGTGGAAGTAGCCGGAGAATCCGGTATGGTTCAACAAGAAAGGAGACCGCTTCGGAAGCACAGACTTCTTCGTCAACGTCATAGAGACAATAATAGAATGAGATTCAAACTGATAATGTTGCTGGTGGGCATCTTGGCAACCATATCCAACATAGGATGTGGCAGGGATAATAACGCCGTCATCAAGGAGAAGGTTTCCAAAGCCGAAGAGTTGAAGGAGGACGGAAAAGAACAGGAGGCCATGGAAACACTGCTTGACGCAAGTTCCAGAATCAATGACAAAACACCACTCAGCATCCAAACAAAAATATACACAGAATTAGGAGGATTGTTTTATGAGAAACATAAATTAGAGGATGCCGGAAGATATTTTCAGAAAGCGGTTGATGCTGCCAGGGCACATGACAGCATAGCCTTCTATCCTCATCTGCTATGGAATCTTGTCCTCACTATCAACGACATAGACTCTGTAAAAGCAATCCTTTCAGAGTGCAGAGACTTGAGCGACCTTGACAAGGAAAAATATCAATTCTATGCAATACGCTCACGACTCAATATAGCCAAGGCATACGTGATAAACAATGATGTCGTGATGGCTAAAAGCATTTTAGACAGTATTATTCCTGCGGCAAAGGCCGACAATATATTGAAGATTGAGTCAATTATGGAGAGGGCTATAGTACATCTTGCAGAAGACTCGTTGGAAAAAGGTATCGATATGCTTCATGAGCTACCCTTTGATTCCCTGTCGCTTGACGGAAAGTTAGAGCAATCCTACCTCCTATGCAAAGCATACAGAGCCATGGGAGATTATGAATCGGCGCTTAACTCTCAGGATTCCGTTATGACATATATGGACTCCATTCAATCAATGAAATCTTCAGAACAGATCAGCCGAATCGAGAGAGAATATGACCGGCGGATATCAAAAGAACAGAGGGAACGCAAGATAATAATATATACCGGAAGTGCTTTTGTAATTCTGCTGCTCATAATGATCCTGCTGCTAAACCGCAACAGAATGCTCAAGGCTCGACAGGTTTCTCTTGTAGAACAGATCTCAAGCCTGAACATCGAACTTTCCAAACCGAAAGAAAATCCGGATGCACCAGCCGAAAGAAAATCGGATGCCATAATATCAAGACTGCGTCTGACCAAAGAACTATTCGCGACGCTTCCACAATACAGTCTCATAGCGCAAGCCAACTTAGAGCAAAATGCGGAGGACATTTCCAAAGACATCCAGAAGGAACTTTACAACAGCATCGTCGCCCGGTTCTCTGATGTCTGCAACAACCTCAAAGACGAGTACCCGGCCCTGTCGTCGGAAGACATGATGCTGGGCATAATGACCTATGCCGGGATAAACAAGGATGTGATTTCCGTACTCCTCAAGTCAAGCGACGACGCACTGCGACAGCGTAAGAGCCGAATGAAAAAGAAGATCCCGACAGAACTTTTTGATTTATTTTTCTGTAAGACAGTGTAACAAATCCGTGACACATAAAAAATGTCACGGATCTGACCGCCTCGATCCGTTCGATTCTTCATAATTTTGCGGCATGTTTCAAAACCGAAAATTATGAAGAATGTTTTATCCACACTTATGGCCTTATGCCTTTCATTGACCGCAAACGCCCGGAACGACACTATTCCCGAGGCTCAGAAGCTGCAGGAAATCGTCGTTGAAGCCACCAACCAATATGTGTCGGCGACCGGCGCGACATACATACCATCCAAGCGGCAGAAGAACTCCGCCACAGACGCAGTGTCGCTCCTCAGCCGTATGGCGATTCCACAGATAGATGTAAATCCGGCCGACCGGACCATAAAGACCACTACGGGCAAAGACATCGCCGTCTACATAGATTTCATCGAAGCTTCAGCACAAGACCTGGAAGGGATGCGCACAGCCGACGTCAAAAAGGTAGAATACCTGCTTTATCCAGAGGATCCCCGCTTTCAAGGGGCTCAATACGTCATCAACTTCATCATGCATAAGTATGAATGGGGCGGATATACAAAACTAAACGCAGAGCAATCCTTCTCCGTCAATGAGACCTCTGGCTCGCTTTACAGTAAGTTTTCTTATAAGAAAATGACTTATGACCTATATGTCGGTGCTCAGCATACGTCATCACTACATGGAGGTTTAAGATCGACCGAACAGTTTCATTTCACAGATCTGTTTGACAACGGGCAATGCGATATCGACAGATATTCCCAACCAAATTCAACCCACTCTGTCAACAATACAAACGGAGTTTCCTTCCGCGCAATCTACTCCTCAGGGAAAAATCAGTTAACCAACAAGATATCGTATGGGATTCAAGATAATCCGACAGACGACATTGAAAACAGAGTGGATTATTCCGGGAATATTTTTCCTTCCTCCGTCTCAAGATCGCTAAAATCATCCGCCAGACATACATGGAGTTATGATTTCCAATTTTCACGGACCGTCAATTCCAAAACCTCTTTCAATATACTTGCCTCCTACGTATTTGGGCACAACAAATCAGATTCCAGATATTCGGAAGCATCCCTCGTCATCAACAACTATGCAAAGGAAAATTCCCATTACGCAATGGTATCACCTCAATTCGTATGGGTAATAAATCAGCGTAACAGTCTGATACCATATATATTCAGCGAATATATAGGTCACAAGGTCATTTATTCGGGTGACTCTCCATCCAATCAGGAGTATGCCATATGGGGATGCCTTGGAGGAGTGAGATATACCTACAAGCGTGAGAAATGGCAGGCAGGAACCCAATTCGGATTGAGTCTTACAAAGACAAAACTGACAGGATATCCGGTAAGCTCCGACCTGTCGCCAAAAGGGAATGTTTTCGCCACATATGCCCCGAATCAAAAGAATCAGTTTGAGCTGTTTTACGGATTCGGCAAGAACATCCCAAGTATCAATCAGAAAAGCCCTAATATGCTTCAGCAGGACAGGCTTATCTGGTATTCAGGTAATCCAAGACTGCATAATTACTGGGACAACTTGATTTCGATAAATTACACTTGGCTTCCTGACAATATATGGCAACTGAATGCAATGAGCGATTATTATGTATCGACTTACCGCACTGTGTCAGACTATATTCCCGAAGGACCTGACGGGACAATGCTTCGCAGCTATATCAATGACGGAGATTTCCGAAGAATACGGTTAGGTGTCGCAGGAACCGGGAAATTCCTAAACAGCAGACTGATCGCAAAGGTCAATCCGCAGTTATATCTGCAATCCACCACAGGAATGTACGCCATAAGAAAAAACATCATTACCTGCTCGGCACAGCTCACATGGTATTTCGGAAACTTCTACATGTTCGGATGGTACAATACACCGAGTACCTATCCCGAGTCTATATCCGGAATCAAGACACATGTGCCCTCACAATACCGGATTCAAATAGGTTGGGGAAAAGGAGTCTGGAAAGTGTCGGCTACGGCAAGTAACTTCCTGAGGACAGACTGGACAGTCTCTGACCAGACTATTTCAGGACAATACTATAAATCCTATAACGAGAATTACGGCACTTCGATGCATCAGCGTTTTCAGCTCGCAGTGACTTATACAGTCGGCTACGGCAAAAAGGTGCGGACAGACAACGAAGTCGGAGAAGCAACCACGAATCAAAGCGCAATCCTGAAATAGATTGATTATGTAAGAGACTGGTTCATATAAATAAAGAGGGTGTCGCAGCGGACACCCTCTACCCTATTGTATTCAATACTGTTTACTTATCACCGGCTGCTGCCTTTATCTTCTGGAGCAATGCCTCTTCGGTCATCTCTCCGGACTCGCGCATCACCTGCTTGCCATCGACATAAAGGATGAATGTAGGAATTGTCTGTATCTTCTCCTGATCGGCGAGGTCCTCGTTCTTGTCGATTTCAAACTGAAGGACCTTAAGATTATCCGCCAGACGGGTCTTGATATCAGCCACGATAGGCATCATCTTCTGGCAATGAGGGCACCATGAAGCGTAAAATTCCACCAATACTACGGGTACCGATTTTATTTCTTCCGTGTAGTTCATAATTTTCGTACTTTTAAGATTAAAAATTTCAATCTTAAAACACTTAAGTCGCATAATTGGTTGAAAAAGGTCATACCTTGGGTGTATGCTTATATTGTGTCGGTGATTTACCCATTATCTTAGTAAATAGTCGGGAAAAGTAAAAAGGATCATTAAATCCCAGTTTATAACTTATCTGGTTTATTTTCATATCTGTATTGTCAATCAGCTCACAGGCTCTTTTTATCTTAAGGATATTCAGGTAAGTCAAGGGGCTACAACCGGTACGTTTTTTAAACATGGCAGACAAATATGACGACGAGAATCCGGAGTAATCAGCTATCTCGCCAAGAGTAATATGTTTCTCCATATTTTCATTAAGGAAATGCAGAGTGCATTCCACCACATCGGAATCGTGTTTTGTATTGCCGACTTTCCGATATAGCCTGAAATATCTAATCGACTCGAGAAAATGATGAAACAAAGAGACAGCATAACGAATATTCTCGATTGCAAAGGAGTCGTTGAGTGTATTTAAGACCTCCTCAAAAAGATTTATGCGATTAAATATTCCCGAATCCATACTTGGGGCAATCGTCTGGGGATTATGATCCGATGCTACAAAATATTTAGCATAAGATCCACGGAAATGTGCCCAATAAATTGTCCAAGGACTGTCTTCCGATGCGGCATACGTGTGCGGCATACCGGCAGGCAGAATAAAGTATTGATTCTCTTCTACGTCATATCTGATGCCATCGATTTCGTACCATCCTCTCCCTTCTATGCAATAAATAAAGATATATTGGTCGATCGGCGTCTCCCTTCTCCTATAATGATGACGGGCTTTCGGGTAATAACCGATATCAGTGACATGAAGAATCTGAGATAACGGATCTTTATCCATTATGTCTAATATGACTTTGGGAAGTACCAAAGATCTCTCGCCTTTGAATCCGGATTTAATTCTCATATCATAAAGTATTTGCTATAAAATTAGAAAAAAAAATCAGTCGAAACAAGCATTTTAAGAGAAAAGTCATATTGTCCATGTCTTTTTAAAAAATAGACATTCCATTTAAATCAAATATGGCGTAATTTTGCAAACAGAAAAACTTTTACACCATGAATAAATTTAACAAAGGATTCATCTACTTCATCTGCATGGTGTCTGCCATGGGCGGACTTCTTTTCGGCTACGACTGGGTCGTCATCGGCGGAGCAAAGCCTTTTTATGAAGTATTTTTCGGTATTGAGAACTCACCTGTACAGCAGGGACTCGCGATGAGTATAGCTCTTGCAGGATGCCTGATCGGAGCAATGGTATCGGGCATGTTAGCCGATAGACTCGGACGAAAACCACTTCTGATCACTTCTGCGTTTATCTTCCTTGTATCGGCATACGGAACAGGAGCCTTCGATTCGTTTGGGGCGTTCTTAGCAGCCCGCTGCATCGGTGGCATAGCAATCGGAATTGCCTCGGGACTATCACCGATGTACATTGCAGAAATCGCTCCCACCAAAATCAGAGGGAAATTGGTATCGCTCAATCAATTGGCAATAGTCTTGGGTATTCTCGGAGCCCAAATAGTAAACTACCTTATTGCAGAGCCTATGCCGGTGGGAGTTACTCTTCCTGACCCTTCATCCTGGAATGTATCGATGGGTTGGAGATGGATGTTCTGGAGCGCGGCCTTTCCCACGGCCGCCTTTCTATTACTTGCCTTCTTTATCCCGGAAAGCCCCCGCTGGCTAACAATGAAAAGGAAAGTCCCGAAGGCAGACGCAATCCTAACGCTCATCGGAGGTAAGGATTATGCCATTTCTGAAATAAAAAGCGTTCAATCCGGCATCGAAAAGGAGAATTCTGAAAAACGTGGAGGTCTACGTATTTTGTTCAGTGGCCGTTATAGAGGCATCCTTATTCTCGGCGTGGTCATAGCAGTATTTCAGCAATGGTGTGGCACCAACGTGATATTCAACTATGCTCAGGAGATATTCTCAGATGCCGGATATGATCTTGGAGAAATGCTTTTCAATATAGTGCTTACTGGCATCACTAATGTCGTCTTCACGTTTATAGCTATATACACGATAGACAGACTCGGCCGTAAGAAACTGATGCTCATAGGCGCAACAGGGCTTGCATTGGTCTACACTATCTTAGGATTCTGCTATTGGAATCATGTGACCGGATTCTTTATGATTATTCTGGTAGTGGCCGCCATCGCATTCTACGCCATGACGCTCGGGCCTGTAACCTGGGTTCTGATCTCAGAGCTTTTCCCAAATCAGATAAGGGCGATCGCTGTTGCCACCTGCACGTTCGCATTATGGATAGGCTCCATTACCCTCACATATTCATTTCCCTTGTTAAATGTCTCACTTGGCAGCTATGGCACATTTTGGATATACGCCGCCATATGTGTGTTAGGCTCTATCTTCTTTGCCATCAGATTGCCTGAAACGAAAGGGAAAAGTCTTGAGCAGATTGAAAAAGAACTTATTGGCGATGAGAACGAGATGATCATGTCCACTGATTTTTAAATCCTACAAACCCAGAATATCATATCCAATGGCAAAAGCATGGAAAGAAAAAGTGGTAATCCCGACATATGAGATCGGAGAACCCGAAAAAAATCCCATTTTCTTAGAGAAGCGTGTCTATCAGGGTTCGAGTGGTGTAGTGTACCCATATCCAGTGATAGAGTCTATCTCAGATGAAAAGACCGATCATGAGTGGAATGCAGTCTTTATCGAGAATGAGTATATCAAGGTAATGATCCTTCCTGAACTCGGGGGACGGGTGCAGATGGCTTATGATAAAATCAAACAGCGCCATTTTGTCTACTACAATCATGTGATCAAGCCTGCGCTTGTGGGTCTGGCAGGTCCATGGATCTCAGGTGGCATAGAATTCAACTGGCCACAGCATCATAGACCCTCCACATATATGCCTGTAGACTGTACAATAGAAGAGCATGCCGACGGCTCTGTGACAGTCTGGGTAAACGAGATAGAAAGAATGTTCCACCAGAAAGGGATGGCCGGTTTCACGCTTCGTCCCGGATGCGCCTATCTTGAGATCAAGGGCGTTCTATACAACCGTACAGATGTTCCGCAGACATTTCTTTGGTGGGCGAATCCTGCTGTTGCGGTAAATGAGCATTACCGCTCCGTGTTTCCTCCGGACATTAATGCAGTGTTTGATCATGGCAAACGTGCAGTCAGCTCCTTCCCCATTGCAACGGGCACATACTATAAAATGGACTACTCCGCCGGAGTCGACATTGCCAATTATAAAAATATATTCGTGCCGACATCATACATGGGGGTGAATTCCAAGTATGACTTCGAAGGGGGATATGAGAACGACACACAGGCCGGCATGCTGCACGTGGCCAGTCACCACGTATCTCCCGGAAAGAAACAATGGACCTGGGGTAACGGAGACTTTGGCCGTGCCTGGGATCGCTGTCTCACAGATGATGACGGTCCTTATATCGAATTGATGGCGGGTGTGTATACCGAAAACCAACCCGACTTCACTTGGCTCATGCCTTATGAAGAAAAGGAATTCACCCAATTCTTCCTCCCCTACCGCGAACTCGGCGTAGTAAAGAACGCCACTAAAGATCTGCTGATGAATATCGAGCCTCTTGAGAACGGTAAAGTCCATGTAAAGGTTTTTGCCACTTCAGCTCAGAATGTCTACATCCGTCTGACAGACGATTCTGGAAGGGAATTCTTTAACCGAGAGGTCGACATCACTCCCGAGAATATATTTGAAGAGACCATAGATGTGGAAGACACAGACTTCGACCGACTAACTCTATATTTTATAAAGGATGGCATCATCACAATGACATGGCATGCGGAACCGGATGAAATACGTCCAATCCCGGATGCCGCAGAGCCCGCACTTCTACCCAACCAGATAAAGACTGTCGAGCAGCTTTACCTGACCGGGCTTCATCTCGAACAGTACCGCCATGCCACATACTCTCCGCTAGATTACTATGAAGAAGGCCTACGGCGTGATCCCGATGACGTACGCTGCAACAATGCCGTAGGTCTCTGGTATATCCGGAAAGGTCGTTTTGATCTCGCGGAAAAATATCTTGAGAAGGCCGTCAAAATGCTTCAGAAAAGAAATCCCAATCCCTACGACGGAGAGCCTATCTATAATCTTGGTCTTGCCCTTAAGTATCAGGGACGTTTAGATGAGGCTTACAACAGATTCTACAAATCCACATGGAACGGAGCATGGCAGGATGCCGGTTATTTCGCATGCGCACAGATCAGTTGCCTTAAAGGCAACTATCAAGAAGCCCTGTATGAGGCAGACCGTTCTCTGCGTAGAAACTGGCACAATGGAAAAGCCCGTTCGCTTAAGGCAGCAATCCTCTCAAGGATGAACCGCACTGACGAGATGGTGAGACTCTGCAAGCAATCACTTGAAATCGACAGATTTAACTATGGCTGCCTATTCTTACTCGATAAATACGACCATCGGATGACGGAACTCATGCACGGCAATCCCCACAACTACGACGAGCTCGCGCTTGAATATGCCGATGCCGGACTCTGGAAGGAAGCATCCGAAGTATGGAAGCTTGCCGAAGACAATGGCGCCACAACACCGATGACATATTATTATCTTGGATGGGTACTGCATCGCTCGGGCGATACGGAAGGTGCAAGGAAAGCTTTCGACAAAGGTGCCCGTGAATGTCCTGATATGGTATTCCCAAACCGACTCGAAGCCATACTAGCACTCAGCACGGCACTCGAGTTAAATTCCGGAGACGCATGTGCAAACCACTATCTCGGCAATCTATTCTATGATAAGCGTCAGTACGACCTCTCCCACCGTCACTGGGAGCGTGCAGCCGAACTAAATCCGCTGTTCCCGACTACATGGAGAAACCTTGCGCTTGTCTACTTCAACAAGCTGGACGATAAAGATAAGGCTCTTGAATGTATGGAACGAGCCTTCAGTCTTGACGAGGAAGACTCACGCGTCCTCATGGAACTTGACCAGCTCTATAAAAAGCTCCAGCGACCGCATGACGAACGCCTCGCCTTCCTGCAGAAATATCCGAATCTTATCGAGAAGAGGGATGACCTCGTTCTGGAAGAAATAATACTCTTAAACCAGACCGGAAAATACGGGGAGGCAAAAGAAAAGCTCGACCGTCATATCTTCCATCCATGGGAAGGTGGAGAGGGAAAGGTACCGACACAATATCAGATCGCCCGCGTCGAAATCGCCAAACGCGCCATCGCGGAAGGCAATTACATCGAGGCAATAGCGTTGCTTAAAGAGTGTCTAACCTACCCTGACCACCTCGGAGAAGGGAAATTATACGGAGCTCAGGAGAATGACTTCTATTATCTGCTTGGTGTATGCTACAAAGCGTTAGGAATGGAAGAAGCTGCAAAGGAAAGTCTCACACTGGC
Organism: Muribaculaceae bacterium; assembly: GCA_029068655.1. Taxonomy (GTDB): domain Bacteria; phylum Bacteroidota; class Bacteroidia; order Bacteroidales; family Muribaculaceae; genus Lepagella. Next base: position 5,613 of record JAIECF010000053.1, on the reverse strand, counting down.
AACCTTAGGACCTACCGAGCCGGCAGCAGCTATGTACTACAACGATGCTAAACCCGACAAGATCTTCTATGCAGGCCTCGCATTCAGGGCGCTCGGGCAAGAAGACAAAGCCCGCGCTTACTTCAACCGCCTCGTAGAATACGGTAAGCAACATCTGTATGAAAAGCAGAGAATGGACTATTTCGCAGTTTCTCTTCCCGACCTTCAGGTATGGGACGGAAGTATGGACGAAATGAACCGAATTCATTGTCTCTACATGCTATCTTTAGGATATGACGGACTTGGAGACACGGTCCACAGCGACCGCTATCTCAAACAAGCGGAAGCAATGAATATCAATCATCAGGGTATACAATCATTTAAAACCTTAAAACAGATAAGACCAAAGTGAAATATTTTCGAATCAGAACATACCAATGCAGCATGCGTCTGCTGACACTCCTTGGCATCAGCATGGTTGCCACCAATCTCTTATTGGCTGAACAGGCAATCGATCTTTCAGGAAAATGGAATGTACTGTTGGAAAACGACAGTTCAATACATGAAATCAATCTTCCCGGCACCACAGATGATGCAGGCATCGGAGTGCCTGACACTCTGACTCCACAGCTGACCAAACCACAGCTTCTGCATCTTACGCGTAAGAACAGATATGTCGGGCAAGCCGTATACTCGCGAAAAGTCAATATTCCTAAGGGTATGGCCGAAAGACCGTTACGGCTCAACCTTGAAAGGGTATTATGGAAAAGTTGTCTTGAAATAGACGGCAAGTCGATTGGCTATTGCGAGGAAAGCCTCACCACTCCCCATGAATACATAATCAGGGATGGTCTGTCAGAAGGAGAGCATACCATTACGCTACGAATCGACAACAGCAAGCAATACGAGATATCCACCAATAATCTTGCACACGCTTATACTGATGACACTCAGATAATGTGGAACGGCGTGCTCGGTGCCATGACACTCGAAGGGATTCCACCCATAGACATCCATAATGTCCAGATATATCCTGATATCAGCGAGTCAAAGGCCGTAATCAGCATGAATGTTAACAATTACTCAAAAAAGAAGTCAGTGCCACTGCAATGGAAGGTCAGAGGACTCGCTGGCGGCAAAACAATCGAAGGAACAATAAAAAAGACCCTTAATAAAGGTGAGAATATCGTGGTATTCTCTATTTCAGATCCAGAACTCGGAAATAACCTATGGTCGGAGTATAATCCTCAGATACTTACCCTTGAGATGAGTACCAGAGACAGCGGAGAACTAATCCAGACGGAATTCGGCATGAGGGAATTCACGAGCAAGGATGGAAAATTTCATATCAACGGAAAGCCGGTGTTTCTACGAGGAACCCTGGAATGCTGCATATTTCCGCTGACCGGTACGCCACCTACCGACGATGCCGGATGGGAAAAGGTGTTTAAGACAGCAAAAGAGTGGGGACTCAACCATCTACGTTTCCATTCCTGGTGTCCACCTGAAGCCGCCTTCCGCGTTGCTGACCGTATGGGATTCTACCTTCAGGTGGAGTGTCCGCTGTGGAGTATAGACATAGAACCCGGAAACGATGGTGCCAACGGCGACATGAAAAACTTCATCAAGGGAGAGTTTGGACGAATATCTACGGAATATGGCAATCATCCATCATTCTGTCTGATGACTGTCGGCAACGAGCTACAGAAGGATTTTGACTGGCTCGAGGAAATGACGGACTACATGCATGTCATAGATAAGCGTCACCTTTATGCCGCTTCATCCTTTACCTTCGAGAAAGGACATGGAGGACATCCCGAACCGAACGATGATTTCCTCGTCACTCAATGGACAGACAACGGATGGGTGCGAGGTCAAGGAGTCTTCGACCAAGAGCCTCCATCTTTTAACAGGAACTATGCGTCTTCAACAGAAGGATTGACGGTGCCTCTCGTTGAACATGAAATCGGACAGTATGCAGTGTATCCCGACCTTTCAGAGATTGATAAATACACCGGAGTGCTAACTCCCCATAATCTAAAAGCGGTAAGGAATGACCTTGAAAAAAAAGGTCGACTCCATAAAGCGAAAGATTATCTTATGGCTTCCGGGAAACTTGCCTCGATATTATACAAAGAAGAACTCGAACGAGCGTTGAAGACTCCGGGAGTAAGTGGAATCCAGATGCTCGGACTTCAAGATTTTTCTGGTCAGGGAACAGCCCTTGTAGGACTCGTAAACGCTTTCTGGGATTCGAAAGATATTGTATCTCCTGAATGGTTCCGGGGATTCTGTTCACCTACAGTTCCTCTTGCCGATTTTGAGAAAGCCGTCTATCAGGAAGGAGAAACATTCGACGCCAATATACGGATTGCCGACTATTCCCAAATATCCGGACAGATCGAAGGAACATGGAGGATTAGCGATGTCAACGGCACAATATCGGAAGGGACACTGACTGCTAACTCTACAGGGAACGGATTGGTAGATCTTGGAAATATCTCTGTGATACTACCCTATTCAGACAATGCCAGGAAGCTTCAGCTGTCAGTTGAGATTCCGGAAAAAGGAGCAACGAACTCATGGAATATATGGGTTTATCCGAATATCTCGGAAATCGATTTCGGTGATATATTCGCCACTTCTGACTTTAGTGAAGCGATGAAAGGACTGGAAGAAGGTAGAAAGGTTCTGTTCTCACCCGAACCGGAAAGAATCAATGGAACAAAATCCAAATTCGTGCCTGTTTTCTGGAGTCCTGTGCATTTCCCCAAAGAAGCGGGAGCGATGGGTGTGCTTTGCAATCCGACGCATCCGGCCCTCAGCATGTTTCCTAACGATGGATATACCGACTGGCAATGGTGGTGTCTTGTGAAAAACTCCAAATTTATCGATCTGACAGATTCCAAAGGAATGACGCCGATCATCGAGATGGTGGATAACTTCACCACCAACCGACCGCTTACCTTGCTCACCGAGACAAATGTCGGGAGCGGCAGCCTCATCTTCAGTACCATCGACCTTCTCTCCCCTTTCGCCTCTGATGCAGCATCTCGCCAGCTTCTGAAGAGTATCGTAAGCTATATGCAGTCGGAAGATTTCTCCCCCGACATGGAATCATCTCCGGAGGATATTTCATTATTCATAAAAAAGTAAAATCAATAGAGGGGGGACATTTCCGATGTATCAGATTCACTTATAAAGAAAGAAAGGCTGTTATCACTGAGAAGTTTCATAATTCGGTTTTTTTCGTTAATTTTGCGGTAGATAAAAATAACTTTGATTATGGATATACAGAAACCTATAGCGCTTGTGACGGGAGGCACAAGCGGAATCGGCGAGGCTTGCGCGCGTCGCCTTCATGGCGCGGGCTACCGCGTGATAATTACCGGACGGAATACGGAGAGGCTGGAGGCATTGAAGGCAGAGCTTGGAGACGATGCTCTCCCGTTGGTGTTTGACGTACGCGACCGCGAGGCGGTGGAGGGCGCCATAGCTTCACTTCCAGCTGAATGGCAGGAAATCGAGGTGCTTATCAACAATGCGGGGCTGGCACTCGGACTGGAAAAGGAGTATGAGGGGGACTACCGCGACTGGGACACGATGATCGACACGAACATAAAGGGATTGCTCTATATGACCCGCGCGGTGGTGCCGGGAATGGTAGCTCGTGGCAATGGACATGTGGTCAACATCGGTTCAGTGGCGGGAGACGCGGCTTATGCTAACGGAAACGTGTATTGCGGTACGAAAGCTGCAGTCAAGGCCATCACGGATGGATTGCGCATAGATCTTGCGGAGACTCCGGTGAGGGTGACGCTTCTGAAACCGGGACTTGTTGAGACACGCTTCAGCGAGGTGCGCTTCCACGGCGATACGGAGCGTGCCGCCAATGTGTATAAAGGAATCGTTCCGCTGACCGGAGACGACATTGCCGACGCCGCCCTCTATGCGGTGCAGGCCCCGGCGCATGTGCAGATAGCCGAGATGCTCATCCTCGCCACGCATCAGGCGAGCGGCAGCGTCATCTGTCGTAAATGATTATTTGAGTGGGTCGAGCCAGTAGTGGGCCTCGGCCCACTCGGGATCCTCTTCCATTAAGAACTCGAAGTGGAATGGATAGCTGCCTGAGTTTATCAGAGACTGGAGGAAGGCGTTGGCGAGACCGGGATTGTTGACATACCACATGGCCTGGGACTTGCTATTACCAGTGACACGTCCGAGGAAGATCGCATTAGGATGATAACTGTCGGCAGCAAGACGCTCGCAGAGATAGTCAGTAAAGTCCTGCATCTTTACCGTATCCTTCTTGTCGGGCATGTCATCGCCGACGATATTCTCAAAACTCATGATGAGCGAGAGATACCATCTAAACGGTTCTTTAGGAGACACATCCATCAGAGCCTCGTTGAGCACGCATACATGTGGCTTTCCGTCAATCCGGACATCGGCGCACACAAACCTTTCTTCCGGTATCGTTACGTCATAACTGCCGGAAGCTTTAAGTTCAGGTTGCTTCCCTTTACCCTTAAAAAAATCAAAAATTCCCATTTACATGAAATATCTTTTTCAGTCGAGGGTCTGGACTCCGCCACCATTGACCATCAGGGTCTGGCCGGAAATCCACGGAGACATGGGGGAGGCAAAGAAGAGGACTGCCTGTGCGATGTCAGATACTTCGCCGAGGCGATGTATCGGCGTGTGCGACAGCATGCGTGCCTCTATATCAGGAGTCATTACTCCAGCCAAAGCAGCGGTACGCGTGGCACCGGGACCAACGCAGTTGATGCGGATTCCCATCGGTCCGAAATCATGGGCTAAGTTGGCCGACATATGGTTGAGGGCGGCTTTAGTAGATGCATAGATGGCTATGCCGGGACTATGGTTGATACTGCTCATCGATGAAATGTTGACAATACTTCCGTAACCAGCCTTTTCCATATGCGGAGCCACGAGCTGACAGAGACGCCAGGGAGCGAATACATTCATGGAATATATCCTCTCTACATATGCGCGGTCAATCTTGAAGGGGCTCTCCGCGCCGCCTCCGCCGCCTCCGGCATTGTTGACGAGGATGTTGATCTTTCCATAGGTCTTAAGTGTGAAGTCAACAAGAGCTACGAGGTCATCATCAACAAGCACATTGCAGGCGCATGGGGTGGCCTCGCCTCCGGCGGCCTTAATGGCTGCCACTATGTTTTCCGCTTTGGAAAGCGTACGGTTGCTCACTATTACCTTGGCGCCTGCGGCGGCAAGGATCTCAGCGCATCCGGCGCCTATTCCGTCTCCGGCACCGGTGACTATCGCCACCATACCGGTCAAATCAAGTAATTCCTGTGGTCTCATGCCTTTTCAACGCTATTTACAACAGACTTGTTTAAAAACACACCTTTACAATACGCTTGGTTTTAACTGAAATGACTGCTTATTCATTTGGATTTTATCCAAAATCGAGGCCTTATTCCTTTGGATTTTATCTAAAATATATTAATTATTCCTTTGGATTTTTACAAGACATTGATTATCTTTGCATTCTAAAAACACAATCAATAGGCTATGACATATCTTGCAAGAAACATAGATACAGAACTTCTGAAATGGAAGGAATCTCCACGCCGCAAGCCCCTGCTTGTA
>JAIECF010000052.1 GCA_029068655.1 Muribaculaceae bacterium | reverse complement strand
ATTCCGAACAGAGAAGTTAAACCTTGTAACGCCGATGGTACTGCGAAAGCGGGAGAGTAGGTAATCGCCGCCTTAGGAAACCGGATCTTATGTAAGATTCGGTTTCTTTTTTTTATTCTTATTTTTTTTATAGCCATGAATCTTCTCAAAATTCTGTTTCTTTCCTCTTTAGTCGCTTCAGCAGGATCCGTTCAGGCAGATGTCGTCAAATCTTGGAGCGCTGACAATGGTAACGGTACATATACCAATCCGCTTTTTTATGATGAGTTTTCTGATCCAGACGTCTTAAGAGTCGGGGATGACTATTATCTCGCCGGTACTACCATGCACAGTGTCCCGGGTCTCGTGATTCTCCATTCGAAGGATCTTGTCAACTGGAAGAATGTCTCTTATTGTTTTGATCGTTTCGATTTCGATGACGATGCCTTCTCATTGAAAAACGGCAATGAGATATATGGTCAGGGTATCTGGGCTCCATGCATCAGGCATCATGATGGAAAATTCTATCTCTTCAGCAATGTCAACGGCAAGGGCCTTCAGTGCTTCACAAGCGAGAACATTGAAGGGCCGTGGAAGCATTCCAACATGCAGGGCAACATATATGACCTTGGCGTCATCTTCGATGATAACGGCAGGATCTATGCTGTGCATGGTTATGATGAAGTGAAGTGTACCGAGCTTAAGCCCGATATGTCGGGCCCGATAGAGGAGACAGAGCGTGTCATTATTCCGAAGGGTTCCGGTGTCGGGGAAGGACATCATATATACAAGATCGACGGCCGATATTATATCGTATCTGCCGACTATGCCCCTAACGGGCGTCTGACCTGCTCAAGAGCTGATAACATATGGGGGCCATATGAAACCCGTGTGATAACGGCTGACGAAACTTTTGGCTATCACATGCCTCCCATGACAAGAATCAGGGGAAGAATTATGCCTGATACGCATCCTGTTGGTGTAAATATGCCCGACCCTCATCAGACAGGTGCCTGCAACATTCACCAGGGAGGTATTGTAGACACTCCCGACGGGCAGTGGTGGGCGCTTCAGATGCAGGATTTCCATTCTCTCGGGCGCACTACATGTCTGGTGCCTGTGACTTGGAAAGATGGTTGGCCAATGATAGGACTTGAAGGAAACCCCGGCCGTGCGCCGCGTACGTGGCTCAAGCCTGAGACTGCCGCAAAGGATACTGAACCCATTCATGCGCCTTATGAGCGCAACGAGGATTTCAACGGCAAGACTCTCGGGCGAGTATGGCAGTGGAACCATAATCCTGACGACAGCAAGTGGAGACTGAGCAAGGGTCGACTTCGCCTCAACACCATGCCGGCCGACCAACTCATGTGGGCACGCAATACACTCACCCAGCGTGCTATCGGCCCGGAGTCGGACGTCACTGTAGAACTTTATCTCTCCGGTATGAAAGACGGAGATGTGGCCGGTCTCGGCAATATCAACGTTCCCTGCAGCTGGATTGGAGTTGTCAAGGATGGGGATAAGCTCACCCTGCGGCGCTTCGAGCAGCTTCACAATGATACTCTTGATGTGACGCTTCCGGCTAAAACCGAAAGGATATGGCTGCGACTTCACGGCGACTATGACGTAGACAGGGCAAGGTATTGCTATTCTACCGACGGTAAGATTTTCAAACCCCTTGGCGATGACATGACGCTCAGCTACCAGCTTATCACGTTCCAGGGGTCACGCCCGGGACTTTTTGCCTTCAACAGGAAAGGCCGCAACGGCGGCTATGCTGAATTCGATAATTTCACAGTCGACGAGCTTAAGGCTGACCGAAGCGGGAATATTCCTTTGGGAAAGAAAATCCATATCATAAATCTTGCGACAGGACGCCCGATGCTCGCCACCCCGCACGGCATCGTCCATGACACCGCCTTTGGCACCCGTAATCCTCAGACTGAATTTACCGTCATTGACCGTGGCAACGGGAAGGTTATCCTAAAGAGCGGCGACGGCAGATATGTTTTCACAGCGGGAGAAGGTCTTCCGGGAGATGTACGCCTGACTTCCGATGAGTCTAAGGCTGAGGAATTCATGTGGCAGGATTATCTGGACAAGGAGTTCATGCTGATGTCTGTACGCACACATAAGTATGTCGGAAAGAGTCCTACCACCGGAAGTCCTTACTCCATGGACTTCAAGGGCGCTGATCCGGCACGCAAAAACGGAGCAGTGTTCCGCTGGGAGGAATGACATATTCCGGAACTCCGGAAGACGCCGCTCCATAATGAAATTTCGGCCGCACTGGAATTATCCTTCAGTGCGGCCGCTTTAGGTATAGTAAAAATGTATTAAGGTGATGTGTATGGAGTCTTAAGTCTTGAGTCTTGAGTCTTGAGTCTTAAGTCTTGAGTCTTGAGTCTTAAGTCTTGGGTCTTGAGTCTTGCCTCAATGTCAGCAGGAGAACTGTGCCATTAGGCCGAGGCGGTCGGCGCGGCGGGATTTGCCGTCCCAGTTCTTACGTACGCCCGTGTCGAATTCAAGTCCTGCCTGGATACGTGGAGTGAGATTCCAGAATACATTTGCCGTAAAGATGTTTCCAAAGCGGTATTCTGACGCCTCCCTGGGGCTTCGCGGGAAATATCTGCTGTCGGAGTATGAAATGGAAGCAAACAGATTTGGCCGGAAATTGTATTGCGCGCCTACGCACCATCCGAGAGAGAATGGAGCGTACATATCCATAGGGTCGCCCGGCGATGGCACGAGGTCGTAGTTGCCGACCTGAAGGTCGCCTGTAGTGCTTTCATGCCCTTCTCCGCAGTTGAATGTACCGTAAAGGGTCACGGGAGAAACCGGATGCACTACCGTCGACAGCTGCATGCCCCATCCTAATTTATGATGACGCTCGTGGGTGATCAGATCCTGATAAGGAATAGAGCGGGCGAGCCCGGCGAGTCTTACGTGTTCGCTTTTCCCCCATGCATATTGAACGAAGGCCGCGAGATCAGGCAGTGTCTGGCTTGCAGTGCCTATTTTCCCTGTCACTGTCGACACAGCTGCGTTTTTAGGAAGCTCTACTGAGCCTGCCACTGTCCATCGGTTTTTGTATGTATTCATCCATCTTACGAGGACTGAAGTCGGCGATATCTTGTTGGCCGGTCCGTTGGCATCTACTGTCGGCGGGAGTGCTGCCGGGTCGGAGAAAGTGGAAGAAGCATAGCCCACCGTTACGTGGTTGAGCTGTGCGTATGCCTTTTTCAGATGGAAGTCGGAACCACCGTATCCATTGAAATTGGCTTCTATGTAGAGCTGATAGTTGCCGAAGGTCTTGTTCTTTCCGATGACCCGGAAGAACAGGGTGGAACCTGCCGGAGTCGCACCAAGCTTGCTGTTGTTGGCCGGATCCTTCACCATGGGAATCAGGTAAGGCGTGAAACTATTGGCGGGAATAGCCCCGTCGAAGTCATACCATCCCCTGATCCTGACGCATCCTCCTATGCCCATGGCAAGGTCAGCGTCGCGGCTCATGAAGAGGAAGTAAGGAGCTGCAGGATCGGAAAAACTCTGAAACTGGTCGTAGAAGAAATTCTCCACAAGGTCTCTGATGGAATCCTGATGCTGCTGACCGCCGGCATTTTCCGGCTTGCCGTCGATGTATATGATCTTATGATCGTTGAGAAGAGCCTCTTTCTGGATATCGACCATAGATCCCGATCTCAATTCGGGAGCCTTGGAAGACTCAGATTCTACAGAGGTCTGAACAGTATCCCTGACTTGGGGTATCTGTTGGGTTTTCCTTTCAGGTGCGCTGAAAGACATCGCTTTGTGGTGGTCCTGTGCAAAGGAATACTGCGATGCTGTCAAAGCAAATAAGATGGCGAGTTTAGATGCGTTTTTCATAGTGGAAATCATTGATTATGTCATATTAACC
>JAIECF010000051.1 GCA_029068655.1 Muribaculaceae bacterium | reverse complement strand
TGTATACAACAATCGTTTTTATTAATTTTGTCAAGAAAAGTATAATTTTATGGCCGAAAACACCAAAAATTGCGAAGTTGTAGCGATTGAAGGAGTATTCCGGTAAGACAAAACAGATAAACAGACATGTTAGTTATTGGCATAGCAGGCGGAACCGGCTCAGGAAAGTCGACAGTAGTCCGCAAGATTATAGAGTCATTACCCAAGGATGAGGTGGCAGTACTTCCCCAGGACTGTTACTATAATGACAACCATGATATTCCTCTTGAGACACGTCTTAAGATGAACTATGATGAGCCCCGGGCCATCGATTGGGCACTACTTACCAGGCAACTGGATGAGCTCAAGGCAGGCTATTCCATAGAACGCCCCACGTACGATTTCCTGACATGCGCCCGACTTCCGGAAACGGTAAAGATTGAACCTCGGGAGGTTGTGGTAGTGGAAGGGATTCTTGTGCTCTGCGACAAAGAACTGCGAGAGAGAATGGACATCAAGGTCTTCGTGGATGCAGACGCTGACGAGCGTTTGATCCGAGTAATACATCGCGACTGCATAGAGCGAGGAAGAACTCCAAAAATGGTTATCGACCGTTATCAGGAGACATTGAAGCCCATGCATGAGCTACATATAGAGCCTACAAAACGTTATGCCGACCTTATCATTCCTCAGGGAGGAAATAACGAGGTGGCGATCAAGCTGCTGACCGATTATATAAGAACACTTCTACCCTCATTCAAACACACAAAATGAAGATATTCCCACTATTCCGGAAAGGAAAGGATGATGAGCCAAAAGTGACATCAGAATCAGAAAACGAGATTCCATTGCATGATGTAGATGGCGAAAATGGAGAAGTAATACAAACAAGGAAGACTCTTGAAGTTCCGGAATCTGTCATTGCCAGAGACATGATAGAGACCGGCGTGATGCCAGACACTCAGATCAAGGAGAATGAGGAAGACATATTCCTAGACACTCCGGAAGGTTCTCTTGAGGAAGAAGTCATCGAAGCCGAACCAGAAAAAGGAATCCTTAGAACCAAGGACCTCGTAAAGAAATATGGTAAACGTACTGTTGCCAACAAGGTGTCAATCTATGTGAAACAAGGGGAGATAGTAGGTCTCCTGGGACCCAACGGAGCAGGAAAAACCACTACTTTCTATATGACTACGGGATTGATTACAGCCAATTCCGGAAAGATCTTCCTCGATAATCAGGACATAACCGGATATCCTGTCTATAAACGAGCTCAGCTCGGTATAGGATATCTTGCTCAGGAGGCTTCGGTATTCCGTAAGCTTACCGTTGAAAACAATATCCGTGCCGTTCTTGAGATGACTCATATGACTAAAGAGCAGCAGAAAGAAAAGCTCGAAGAGCTTATTGAAGAATTTAATCTGCATAAGGTAAGGAAGAATCTCGGTGATCAATTATCCGGCGGAGAACGACGACGCACAGAAATCGCACGTTGTCTCGCCATCAATCCGAAATTCATCATGCTTGACGAACCTTTCGCCGGTGTTGACCCTATCGCCGTGGAAGACATCCAGAGCGTAGTATATAAACTGAAAGAGAAAAACATCGGAATACTCATCACAGACCACAATGCTCCGGAAACTCTCAGTATTACAGACAGGGCATATCTTCTCTTTGAAGGAAGAATACTCTTCAGAGGCACAAGTGAGGAACTTGCAGAGAATCCAATCGTAAGGGAAAAATATCTCGGCCGTAACTTTATCTTCCGACGTAAGAAATTCGACTGAAATGAAAAGATTCATAGATATCTGCCAGTTCATACTCGTGCTTTTGGGATTGGCCCTGTGTGGACTCTTCATCACCACATCGCTCGGACTTTTACCTTTTCACGGAAACGCATTACAATGGACCATATTCACCGGACAGAATATCCTTGCATTCATCATCCCGGCGATGCTTATGTGGAAGATATGTTTCAAGCTCTCTCCCCTATGTGCAATAGAAGCAGATCGGTTCCCCTCCATGAAGATGATCGGTATTGCTCTGGCCATTTATTTTATCGGTATGCCGGCGCTAAATCAAATAGTTTATTGGAATCAGGAGCTGCAACTTCCTGGATTCCTATCGTCTTTTGATCAATGGTGCCGCGATCTTGAGAGACTCGCAGAAGAACAAACAAAAGGTCTGCTGAATTCAACCGCATTCATTCCTACAGCCATGAACATATTAGTGATAGGAGTGCTCACCGGTATCGGCGAGGAATTCTTTTTTCGTGGAGCATTGCAAAGAGGCCTTGTATGGTGCGGTGTCAATCCACATACAGCTATCTGGACTTCCGCAATAATATTCAGTGCCGTTCATTTCCAGTTTTTTGGTTTTGTTCCACGTATGCTGCTTGGTGCATTCTTCGGTTATCTATATTGGTGGGGGCGGAATATATGGGTGAATTCTTTCGCCCATGCCCTCAATAATAGCCTTGTCATAATATCTACATGGTGCATAAACAAAGGCTTTCTCTCAGAGGAATTCGATATGCTTGGAGTTTCAGACGGAGGATTTCCAACGGCTGCCGTTGGAAGCGCCATTGCGGTAACAGGAATTATTTGTTATCTATACCATAGAGGTTTACTGAAAGGGAATGGTATAGAAGCTCCGGAACTACCTTCTAAATCAAACGAAAATGCCATCGAAGAATAGTAAAGAACTTACCTATCGAGATGTACTCGACAGGATTAAGAAGAAAGAATTTTCCCGGGTATATCTACTCATGGGGGACGAGCCTTATTATATTGATCTTATCGTAGAAGCACTTGAAAGGAGTGTCGTGAAGGAAGAAAACCAAGCGTTCGATCAACTTGTGTTCTATGGAGCTGACTCTGATCTTGAAGAGGTAGCGGCAAGTGCGAGACAATATCCTGTCATGGGAGACTGCCGGCTCGTGATATTGAAGGAAGCTCAGACATGCTCGGGAACGAAGGCTCAACTTGACAGATTATCTACATATGTGAGCAATCCGAATACTCATGGTGTCTTCGTACTTGCATATAAGGGAGATAATCTATCAGCTACATCAGCTTTGATGAAAGCGGCGGTCAAGGCCGGCGACCAAGTCACGGTATTCAAAAGTCCCAAAATCCGCGATTATCAGTTGTCCGGACCTATAAAAGATTACTGTAGACATAAGAAGATAGCCATAGAAGAGGGGGCTGTGCAGCTGCTCATAGAGTATATCGGTAATTCTCTTCAGAAACTATTTGGAGAAATCGACAAGCTTATAGTAGGAGCCGGAGAGGGAGCCCAGTGGATAACAGTCACCATGGTGGAGGAAAATATAGGATTATCTAAGGAATTCAACAACTTTGAGCTCACTAAGGCTGTGGCAATGAAAGACTATCCTAAGACTCTGCGCATTCTTGATTACTTCCGGAAGAATCCTAAAAACAATCCGACTGTCATGACCACGTCAGTGCTTCAAAAACTATTCAGCCAGTTAGTCATAGCTCATTTTACATCAGATAAGACTGACAAAGGTATGATGGAGGTTCTACAGCTCAAGACTCCTTATGCTCTGAAGGAGATAAGGGAGGGCTTAAGGATGTATTCACCGCGACAGACTTTGGCAGCCATATCCGCATTGCGGGATTTCGACTGCAAGAGCAAAGGCATAGGATCTCTTCAGAACGAATACGATCTACAGAGAGAACTGATATTCAAGATATTTACAGTTTCTTAATCTACGCTTCAATGATCATATATTAAGCTGGCCGCCTTGCCGATTTATCGGGCAATATTGAATTGTGCGAATCGGAGATAGAGTTTCTTATCACCGGCCTGTGTGAAGTGTACTGTAATTACCCCCTCTCCCATCACAAAATCAAGTTTTGTGACAACACCTTCACCAAGTTTCGGGTGAATGATGTGTGTTCCTACCGGGACTTCCTCCGGTGTATGAACGACAGGATTTTTTCCCTTTTCAATATTGGCCGAAACCGACGAGGACTTTGTGGACACAGAGGATCCGTATGCACCTCCTAATCCGTAAGAAGACTTGCCATCAGAAGCGTATGTGGAAGAGTATGAGCTCTTTGCACCAGAACGGAAAGAATTATAACGATCCAAAGGATTGACAAATGAAGAGGTTCTGGAATCTTCTGAAAAGTCGGAAGATGTCTCCATCTGTATAAATTTCTTTCCGATCTCCGACAGGAAGCGTGAGGGGCGGGTCTGAACAGTCTGGCCGTTACGGAACCGTGTCTTAGCAAATGTCAGGGCACATGTTTCCTTAGCCCTTGTAATTGCCACGTAAAGCAGTCTACGCTCCTCCTCCACTTCATCGGTAGTATTCATCGACATAGCAGATGGAAAAAGCTCTTCTTCAACTCCTACTACATAAACGTGCTTGAATTCAAGACCTTTAGCAGCATGACAGGTCATGAGCGTGACCTTCTCATCAGATGTGTCATCACCTGTATCCTGATCGGTAGCAAGCATTATATCTGAGAGGAATTCCTGCATTCCTACCCGTTCGTCTCCTTCCTCCTGACGTGTATCCACAAAATCCTTTAGACCAGCAAGAAGTTCTTTTAAGTTTTCTTGCTTGCTTATTGATTCAGGTGTATTGTCATGATTCAGGACTGTCAGTATTCCGCTTCGATTGAATACCAGCTGGCCAAGCGCGTAAGCGTCTGAACCTTTCTTATTATCGTCGATGAATTCCTGAACCATATCTCGAAAAGATGTCAGTTTCTTCAGAGTACCGGCGTTGACGGCTAAACCTTTTTCTATGGGGTCCAGAAGTACTTGCCAGATACTTACATTGCAGGCTGTGGCAGCCTCCATGAGCTTTCTCATTGTAGTCTCGCCAATCCCTCGAGCCGGATAGTTGATAATTCTACGTAATGCTTCGTCATCGTCAGGATTGATGGTAAGTCTGAAATAACATACGGCATCCTTGATTTCCTTTCTTTGATAGAAAGATAGACCTCCGTAGATTCTGTAGGCGATATTACGCTTTCTGAGAGACTCCTCAAGTGCTCGGCTCTGTGCATTGGTTCTGTATAGCACAGCATAATCCTCGTAAGAATCGTGATTGCTTAACCGGGATTTAGCGATCATATTTGCAACCAGATAAGCCTCTTCTATATCCGAATATGTAGAAAGGATTTTAACCCTTTCCCCTTCTTCATTTTCGCTATATACGCTCTTTTTCATCTGCCGCGTATTCTTATCTATGAGGCTTCCGGCGGCGTTTATTATGTTCTGCGTAGACCTGTAGTTTCTTTCAAGCTTGAATATCTTCAGTTCCGGGTATCTCTTCTCCATATTCAGAATATTGCCAATGTTGGCTCCACGGAACGAATAAATGCTCTGAGCGTCGTCTCCTACCACACAGAGATGTTTATGGAGAGCCGCGAGCTGAGAAATTATTAGATGCTGAGAGAAATTTGTATCCTGATACTCATCTACAAGAATGTATCTGAAAAATTCCTGATAATGACGTCGGATATCTGGGAAATCCCGTAGAAGAATATTCATGTAGACAAGTATGTCGTCGAAATCCATGGCATCCGCACGTTTGCAGCGTTCACAGTATACCTTGAATATCTGACCTGTCAACGGTATTTTTGCTTTCTTATCGGCGTTATAGTTGTCTACATCCTGAACATACTGTTCGGCATCGATCAGAGCATTTTTGGCGTTTGATATGACGGAATGTATTGTAGCCGGCTTATAAATCTTCTCATCAAGCTGCATCTCCTTTATTATGCTTTTCAGGAGAGTGCGAGAGTCTGATGTGTCGTAGATGGTGAAAGATGGTTTGAACCCGATTTCTTCAGCATGCATACGAAGAATGCGCAGGAAGACGGAGTGAAAGGTGCCCATCTTGAGACGAGCAGCAACCTTCTCACCTACCACATCAGTGATTCTCTCTTTCATCTCACGGGCAGCCTTATTTGTGAAAGTCAGGGCAAGAATACGCCATGGTTCATAACCAGCTCTCAGCAGGTCGACGATCTTGTAGGTAAGTACACGTGTCTTCCCGGATCCGGCACCTGCGATTACGAGAGACGGACCATCCTTGTATATGACAGCATCACGCTGTTGATCGTTGAGGAGATCGAGATAGTTGTAGTTAATTTCAGACATTCAGAAATAAAAGTTCACATTATTGAATCATATTTCCGCTGACCACACCGGTATTTGCTGTAGAAATCTATAAGATTCATTTTCATAGTCCATTTCGCAGCAATAATGATGCAAACCATTGCTTACAATAAGATAACGCGAACGAAGTACCATATTGTACCGGGCAATCTGGTCGAAAACACTCTGAGTTATGGAAACAGTAGGAGCCTTATACTCTACGATTACAGCCGGTGTCCCGTCGCTGCGAAATACAACGGTATCGCACCTGCGCCTCGTATTATTGAGTTTAAGTGGCACCTCATTATTCATAAGAGAAGCCGGATAACCGAGATTATCAGTCATCCAGGCTATGAAATGCTGTCTTACATATTCCTCCGGCGTAAGAGCCACATATTTCTTACGAATCGGATCAAACACTTTCAGAATCTTACCTTCCATTTTCAGTCTAAGATTGACAGGTGGAAGATTGAGAGGTGGCTGTTCACTCACTTATAGTGCGGATCAAATAAGGAATTAAGGAGATGAGCCAGACGCAATCCTCCTTTCAAGAGTTGCTGTTCGATGAGGGGCGTCCATTCAGCGATATAGTCGTAGCTGATACTGGTACCCTCAGGGGTCTTTTCATATATTTCAGTGGCATACGCAAAAGTTTCCTTACCCCATTCATCAGGATCAGTAGAGGAAAGAATTGCGGCTTCTTCCGACTTTGAGGCGCGGTCGATCTGATTCTGCCATTCAGTATAAGTCCAGTTATGGGCAGACTCTACAAGACTGCTGTCCCAGATACCATGGAGATTGCGGTCGCTGTTGAAGTATTTTACTTTAACGCTGTTTCCACCACGGTCTGAGAGGTGTCCCATATGCATAGGCTGGTGTATATCACCGAGGAAGTGAACGAGAAGTTTCAAAGCAAGCTGTTTTTCCTCAAGTGAGGAATTCGAATCTGCGAGAATTGAATATTGTCCTTTAATGGCAGTTGTGACATCTCCGTCTTCATTGCGGGGGAACTTATCGTAGTCATGTCCAGCGTCGATATTACGATAATGCCAGGTTTTCTGGTAATCGTATTGAGGTGTATGACATGCATTATCGGCCCAGTTAGCCCAATATACTATAGATTTACCATCTAAAATCGAGTCACATGCTGCTTTAGCTGTCGGTGTCAGGTGTTTTTCGGCTATAAAAGCCGTTACGTCATGCCCTTTCTGGCCCCATCCAAAAGCGGAGGCCGATAATGAGAGCATTATGCCTAGTGAAAGTATTGATTTGCTATTCATATTGTTGATGTCATTTTGTCACTACAAAATTATGAAAAAAACATCAAAAAAGCAACTTATTCTGAATAAAAAAACATATTTTCGCACCAATTTAAGTCTATCATTGTTATATTATCATAAGAAATCTTTAAAAGTAATATTATGAAAAGCAAGAATTTGACCTATACGGGAATTGTAACCCTAATTTTAGGAGTAGTGCTGCTATTTATGCAGGCTACAGCCATCAATGTAGTAGTAATGGTGGTGGGAGGAGCATTTCTCCTATCCGCTGTCATAGATCTGATCGTAGTCTTCCACAGCAAGGCAACATTGGAAGTGAACGGAGAGAAAAAGTCAACCGGATCCATTTCTATCATCTCAACTTTGACAGCTGTAGCGACAGGAGCATTAGGATTATGGATGCTTCTTAGTCCGGCGAGCTTCAGTTCACTGCTAGTATATTTATTCGCGGCGATAATCCTTCTTGCCGGACTTTACCACATAAGTATGCTTGGATTTGGATTCAGGAATGCAAGATTTCCTTTTGCTTTCTATATCCTTCCTATTCTTTTGGTCGCAACCGGAGTTGTCATCTTCGTACTTGGCCCTGTGAAGATGATGAATGCAATTGTGATGGTCACAGGCATAGCCCTTATCGTCTATTCAGTATGCAACTTCCTTGAGGCTGCTGGAGAGTCGAGCTATCAGAAAGCAATTGAGAAGTAACGCTTGAGTTGGAGACTCGTGATGACGAGTTTATTTTATCGATGAAAGATTTACCCGGGACTTCAGGCAATGGGGACAACCATGGCCTGCGGTTCTGGTTCGAACTTTCATTTTGTATTTCCGTCCGCAGCAATCGCAAATGAAGGTTTCAATATTATTATCCTTCTCCAGGTCTGAGACTTCTGCGGATACACTTGATCCGGGATTGACATCAGAGGGTCTGGACAGATCCATATCTTCCCAATCCGGAATAGCTTCCCATGCTTGCCGACTTCCCCAAGATGCTACTATCCGGTCCTGAATATCGTTTTCGATCCACCAGCGGGGACCAAGTTTAGGTGTTTTTGCCACTTTTCCCATAAAAACCTTAAGTGCTATCGCAGGGGCGATTGGGGCAAGCGAGAAATACCAAGGCAACTCTTTTTTCATCTGCATGAAATATTCCTGCGGTGAATCTCCTTTGCGGAAATGTAGGATCTCCTCCAGATCATCGGAGTCACTAAACCAGAAACCATGGAAGTTTTTAGTCGCAAACCAATTGGTATCGAAGATCTTTTCAGGAGGCGGGCAACCCATAGCCTTGAGCAGTTCACATTCAAACTCATAGTTTGTCATTCTGTAAAAGGCTCCACCACCGATATTGTAGCATTTATTCCAGAAAGTATCCGGGACTTCGTCACGGCAGACTCGTTCGAGAAGACGACCGGAATCATCTGCGGTCACCCACTCAAGCACTCCTCGAATAGGGACATGGAAAGCAATAGGATCAGACGCATTCATGAGTAGTCCGCTATGAAGTATACCGGTCTGGCGAAGAGATACCCACCACTTGAGTTCAGAATCAATAAGCATACGCTCGGCTTCGGTTTTGGAATAAGCATAAGCATCAAAAAAAGCAGGAGTAAGAGGGTCTCCGCACTGTCCCCAATGGTCTGGAACCTCTCGGTTGCCATATTGAGATACGGAACCTATATAGACTATTTTAACGTCATTCTTTCTTGGAAGAGCAGCCTCGATGATATTGCTCATCGCACCAACATTGGTCTTTATTGTCTTCTCCGGAAACCAATCTGCGGATGGAGAAACCATACCTCCAACATGTAGAACGATATCAGCATCGGCCACACCATCAGCAACCGCTTTCCTATCAAGAAGATCGCCCCATATAACCTTTACTCCCTTTTTAATGAATTGGGCAAGTTTTTTCCTATTAATTTTGTTATCCCGCGCAAGAACCGTAACTTCGTATTGTCCGGGAAAGGAGGTCAGTTCTTTGAGTCCATGGGAACCCATCACACCAGTGGCTCCTGTAAGAAATATCTTTTTCATATCTCAATCTATTCTATGCATATGCAAAGGTAATTAAAAAAATTTATTTATTGATGCTTTTTCCGCAAATTTTGAATAGCCATGATCGAGAGATTCTTGATCCGACGGGTGTCAGATGTAGTATTGTGTTGATTGCCGGGAATCTCCGTTAAAAAAATACAAAAGAGGCATTCCTAATTAGGAACGCCTCTTGATATCTAATCTTTTGAAAAAATGAAATTAACGAACTACTTTCTTCTCTCCATTGATAATATAAATGCCGGGAGCGCTTGCTTCCTTTAATCGACGGCCAGAAAGATCATAGATGATCTTACCTTCTGTTGACGGACGAATCTCAGTGATTGCAGTAGCTTTATCAAGATTGAAGATATAACCATAACCAATCACCGGAGTATAGTCTGGATCTTCCCATACGCTGTCATCCTCCGGGAAGCCAATATTCTGAACAGAAAGTGCCATTACGGAAAGATCGGGAGTTGTAGCAGCACGTCCGGTCATCAAATCTTCGAGCACCACAGGCTCCCCTTCCTCATCATAACCATTATATTTGAAAACCATGTTTTCTTTCATCCATGAAGCATATACAGGAACCTTAGAGTTCATCCAATCATACATCCCTGTTATCTCTCCATCTTTAAGGACATATGAGTTGCTCGGTTCAGCCATAAAAAAGCTTACAGGAGTAGAAGCAACGGCTATACCGCCATCGGCGAGATACGAGAGGCAAATGTTATCCTGCTGGTCATACTTAACGATTTTATCTGTATTAATATCAAATACCCATACATTATATTTAGTAGCCCCTCCCCACGGAAAAGAGCTGCCCTCCTGAATGGTACATGCATATGTGAGTCCATCGGATGAAATACGCACGGAATTATCTTGGTATGACGGAGCAAACTCACTTATGATATCATAAGCCTCCATAAAAGCAATGTTTTTCTCCTGCCATGCATTATATTTTTCCTGATACTCTAAATAATCATTCTCGTATTCCTCAGCCATTTCAGGAGTCATGAATTTTTCAGGAGTAGGATATTCAGCATCCCAGTCGCCGACTTTATAATAGTCTTCACAAGCTTTATTATATGCCGATATTTCTTCAGGAGTCATGTATTCCTCATAATTAGGAGTCATTTCCTTAAAATCACCGGGATTCTCAGGTAGCTCAAAACCCTCTTTCATAAGTAACTCCTTATGTGGGATATCATAGCTCCATTTTCCTTCTTCATCTTCTTTATAAATGATAGGATAAGCAAATCTTCCGGTCGCATCATTAACCATACCTACCACTGTCTTACCGTCGGCCGACATATCTGTTGCCTTAACATATTGAGGTACGCGGCCCAAGAAGTCAAATTCAGGATAAGGAAGAACAACAGGCTCGCCAAAACCTTCACCTTCTGCATTCCATATGCATGGAACGACCATAAGCACATCGTCGACGTATGAGAATGCATCTGCACCAATCATTCCACAAATACGGCTACCGTCGGCAGAAATTGCATTGGCCGAGTTTATGAAACTGTTTTTTCCGCCGCTAAGCTGATACCATTTGCCGTTTTTCCAGTATTCAGCTGTTTCGCCTGTTTGGCCCCCTACAAATATTCCTTCATTGCTAATACACTTACCGAGACCATAATAATACTGTTCAGGAGCATCCTCACCTTCCGCCTTATACGCGAATTTTTCGCCAGTCTCCAGATTGAATATCGTAATAGACTGTTGCGTGAAGTTTGAGACCGCATACTTGCCGTTAGGTGACAGTTTCTGGATAAAAACGTCGTCGAGTTTCACAGGCATAGGGATTTCATCAGCAAAAGTGGCAAGGCTGATCGCTGAGATTCCTGTGAGAAGTAAAAATTTCTTCATAGAGAACAGAGTTCAGTTATTATATAAGTGCATTATTCTTCGGCAGAAGGCACTTCTTCCTCAGAAGTCGCTGCCTCTTCCTCGGTAAACTTTGTATATCCCTCTGAAATAAGAAGGTTATACCAGTTGAAGAGTTTCTTGATGTCGGAAGGATATACCCTGTCGCGGTCGAAATCCTCGACAGCTTTAGCAAATTCATCTCGAAGCATATCGTTATCCATCGACTTAACATCGATTTTCTTTCCCTCCTCTACAGCATATACTCTGTCAAGGATTTTATCAAGCGGCATGTCTTCGCCGACTGTATACATAGCAATGTCGCCGAGACATACCACTCTGTCGCGTGCTCCGAGGGGGAATCTCTTCTTGCTTACCAGGTCCTCGACCAGAAGGGTTCTCTTACCCGGAGTGATTATTCTGTATAGTCCCGGTTTGCCAGTGATAGAAAGTATTTCCTTTAGCATGATGATTTTATAAATTTTTAGTTGATTCAAATATGTCTTTATTTTATTACCTCACCAAAGTGTATTCCACAGAGTCTGAATGCAGCCGGGGATTGACAGCATACACGCCTTTGACTGGCTCTATTCTGAGTGGTATTCTTTCGCCCATATGAGTTGCCACATCGTTATAATCCACAACAACCCTTACAGCTTTCTTATCTTCTGAGAACTCGCTCATAGGCACGTAGTAGCTAACCCTCACGTTGGAAGGGAAAAGGAGGAGATTTTCATCATGAGGAACATTTTCCGCCATCACGGTCACAATGTCTTCCTTTGCTACGAGCGGCTCAACATTCACCTTTACGTGGACTGAACCGGGAATTATCCTTACGCCCGGAATGCTTTTAAGTTCAGCCTTGAAGCTAATTGATTCCGAAAGATCCGCCTCCAGATATGATTTCGTCATTACTCTTGTCAATGTGTCTATAATCTCTCGTGGACCGTAAGCTGTCACTCGTGTCGGTTCTGATACCGGCTGACCATAAACCAGATATCCGGCCCTAGCATGCGCCTTGACTGCTACCACTACAGGGATAGCCTTTCCCGGGCGATCCGTGTAAACAAGTCTAAGAGAGTCGATGCTGCTTGATATGATAGTCGCACTCGTTCCGAAAGTTTCCTTGAGTGACGACATCATGTCTGATTTGGAGCAGATGAGCTGACCTTTCTCAGCAAGTTCGCGGAAATTGAGGTTGATGGTAGGTTTCTTCATCCACATCGACCTCATAAGGCTTGAACCTTTATCCTTGACTTCAACATGAATGGTCTTCGGCACTTCTGATATGAAGGTAATGCTGTCAGGCTTATTAATGATTCTGACGCTGACCAGACAACTGTCTTGAACTGAATCGTTAAGTGTGAGGATTAGCCAGAACATTGCGGAAATCCCGACAAATACTATGTATGTGAAAATACCCCGGAATCTTGATGAATTCCGGATGTTCCTCCACCATACAATCGCTGTATTCAGCCAGTTTCTCCGCATATGCCTTCAAAACGGAATTTCAGAACTTACTGCTGAGCATTGGGATTCTCCACACCTGCGGGGAATACTGATCCCTTATCGACCTTAATCTGTACGCCCGGAGCAACCTCAATCATAACAGTAGTGTCTGTAAGTTCCTTGATCTTTCCATGGATACCACCGGCAGTCACTACGCGGTCGCCATTTTTCATTGCCTCGCGGGCCTTTCTGATCTCTTTCTGTTTTTTCTGTTGCGGACGGATCATGAAGAAATAAAATATCACGATCATTGCAACGATCATAAGCATGCCACTGAGGCCGTTGCCTCCACCTGCAGCCTGAAGAAGAATTGAATTCATATATTTTATTTTTTAGATGTTGACATTATTTTCTTAATTTACCGCTTTCCTTGAGATTGGTGATTACAGTTGCAAGGAGCCCGTTGATGAAAGAACCGCTTTTCCCCGACGAGTAGCTCTTGGCTATTTCGATATATTCGTTGAGTGAGGCCTGAATCGGAATCTTCGGGAAATTGAAAATCTCGGCAAGTGCGGTTTCCATTATCACGACATCCATATATGCAAGGCGATCAGAATCCCAATGTTGCTTATTTAGTGCTTCATCGATATATTTACGATAGACAACGTGGTTTTTGACAGTTGACTCAAACAGTTCGCGCCCGAATTTTGCGTCTTCATCATCCTTATACATAGGGAGCACAGGATTCTCAATACGGCTGTCAACACCGGTTGCCTTTTCCTCAAAACGTCTGAAAGTCTTCAAGACAAATTCTCCCATTATGTCGAGATCATCGTTCCAGAATACCGACATAGACTCGAGGATCTCTAAAAACTCCGGATCTGAAAGAATTATGTTGCGCATTGCTTTTCTCCAGAATTCACAGTCTTCATGAAGGTCGCTTACAGGCTCATCCATATAATGCTTATAAAGATCCGACTCCAAGATAATCTTTAAGAGATGCCTGACGAGTTCACGGTCTTGCTCAAGCCATGAGATCTTTTTCTGCTTTGCAAAATCCTTAATCTCTTCATTTTCACTAAGAAGTTTCACAAGTTCATTATCAATGAACTTTGGATTTGGATTCCGGTCTTCATCGCTTGCCAGATATCTGTGTCTACGTTCGTCGAGTTCCACTTCCCTCTGATAAGTGATCTCTATAGGAAGCATCAGAAGACGGAAGTAAAGCTCCCTTGCTTTTTCAAGGCTCGTCTTAAGGTCGGCAAGACCGTCAAGAATATTGTCCTGGCTTGAAGCAAACTCGCTGAAAGTCTGAGACACCATTTCCTTTGCTCTGTCTACTCCCCTGAGAGAATAGTTCTCATAGCTTTCCACGAGTCTATGAATACCGGAATCTACGGAAATGAAATGGCGGAAAAGTTCAGGCCAGATCTTAGAGTCTACCTTGGGATCCTTAAGGAAATTCTTGTAGATGGCCGAATTCTTAATGCGTTCGCAAAGTTCCTCTACGCATCCTTCAAGAGGAAAGCGTCCTCCAGAATATTTGCTTGCTACCGACTTCATAATGTTGTCGGAAGCGAGCCGCTGGATAAAGCGGGTCTCATACAGAGGGGAATTCTTGGTGCGAAGATTGATAGACTCTGCTATATCTATCATCAGATACAGATAGTCGAGATAGAGTGTGTATGCAAAACGCTTCTCCTTGGTCGGTGCAGACGGAGACGACTGTACCGAAAAATTGTTTTGCACAAGGAAATATGAATAAAGTAGTTGCACTACTTTAATTCTTATGAGAACTCTATTGATCATAATCGATTGATTTATAGTAACAAGCTATCCGACACTCTTGTCGAAGCACGTTTCAAATAAGTTGCAAAGTTAATATTTTCCTACGATTTATCCAAAATTATGAACATAAAATCGTGGGAAACATGCATTATTCCTGATTTCTCTGCCTTACTGCCTCATATATCATTACGCCGGCAGCCACGGACACGTTGAGCGAACCGATCTCACCTATGATCGGAATAGCAGCCAGATCGTCTGCAATGCGAAGGACTTCATCAGAAATCCCTGTCTCTTCCGCTCCCATCACTATTGCTACAGGAACGGTAAAATCTACGCTTGTATAATTGCGGGCTCCCTTCTCGGTGGCCGCTACGATCTTGTAGCCGTTATCCTTCAGCTGTCTCACAGCATCGAGCGTACTCTTTTCCCTGCATACGGGAATATGAAACAGACCTCCGGCAGATGTCTTAATGGCATCGGCAGTGATAGATACAGAGTTATGGGAAGGGATCACTATCGCATCAACACCGGCGCAACACGCTGTCCTGGCAATAGCCCCGAAGTTCCTTATATCTGTCACGCCGTCAAGAACTACCATAAGCGGATTTCTACCCTCCTCATAGAGCATAGGGATGATATTGTCAAGTTTATGATATGGCACTGCTGCAAGAATCGCTATGGCTCCTTGATGGTTTTTCATCGTTATGCGGTTAAGCTTTTCCTGAGGAACCCTCCTTACAAGAATACCGTATGCCTTCGCCTTTCCAAGAAGATCCCTTGCAAGATCACCATTGATATCCGTCTTAACAAGTATCTTATCAATGTCTTTACCGGCTTCTATGGCCTCTATTATAGCTCTCAGACCGAATATGTAATCGCTCTTTTCCATTATTACTTTGAAATATGTGTCTATTTCTATCCTTCAAGAAGGGCCTTCGCATTGGAAAGAGCCGCTTCGTTAATTTGTTTACCCGAAAGCATCCTTGCAATCTCTCGAATACGCTGTTCATTGTCAAGCGCCTTGACATGGCTAACCGTGCGATCACCCTCATCGTGTTTATACACCAAAAGATGAGATTTACCTTTGACGGCGACCTGCGGAAGATGGGTTATAGCGAACACCTGCATTCCTGCGGCGATGTCGGCCATCATGCTTCCCATGCGATCGGCTATGTCGCCTGACACTCCGGTATCAATTTCATCGAAGATTACGGTGGGAAGCTTCAGCTTATTGGCGGTAATAGCCTTTATGCATAGTGTGAGTCTGGCCATCTCACCGCCGGAGGCCGTCTGAGCAAGAGGCATCAAAGGTTGGTTCTTATTGAAAGCGCATAGGAATTCCACACTATCTTTGCCATCTGGTGTAAGTTTCCCTTTTGACAGGTTTACAGAGAACCTTAGGTTTTTCAATCCAAGAGGGCGTGCGTCGGATGTAAGAGTCTCCTCGAATCTGCGGGCCGCAGCTTCTCTTGTGACGCTTATTCTTTCGGCCTTTTCCTTTAGAGTCTCTCCAAGTTTTCTCGCTTCTGCTTCCAATGCGTTGAGTTCTCCTGTCTTCTCGTCTCCGCCTCCGCATTCATCCTTTAAAGATGAATATAGATCCACGAGCGCATCATAATCCTGCACCTTGAATCTTTTGATTGCCTCATAAAGATCCTTTAGCCTGACATCAGCTTTGGCCAGCCTTATGGGGTCGGATTCAATACCGGATGCTATTCTTGTGAGCGTATCCCCTATATCCTTTAGTTCTATATATACGTTTCTCAGTCTTTCCATCAGGCCCGGCTGTATATTATCTCCTGAGATTTCGAAGAGAGAAAAATCTATACCATCGATGCTCGCTCCTGCGTCTCCTATCATAGACAAAGCACATGTATCTCCCGAAGACAGAAGATAAGCAGCCTGATTGATACGGCTTCTTAGATCGTCAGCATCAGAGAGAATGTCATAATCCTTCTCTACTTCCTCAAGTTCACCTTTCTTTGGATTGATCTTGGTCAGCTGTTCCAGCTGAAAAGCTCGAAGTTCTCTGTTTTCACGGCTTTTCTCCATGGCGTCTCTAAGTTTCTTAATCTTATTTCTTAGGACAACAAACCTTGAGAAATCATTTTTATAATCAGCCAGAAGTTCAGCGTTGTCGGCTATGGAGTCAATTATGCTCAGCTGATATTCAGGCTTTGACAGCAGACGGTTGGAATGCTGGGAATGAATGTCGACAAGGCCACCCGCTACTTCCGTAAGCAGTGGCAAAGTGACCGGAGTGTCGTTGATGAAAGCTCTACTACGGCCGTTGGCTGAAATTTCGCGGCGTACGATTATCTGTCCGTCGTTCCAATCAAGATCATTGGCTTCCAGAATCTCCTTCATAGAAGAAGCGACAGAATCGAAAACACCCTCGATGACAGCCTTTCCCTCTCTGTTGGCAAGGACCTTGCTGTCAGCCCTCTCGCCCATCAGGAGAGAAATTGCACCCATCATAACCGACTTTCCTGCACCTGTCTCGCCGGTCAGTATAGTCAGTCCTTCCGAAAGATTGAGCTCTACCCTGTCGATGAGCGCATAATTGAAAATAGAGAGCTGTCTGATCATCTTCCTATTCCTCCTATTCCGTTAATTGTTCTCATCACCCTTCTTTATTTTATTGAGACGTTCATTTTCCGCCGGGTATATCGGCTGAAGAAGTTTATATACCATATCTCTTTCCGTCTGTGGAGCCTTGGAATAGACATTGACAAGTTCGTCCATCTTAGAGTCTCTAAAAATAGAAAGTGCGGCCGACATAGGATCAGCCTTATATACAGTCTCTATTGCATTAAGCGAGGATGTGATAGACGCACGTCCTTTGTCGGGAGAAGTCACCATCTCATCAAGTCCTTTCCTATGATAGTCATATATCATCTGCCTGTAGGCTGAAGTGGATGGAGACGTGAATGACGTAAGCACGCCGCTCCTGTTTTTGGGATCC
Source organism: Muribaculaceae bacterium (assembly GCA_029068655.1). Lineage (GTDB taxonomy): Bacteria > Bacteroidota > Bacteroidia > Bacteroidales > Muribaculaceae > Lepagella. The sequence goes on along the minus strand of JAIECF010000051.1, from coordinate 5,169 downwards.
TCGAATGCTTTCCAACCCACCTCGCCAAGACTTTGTGCCGCCTGCACGACAGTGGCTGCTCTTTCATAGAAAGGTTCCCCTCCTTTAGGCGAAAAACTGTCGAAGTCTAAGGCTAAGAAGAGATAAGCATAATAGTTTAAGATCGCTGTCAGATTATTGTCAATGGTGGTGGAGTTGAAGATGAGCGGTTCGCCCTCCCGGTATTCGAAGCTGATCCTGTTGTCTTTAAAGTTGAAGAGAGTTGTGGTGTATGTGGAATTGTAGACCGGACGTGACAGTTGCACCTGAAGGTCGCCCGTAATCCGGTCGTCGGTATATTCGCTCACAGTCAGATATAGCCGGCAATCAATCTTCTCATTGTTTGAGAATGTAGCGTTTGAGAATCGGGTCTCGTTCATATATTCCGATATTGCCTCCTGAAGAGTCTGGAACACTGATTTGGAACCACCCTCAATCTTCTGTGCGTTGACTTCAACCTGACAGTTCAGCTCCTGCGCGGATGCACCGGCGGAAATCATTATTCCCACTGCAGTCAACATATATTTAAAACTTCTCATCACGCTCATCTCTTTTAATCTATCAGAATCCCGGCAGACTCTCGAGTTGATCGAGAATGTCTCCTGCTACATCTCTCTTATCTTTAGCCGGATATTCCTTCTCTGTTCCGTCGGTCTTGATTATTGTCACCTGATTTGTATTCTTATTAAAGCCGGCCAATGGATTACGGAGAGAATTAAGGACTATCATATCAAGGCCTTTCTTTTTCATCTTTCCAATGGCGTTGTCATGCTCATTGTCGGTCTCGAGTGCGAATCCTACCAATTTACGTTCACCTTTTATCATCCCGAGAACTGCAGCAATATCAGGGTTTCTCACAAGCTTAAGATCAAGACAGTCAGTTTTCTCACGTTTCAGTTTCGTCTCGTGCCGATGCTCAGGAGCGTAATCGGCCACAGCCGCCGACAGAATCGCAGCGTCACAGTCTGCAAAAGCCTTCTCAGCAGCCTCGAGCATCTGCCGCGCACTTCTCACATCGATTCTCTTAATTCCAGGATGTTCAGTATGTAAAGCTACAGGTCCTGTCACGAGAGTAATTTCCGCACCTCTTGCAGCGGCTTCTTCAGCAATTGCAAACCCCATCTTTCCGCTTGAATAGTTACCTATGAATCTCACGGGGTCAATATCCTCGTAAGTGGGACCGGCGGTCACCAGTATCCTCTTTCCGCAAAGCGATTCTTTTCTTGAAAAATGAAGCTCTACCCTTCTGAGAATCTCTTCCGGTTCCTCCATTCTTCCCCTTCCTGTCAGATGACTTGCGAGTTCTCCGGAGGCAGGCTGTATGATCTCCACTCCATCGTGCTCAAGAGTAGCGATATTTCGCTGGGTAGAAGGATGGGCCCACATGTCAAGGTCCATCGCGGGAGCTATCATTACAGGACTCTTTGCCGAGAGATATGTCGTGATCAGCATGTTATCGGCTATTCCGTTGGCCATCTTTCCGATTGTCGAAGCAGTAGCCGGCGCAATAACCATGAGGTCAGACCATAGGCCTAAATCTACGTGTGAATGCCATTCCCCCGTATTTGCAGCGAAGAATTCCGACACTACGGGTTTTCCGCTTAATGCGGCCAGAGTGGCAGGAGTGATAAATTCCTTGCCATTGGGAGTTATCACCACCTGCACCTCTGCACCTGCCTTTATGAAAAGGCGCAGCAGATAAGCACTCTTGTAGGCTGCAATTCCTCCAGTGATACCAAGCACAATGTGTTTACCCTTCAGAGTCTGCATGCTCATTTCTTCTTTAAGTATTCAAACTGGAGTCTTCGGAGCTGGTCTTTTGTCTCTTTCGGGAAGTCTCCCTGCATTATCCACTGAATAAATCCGGGCTCATGGCGCACTACATCTTTTACTTTTCTTCCCTTATTCTTTCCAAAATTGAATATGGGCTCATGATTATCGTCATATACCATTCTGCCCGCAAGGTCTACATTGCGGCCCCCGCTTGAGAATTCAGCGAGAGACTTGACATCATTCTTCAATTCAGGATAGCGGTCGAGCTGACTCAGGAGCACCTCATAAGTAGCCCGCGTGTCGGCTGTGGCCGAGTGGGCGTCATTCAGTTCCTTCCCACAATAGAAACGATAAGCGGCTACGAGAGTACGCTGCTCCATTTTGTGGAAAATGCCTTGAACATCTACGAAATTCCTGCCTGAGACATCAAAGGATAGACCAGCCCGGCCGAATTCCTCTATCAGCAGCGGAACGTCGAACTTATTGGAATTAAATCCTGCGATGTCGCTGTCGTTGAAAAGGTCGTGCAGAGACTTCGCTATCTGACGAAATGTAGGAGCATCCTTGACGTCTTCGTCTGTGATATGATGTATAGCTGTGCTCTCCTCGGGGATGTGCCTTTCGGGATTTATCCGTCGTGTCTTTTCCTCAGTATGACCGTCAGGGAATACCTTGATGAGCGATATCTCTACGATGCGGTCTGAAGTGACACTTGTGCCGGTCGTCTCCAGATCAAAGAATATTATCGGTCGTATCAGATTGAGTTGCATGGAGAATCGGTTTTCTATGATTATTCAATCACCTGCATAGGCATCTGGAGCATTACCAGATTCTCGTTTTCTTTCTGCTCAAACGGCATGAAGAGTCCCGGACGCCCTGGATCGGAAAGCTTTACGATTATCTGTTCACCGGGAAGGTTATTGAGGACTTCAAGCATGTATACGCTATTGAAACCTATCGAGAGCCTGTTTCCTTCGTAGGAACAGCCTATGCGTTCGTCAGCCTTAGTTGAATAGTCAAGATCCTGAGCTTGAAGAGTGACGAAATTATCGTCCATGCTCATTTTCACGAGACTGGAAGCCTTGCTTGCGAAGAGGGATACTCTACGCATAGCTGCAAGAAGCACCTGCCTGTCGACAGTCAATTCATTAGGATTATCCTGAGGAATGACACGGTTGTAGTTAGGATAATTGCCTTTTACGAAGCGGCATCCAAGACGGAAGTCGCCGAATGAAAAGATCGCACTCTTATCGTCTTTTCTGATCTTTACGAATTCAGTATCCTTTCCGATCAGAGAACGCAGAATTCCTGCCGGTTTACCCGGAAGAATGAATGAAGTGTTCCTACCAGGACGATAGGAAGAATTGATATAGCGTACAAGCTTGTGTGTATCAGAGCCCACAAAAGTGATATCGTCTTCATGAAAATCCCAGAATACACCTGTCATCATTGGGCGGATAGTCTCAGAGCTTATAGCGAAGAGAGTATAATCCAAACCACTTTGTATTACTTCGGCCGGAATTGTCATCTCGATCGATAGGTCATCGGTTTCAAAGCTTTGTGGGTATTCTGCAGCATCCACACCCATGAAAGAGAAGTGTCCTCCAGGGAATAAGAGGTCGACAACTCCGGTATTTTCCTCAATCTCGAATGTAAGCGGGAAATTTGACACTTCCTTCACCACTTCCATAAGGCGCTTGGCATTTATAGCGATTTTCCCGTCAAGTCCCTGGTTGGTAATCTCCATTCTTGCAGTCATCACCGTCTCCTGATCGGAACCGGTGATCAGCAGAGAATCTTCTTTCACCTCGAGGAGAAAATTATCAAGAATGGAAAGCGCGTTTTTCGCATTTACTACCTTGCTGACAGCCGCGAGCTGTTGCTGAAGAGTCTTCCCGTGTACGTTAAATTTCATATGTTTTTTTTATTTTATTATTTTTCAGAACATTATACGTGAAGTCTTAGACATTTGCGTCTGATCCGGCACGATAACTCACAAAGATAACAAAAAAAAACCGTATACGCAAAAAAAAGTTTCACACAGCAGGGCTGCATGAAACTTTTTTTGTTGTCTTTATCGGGAGATTACTGTTCGTCAGTAGCTTCGGCTACTACGATTACAGGCACCTCTGCGTTAACGTCGCGGTGGAACTTAACAGTGCAAACATATTCGCCAACCTGCTTGATAGGGTTTTTGAGCGAAATAAGCTTACGGTCAACGTTGTGGCCGAGCTTAGCGAATGCGTCAGCGATATGAGCGGCACCTACGCTACCATAGATAACGCCGTTAGCACCGGTCTTAGCCTCGATCGTCAGAGTAACGTCTTTAATTGCGTCAGCCTGAGCCTGAGCGTCGGCGAGGATAGCTGCGATCTTGTGAGCGCGCTGACGGAGATTTTCCTGAAGTTCTTTGAGGTTGGCGTCAGAAGCGATGATAGCCTTACCTTGAGGAATAAGGTAGTTACGTCCATAACCATCCTTCACTTCCACTACATCGTCCTTATAGCCGAGTTCGACTACGTTTTCTTTAAGAATAAGTTTCATATATAGCTTTCGTTAAAATGGTTATTATTTCATTAAGTCAGTCACGTAGGGAAGAAGAGCGAGGTGGCGCGCACGCTTCACGGCCTGAGCCACTCGACGCTGGAACTTAAGTGATGTTCCGGTGATGCGACGTGGAAGAATTTTACCTTGTTCGTTGAGGAACTTTTTGAGGAACTCGGGATCCTTGTAGTCAATATACTTGATACCGCTGCGTTTGAAACGGCAGTATTTCTTCTTGCGTGTGTCTACTGTAAGAGGAGTAAGATAACGGATTTCGCTGTTTGCTGCCATGATTAAGCCTCCTTGTTTTCTGCTTCAGCCGGAGCCTCAGCTGTTTCACTTGCTTTGTTTGCTCTCAGATTGCGACGCTTCTCTGCATATTCAGCAGCATACTTGTCAAGGCGGAAAGTGAGGAAACGGAGCACTTTCTCATCGCGACGGTAAGCGATCTCAAGCTGCTTAACGAGTGTAGGCGCGCCTTCGAATTCGAGAAGGCAGTAGAAGCCTGTTGATTTCTTCTGGATGGGGTAAGCGAGTTTGCGAAGGCCCCACTCCTCTTCATTGACGATTGTAGCTCCGTTGGCTGTCAAAACGCCTTTGAATTTTTCTACCGCTTCCTTCATCTGTTCGTCAGACAAAACGGGAGTTAAAATGAAAACGGTTTCGTAACGATTCATACGTTTGTTTAATTAATTGGTTATTTTTCACTGCTTTGATTACGACTTACGCTTAAGTCGCCTCAAAAACGGCACAAAATTAGTAAAAAAAATCGAGATATGCAAATAAAGTTTGCTAAATTATAGATTTGCACTTCCGGGTGAACCAAGCTAAAGT
>JAIECF010000050.1 GCA_029068655.1 Muribaculaceae bacterium | reverse complement strand
GAGGTTGTTGCAATCAACGACCTTCTCCCCGTAGACTACATGGCATACATGCTGAAGTATGACACAATGCACGGCCGTTTCGACGGCACCGTAGACTACGATATGGATAAGAGCCTCCTTATCGTAAATGGCAAGCCTATCCGTGTGACCGCATGCAAGAACCCCGCAGAGATCGGCTGGGGCGAGGCTGGCGCTGAATACGTAGTTGAGTCAACAGGTCTCTTCCTTACAGAAGAAAAGGCTAAGGCTCACATCGAGGCTGGTGCAAAGTATGTTGTTATGTCAGCTCCTTCAAAGGACGCTACTCCGATGTTCGTAGTTGGTGTTAACGCTGATACATACGCCGGCCAGCAGTTCGTTTCCAATGCTTCCTGCACTACAAACTGTCTTGCTCCTATCGCTAAGGTGCTCAACGACAAGTTCGGTATCAAGGAAGGTCTTATGACTACAGTTCACTCTACTACAGCTACTCAGAAGACTGTAGACGGTCCCTCTATGAAGGACTGGCGTGGTGGCCGTGCCGCTTCCGGCAACATCATCCCCTCTTCTACTGGTGCTGCTAAGGCTGTCGGCAAAGTTATCCCCGAGCTCAACGGCAAGCTTACCGGTATCTCAATGCGTGTCCCCACTCTCGACGTTTCTGTAGTAGACCTTACCTGCAACCTCGAGAAGCCCGCTACCAAGGAGCAGATCTGCGCTGCAATGAAGGAAGCTGCTGAAGGCGAACTCAAGGGTGTACTCGGCTACACTGAAGATGCAGTAGTAAGCTCCGACTTCCTCGGCTGCCCGCTCACTTCTATCTTTGACGCTAACGCAGGCGTATACTTGACTGATAACTTCGTAAAGGTTATCTCCTGGTATGACAACGAGATCGGCTACTCCAACAAGGTGCTCGACCTCATCGCAGTAATGAAGAAGTACAACGGCTAATCACCGTTATGATCAATAAGAAAAGGCATCCTTCCTGAAGGATGCCTTTTTTATGTTAGATCTGAAATTGCCAGAAGATACTGTCAAAAGATTCAGCTCTCCGAGCTGATTTTATATCGAAACCCCAGGCTGAAGCCTGGGGAAAAATCTGAGAAGTCAGTAGCCTCGGAGAGGCGATTCGTGGTAGTTGCAAAAAAGGAGATGAGTTTTTTACTCATCTCCTTTTTATTTAAAACCTGCGTAGCCTAATTATGCATTATGAATTATAAATTATGCATTAAATCTTAGGGTCTATCGCCCAGACAAGATACATGGCTCCCCAGGTGAAACCTGCGCCGAACGCCGTCAGCACTATCTTATCTCCCTTATGGAGCTGATGCTTGAACTCGTCAAGACAAATAGGAATAGATGCCGCGGAAGTATTACCCCTTTTCTGTATATTGACCAGTATCTTCTCTTCAGGAAGTTTGATGCGCTGACCTATAGCCTCTATTATACGGAGATTGGCCTGATGAGGTACAAACCAATCGAGCGACTCTGCATCAAGCCCGTTGCGCTGCATCACTGTCAGTGAGGAGCGGAGCATATCGAATACTGCGTGCTTATAGACTGCACGGCCTTCCTGATAGACATAGTGCTCACGGGCATCTACCGTCTCATGCGAGGCAGGCTTCACGCTGCCTCCGGCCTTCATAAGAAGATGGGGAAGTCCGCTGCCATCCACATGCATCTCTGCATCCATGACACCCAGCGAAGGATCGTCGGAAGGTTCTACAAGAACAGCTCCTGCTCCATCGCCGAAGAGCGGGCAGGTCTGGCGGTCCTGATAGTCAGTCATCGAACTCATCTTCTCTGCACACACCACCACGATCTTCTTATAGAGACCGGAAGTGATATATGCGCGAGCATCCTGCATACCCACAATGAAGCCTGCACATGCCGCCTGAATGTCGTAGGCATATGCTTTCTTTAGGCCGCATTCATGCGCTATGACGGAAGCTGTGGAAGGAAATCTGTAGTCAGGATTTGAAGTAGGACATATCAGGAGATCGATGCTCATAGGATCGATGTCATAGTCGGCAAAAAGACGCTTCACGGCCTTAATGCCGAGCCAGCTCGAACCTTTTCCTTCCTCCTTGAGTATGCGACGTTCCTTGATACCGACGCGGGTAGTGATCCACTCGTCGTTGGTATCCACCATCTGCGACAGCATCTCATTGTCCAGGACACTGTCGGGCACGTAAGAAGCTATACCTGTGATTACAGCTTGTGTCATTACATCACTGCTTTCTCGATCACGAGTTTACCGCGATAGTAGCCACATTCACCACAGATGGTGTGCCATACATGCCATGCGCCACAGTTGGGGCAGATTGCAAGTGTCGGGATGAGCGCCATGTCGTGTGTACGGCGCTTCGCGGTGCGGGTGTGCGATTGTCTACGTTTAGGATGTGCCATTTTTATTCAAAATTTAGTGGACAGCCACTCCTCCTTTCCTTCCGGATAGGAATCATGACCGCCGTCGGTTATTGATTTCTTTATTATATTTCCTCATCCTCCTCCTCAGGGGCATCGGATGAATGTCTGCTCATTATTTCCTCCATCTCCGAGTTGCACTCACCTTCGGGATGAACGTGCCTCAGCGGGATGCTCAGCAAAACTGTATCGGCTATAAGCGGAGCGATATCGAAATCCACATCTTCTTCCGGAATGATGATGAGATCGTCTTTCTCGTCATATTCCTCGCCATAGCGGACCGTGACGTCATAGTCATCATCCACTTCGAGACGCATGGGATCAAGACACCTGTCGCATGGAATCTCTATCCAGCCCTGGCATGTGAGGCCTATCTCATATGCTCCGTGGCGGACATCGATGTCCACATATGCAGTGACATCGGCCTCTTTCACGTCGTCGTTGCCACGCGCCGCGAAGAAGTCGCCGTCTACCTTCATCTCATACTCATGATGGCCTTCGCCCAGAGCAGGAAGGTTGATTATGAATTGCTTTAAATCACACATATCTTATAGTGCGTTCCTTTTGCGTTGCAAAATTAATCATTTTTCGCCGATTACACAAATATTTCCCCGTTTTTCTCTCCTACCCCTGCAATAAACTCCTTTTTTGGGGATGAAGTAGACTCCTTTGTAGGTGCGCCGTCCTTCGGAGTCGATGGATTCGTCTACTTTAAGTTTTCCGTTGGTATAGCCTTCCTTGCGGGAAAACCTTATTTTTCAGTCTGTCGATAAGCTGTCAATAAGCGTCGAAAACATGTAGAAAAGTGGACAAAAAGTGTTGATAAACAGGCGAGGCATTCTGTAGATAAAAAGAAGGCGCATGGAAGGGGCGGACTTTTAAGCAGGTTTTCGGCAGTTTTATACTCCGCTTTTTTGCAATTTCAACCGGTTTTTCTACACATAATAAAGGAAAATTTATTAACTTTGCAGTTATCAACAGGGATGTAAAGAAAGTCAGCATGTCTCTGATTTATCGGCATGTTGAGGTTTGACAACATGTAGATAACCGTATATAATTGTTCGATAACCGAGAATTGCAAGTTTTATGACTAAAAGTAATAGTCAGTTATCTACACTCTTTATTGTTGTTGTTGATTTTTTAATTTTAAATTTTTTTTAAAACATAGAAAAATAAAAAATGGAGTCGATAACTTCCACCCCCGACACTCTCCGCAATAATCAGCTCGCCGACGAGATATCGGCGCTTAAGAAAGAAAAGAACGCAGTGATAATGGCACATTATTATCAGCGCGACGAAATAAAGGAAATAGCCGACTTCATAGGCGACTCCCTGGCGCTCGCCAGAAAGGCAGCGGAAACCGATGCCAATATCATTGTGATGTGTGGCGTACATTTTATGGGAGAGACTGCCAAAATACTATGTCCTGACCGCACAGTGCTTATTCCTGCTCCTGAGGCAGGCTGCTCACTTGCCGACAGCTGTGACCCTATGGAATTTGAAAAATTTGTAAAGGAGCATCCGGACCATACAGTGATAAGCTATGTCAATACTTCGGCAGCCGTAAAGGCTCTTACCGACATAGTGGTCACTTCTGGCAATGCGCGCAAAATAGTGGATTTGCTTCCAGCCGATGAGAAAATTATATTCGGACCGGACCATAATCTGGGCGAATACATCAATTCAGTGACTGGACGCTCTATGCTTCTCTGGAACGGTGCCTGCCATGTACACGATCGTTTCTCGCTCGAGGGAATCGCACAGCTTAAGAAGGAGCATTCAGGGGCTAAAGTGCTCGTGCATCCTGAATGCCGCCGTCCGCTTCAGATCATAGCTGACAAGGTGGGTAGCACTGCCGCCTTGCTCGACTTCGCGCGAAAGGATGATGCAAAAGAATATATAGTTGTGACGGAAAGCGGTATTCTTTTCGATATGCAGCGCGAATGTCCGGAGAAAACGTTTATCCCTGCTCCGGCAGAAGATGCGGAGTGCCAGTGCAACGAGTGTGACTACATGAAGATGATCACACTTGAGAAACTCCGTGACTGCCTGCGCGACGGAAAACCTGAGATCAATGTAGACCCTGAAGTGGCGAAGAAGGCCCTTCGGCCCATTGAAAGAATGCTTCAGCTCTCATGATAAGTTGCATTTGTCGCTTTAATCATGCATTGTGAATTATGAATCATGCATTGAAAAAGAATATAGCGGAGCTTACCAACTGCAGTGTTGAGGAATACAGGGAAGCGGATAAGCTTCCCTTCGCCGTGCTACTTGATAATGTACGCTCCATGCAGAATGTAGGATCCATCCTGCGCACTTCCGACGCTTTCCTGGTCAAGGAAGTAGTGATGGCCGGCATCACGGGTATTCCACCTCATAAGGAAATTTCCAAGACTGCCCTCGGAGCTGAAGACTCGGTAGCATGGAGATATGTAGAAGATGCGGTGGAGGAATGCCTGCGACTGAAGAAAGAAGGATGGACGGTATGTGTGCTTGAGCAGGCTCACAGTAGCATAGATCTTATGGATTTCGCCGCAGTGGAAGGAGAGAGATATCTTTTAGTAGTGGGAAATGAAGTCTCCGGGGTCGATCAACGTATAGTGGATATGGCCGATGTCATCCTTGAGATACCGATGCACGGCGTTAAGCACAGCCTCAACGTGGCCGTCAGCGCCGGAATGGCCATATGGAAGATGTCGGACAGCATGATGACATTGCAAGAAATGTATCCAAGTTAAAATTAAATTAACTTTTGAGGGAAAAGATTGTTATGAAGTTATCTTAACATTTAATCTCGCTTATTATGAAAAGACACATCCTTTGCCTCCCCTTGCTCGCAGTGCTGCTTCTGATACTTCCTTCCTGCGGCGATATCAATTACTGGAATCCCGAACCTCCCGGCAGTTGGGACGATACGTTCTATGACAGCAACCTTACCGGATGCTGGCAGCTGTATCAGGTAAATTCCGATTATGTAAGGGGAGATGAAGTCAACTATATGTACTTCAATGGTGACGGACGTGGCACATATTTCTATTATGACCATGGTTATCAAGAAACGGAAAGGCTGGCTTACTGGTGTCAGCGTTCGGTCAACGGAGCTTCATCGCTGCAGATCAACATAGACTATGAATACGGAAGTCCTTCGACGATGAACTATTGGTTTAGCGACCGCGACACACTCTGGATGCAATGGAGGAATTCTTCAGGAGTGCAGACCTACGTATACAAATACATCAACCGTGTTCCCTGGTGAGAGGGTATAAGATAAAGAAGTGTAAGTCCTCATGGCTGTCAGTTGCTTTGAGGACTTTTTCTATGTATTTTGATTAATTGTCTATGTTTTTTGGGAATATCCTTGTGCCCAATAAAGTAATTGTTTATTTTTGTTATCTCTCAAGCGCGTAAGTAGCCAAGGAGTAAAAAAGAAGTTAACCAAGAACATGAATATATAAGATATGAAGATGAGAATTGCTTTATTGGTCTGTGTATTAGGCATGGCTGCCATTATAAAAGGCGAAAACTACACGGTTGATCAGTTTGGGGTATCGCCTGATTTTAATAAGGTAAATACAAAAGCCATTCAGAACGCTCTGGATGAAGTGGCCCAGAAGGGTGGAGGTATCCTTCGTTTCGAAGCAGGAGACTATGTGACGGGTACTCTCGAAATTCCTTCCGGAGTAGGAATCCGTCTTGATCGCGACGCGCGTATACTCGGAAGTGTGAATCCGTTTGACTATGCAGGATATGCTCCCGAAGACAACAGATCTATGAGCGGACTTATTTCCGCAGAGAACGTATCCGGCATTTCCATTTCCGGAGAAGGAACTATCGACGGGCGTGGTCTTGAGGTTGCTTTAGCTATAGATAGTCTGCATCATACAGGTGTCAGAGTTGATCCGGGGTATGGCTACCGCAGGATGAGGCCCTCTTTGCGACCGAAACTACTCGACTTCAAGAATGTGGATTCCCTGAAGATTGAAGACGTACACCTCAGAGGATCTGCTGCCTGGGGTATGTCGCTCAATAAATGCAGGAATGTATTGGTGAGGGGTATAGATTTCGTCAATCGGGCCTATTGGAACAATGATGGCATAGATATAGCCGACTGCCGTAACGTGCTTGTAGAAGATTGCAATATAGATTCCGCCGACGACGGAATAGTGTTGAAGTCGTTCGATCCTTCAGACTATAATGAGAACATAGAGATAAGGAACTGTGAGATACGCAGCAGTGCAAGTGCATTCAAGATTGGTACGGAAACATTCGGAGGTTGCAGAAATGTAAAAGTGTCGGGACTGAAAGTCTTTGATACTTTCCGTTCGGCAGTGGCTTTGGAGACGGTAGATGGAGCCTGTCTTGAAAATATAGTCATAGATGGAGTGAAGGCTGTGAATACAGGTAATGCTCTTTTCATGCGTCTCGGCCATAGGAGAGGGGATAAGCCCGGAAGCTTCAGTAATGTCACTGTAAGGAACCTGAGTTGTGATATTCCCTTCGGACGCCCTGACAGTGACTATGATCTCAGAGGTCCGGACATCAACGTCATCCACAATCCTTTTCCAAGCAGCATCACGGGTATTCCGGATGCAAGGATACAGAATGTCACTCTTGAAAACATAGATATCACCTATCCGGGGCGCGGTACGAAAGGAATGGGTTACATTGCAAAATATAGGCTTAAGGATGTGCCGGAAGCCATAGAGGAGTATCCGGAGTTCCATATGTTCGGCGAACTGCCTGCCTGGGCTTTCTATGTGCGTCATGTCGACGGCCTTAATCTTCGCAACGTGAAAGTAAGGAAGAGAGCGGACGACTATCGTGATGCGGTGATACTCGACGACGTGACTGGAGTGGAAGGAAAAATAGAAGAGGCTACTGCTCTTTAGGACATGAAGGCATGTCTAAATTACAATATATCAAAAAACAAGCCTATTATATCAAAAAATAAAGGTCTATATACACCAATAGGTATAATTTTGCAATATTATTACATTACCTGACATTATGAATAAATTTTGCTTTAGCTGTATTACGACTGTATGTTCGTTGGCGTTTATGCTGACATCGTGCGGCTCTGAATCTGAAGATGTAAAGGATCCTACCGAGCCGACCACGGACGATATCACCGCGTCACTTGAGAATATAGCTGAATATGATTTCGAGGTCAACGAACTTGACTTAAGTTTTTTCAAACCTTCACGCTATGAGGGAGGGTCGGATGCATCGTTATGCTACGACGAGCAGAAAGGTATAGTAATGTATCTCAACAACGGATACGTGACAATACCTAATCCATACAGAGACGGTAAGGATTCCAAAGCCATATCCATGACATTCTGGATGAAACAGGAATTGCAGCAGGAAGGAAACGCTACCAAACCTCAGGATATTGAGGGTGCATTATTTTCTTTTGAAAACGACAATGCATCCAGCAGACTTTACTTCACAGCCAATGGTGCTATTGCATATCATGGAGTGGACGGTGACTGGACAGATAACGATGCCATGGGGTTCCAGACCGGTTATATTGCTCCTGTCGGTGAATGGCACTATGTGGCCCTTACTGTAAAAAATAGCGGTTATACCCTTTATGTAGACGGAGAAGAAAAGAAAAATAAGATAGTCAAGGATTTTGACTTTTCAAAGGCAGTAGCGCTTATCAATGGAGTGTCGCGTTGCCATATAGGATATGGAAGTGATAAAGCGACCGCTCCATGGAAGATAGACGACCTTCGCTTTTTCAGGAATGTGCTTACGGAAAATGAGATACTACGTCCGATCATGTATTCGGGAGATAAACTTGATCCTCTGTCGGAATTCATGTATTTAGTAGGTGATCCTATCCATATAGTAGGTGCCAAAGACTGCACCACCGGATGGTGGAAGGAATTTTCCAATTATTACCGTATTCCGGACAACGGCGCCATCAGACTGAGCTTTATCAACCATACCAATTTCAAGGGAGCGGATAAGAACTGGATTCTTTGTCTTGCCAATGACAAGGACCGGGGGGCCGAAGGCTATGCCGAATATTTTATTCTCCGCAGTAATCTCGATGGCTCAGGCAACTGCTTCATGAAGGAAAACCTGAGTGGTGAAGGTTACGGTAACCCGGATAAATTCAGTGCCGATATGGAGGGTGCGGAGGTAACCCTTGACATAAAGCGCGAAGGAAAGATAATATATGTGGAGGCTGTAGCGAAGGCTCGCAATGGAAATATATACAGAGAGAATTTTCATGCAGATTGCGACAATGATGGAGAGACTACAAGAGCTTTCCTGACAGTTGACGGATCCTGTATCGAACTTATTCCCGAAAAATGCCGTGCCTATCGCAAAGTAGATGTCAGGACCATCGTCATAGGCAATACCGATAACTCATCAGGATGGTCAACCGCCTACTCGGATTATTTCTACATATCGCCTGAGGCTAACCTTCAGCTTGAATTTACCAACTATACCAACGGCCAAGGCAACTGGAACAACTGGAACCTCTATATCACCACCAATGCCGACCGAGGAGACATAAGATTTAAAGACTACATGCTTCTTCGAAGCGATCTTTACGGCTGGGGTGAAAGCTACGTTCAGGAGAACTGGACTCATTCCGGATACGGAGACTGGGATCGTTTCCGCAAGGACATGAACGGAGCCAACGTAGTGGTGGAAGTAGAGAGAATGGCTGCCAAGGTGACGTATACAAGTACAGCTACCGCAACCAATGGAAACGTCTACAAGGAAACTACATGGGGTATATGCGGTGAAGGAGACCGTATTATAAGAAGTTTCCTTTGCGTCGACGGTTCACATTTCGAGATGATTCCCGATGGATGTTATTGCTACGTACCGATTTTCAAATGAGTAACCTCAAAAAATTATGAATAGATATAAGCATTGTCTTAATGCTGCTTTTATATGCCTTACACTCCTGGCAGTTTCATGCAGCGATAATAAGGAAGACCTTACGGAAGCTACGGATATCTCCTTGGGAGCTCCTGTAGTAAACGAGACAAACTCCTCTTCAATAAAGGTAAGCGCTACTTTTTCCGCTGATAAAGGAAGTTATGCAGGGTTCTGTTATTCAGTATCAGGAAACCCCACCATATATGACGCTTCAGTGAAGGGAGAGATAGAGGGAGGTAAAGTATCGGCTACCATCACTTCCCTTAAACCCTCGACCGAATATACTATCAAGGCTTTTGTAAGTGGAAAAAGCGGACCCGTAGTATATTCGGAGCCGGTAATGTTTACTACTGATGAAGGAACCATTTACGACGCTTTAGCGGCATATGAACCTCCTGCATATAATGATTATTATGTAAGAATAGCGGGATGGGACTCACGCGATAAATGGAATCTCTCGAATGTGCATGATCCGACAGTAATGCTTGCCGACGACGGGTACTATTACATGTATCAGACCAACGCCACTTATGGCGACTCGCACAAGGGACACGGGCATTTCCACGGACGCAGGTCAAAGGATCTCGTGAATTGGGAATACTTAGGGGGTACACTTCCTTCTTTGCCTGCATGGGTTGGGGAAAAATGCAACGAATTCCGTGCGGAGCTCGGTCTTCCTGCTATTGACGTCAAAGAATCGAACGTGAATTTCTGGGCTCCTGTAGCCCGCGCGTTAGGCAATGGTAAATATCGTATGTATTATGCCATCGTCGTGGTGATACCGATAGAAGAAGGAAAAAAGGGTGGACGCACTTCCTGGGAAGAAAAGGCTTTCATAGGAATGATGGAGACTCAGGATCCTGCTTCCAATATATGGGAAGACAAAGGATATGTGATCTGTTCTTCTTCCGATAGAAATAAAGATTGGTTTGTGGCAGGCGACTACAGCAAGGCATACTATCGCTACAATGCAGTCGATCCAACCTATATCATAACACCGGAGGGTAAGCACTGGCTCATCTATGGGTCATGGCATTCGGGTATAGCCGCATTGGAAATAAATCCTGAGACGGGCAAACCTCTCAACGAACTGGGTAAACCATACGGACCTGACGCGGAAAGTATAGCAAGCTATGGCACTCATATCTATTCACGCGACGGATCGCGCTGGCAGGGATCAGAGGGTCCGGAGGTAATCTACAGGGACGGTTATTATTATCTGTTCCTGGCCTACGATGCCATTGACGTGCCATACAATACACGTGTGGTGCGCTCTAAAAACGTAGACGGACCTTACTTCGGCATAGAGGGAAACAATGTCACTGTCAGAGGAGGAGAGGCTTATCCTATAGTGACCCATCCTTACCGATTCGGCAATGACAAAGGTTGGGTCGGAATAAGCCATTGTGCAGTGTTCAGCGACGGTAATGGCAACTGGTATTATGCCTCACAGGGACGTCTTCCATATTTCGCCTTTGGTGCGGAGGCTGACA
Organism: Muribaculaceae bacterium; assembly: GCA_029068655.1. Lineage (GTDB taxonomy): Bacteria > Bacteroidota > Bacteroidia > Bacteroidales > Muribaculaceae > Lepagella. The sequence continues at coordinate 1,608 of JAIECF010000050.1, read as the reverse complement.
ATGCGATTATGATGGGACATGTAAGGGCTATCAAATGGACTTCAGATGGCTGGCCTCTTGTGATGCCCGAGCGTTATGGCAACGTGCCGCAGGCTCCGATAGATGAGAGCGAGCTCATAGGCAAATGGGAACATATTGATCTTGAGTATAATTATGGAAACCAGAGGGTATCGGAGACTATCGAGCTGGGAGCCGACCATAAAGTAAAATCAGGAAGATGGGGAGGAGCGACTTGGAGTTATAATACTACCAAACAGGCCCTTTATATCAATGGCAATGTAGAGCTTATACTTGCTCGTGAATGCGACTGGGAAGCAAATCCAAGAAAAGCCACCATAGTATATGCCGGTATAGGAGGAAGAGTGACATACTGGGGTAAGAAAATATGATCCGTGATTATGGATTAAAGAATATTTATTACTTAAAAATTGATTTATTCAAGATTAAATACTAATTTTGTAGATAATAATATATATTATACATAGGATACGAGAATGTCGAAACCGGTGAAATATATCATAGAGAATCCACGCGATGCATTGTGGGGCCTTACCATCACAACAGTCGGTTATGAAAAGATCAGACCGGGGGATCCTTATCCCACCGACTGCCATCTTGACAGTCATTCCTTTTCTCCGGGAAAAGGGAGGGTTCTCCAGGAGTATCAGCTGGTATATATCACAGAGGGATGCGGTACTTTCGAGTCCGCTGAATTCGGCAGAACTAAGATAAAGCCGGGAACTATGTTCCTGCTATTTCCCGATGAGTGGCACACTTATTGTCCGGATAAGCAGGTAGGATGGACACAGTACTGGATAGGTTTCAAGGGTGTCAACATGGATGAACGTGTCCGTCAGGAATTCTTCAGTAAAAAGGATCCTATATTTGAAGTTGGTCTGACGGAGGAACTGGTCAACCTTTTCATGAAGGCGATAGAGACCACCGATCAGGAAAGGTCTCACTTCCAGCAGATGCTCGCAGGCATAGTGAACTATATGCTCGGCCTTATCTACATGCTTGATAAAAATAACCGTCTTGACCAGGACAGGCATTGGATAGACCAGATCAGCCGCGCCCGGATACTGATGCATGAGAATATAGAGAGCTGCCTGACAGTGCAGGATATAGCTGAGAAGGTTGGAGCCGGCTATTCATCGTTCAGGAAGAACTTCAAGAAATATACAGGTCTGTCGCCGGCTTCTTATTTTCAGGATCTGAAACTTCAGCGGGCAAAAGACCTGTTATGCCTGACTGACCTTTCAGTAAAAGAAATAGCCTACAGGCTAAATTTTGAATCTCCTGACTATTTTTCCGCCCAATTCAGGAAAAAGACAGGTAAGCGTCCGAGCGATTTCCGAAACTAAGGATAAAATTCAGCTATTTATCAAAAATCTAAACTTTTATATCAAATTATTAAGCCCTGAAGAAGATTCAGGGCTTAATTTTGCATGTGTATTACTTAAGTAGATAATTCATCGATCATTATTGATTTTGATATAGAGTTTATATTTTCATGTTTTATTAACTAACAGCTTATCAATGAAAAAATCATTACTTTTTGGAGCAGCTATATTCATGGCTGCAGGTGCTATGGCACAAAGCATCCAA
>JAIECF010000005.1 GCA_029068655.1 Muribaculaceae bacterium | reverse complement strand
CTTGTATGCCGTCTCGTAATCTTTGAGTGTCTTGGTCTGATCCGCGATTTTTCGGGCTTGATTAGCATCCGCAAGCGTTACTTGCGGCTTTTGGTTCATAGCGTCGTTGACGTTCTTTTGAGCGTCTTTCAGGCGTTTGAGCGCATCTGCGAGGTCTTTCAGTTTCTTCTCATAGTCGGCATCAGTTGTCTTTAGATTCCTGATAGCCGTTTCAAGATTCTTTATTACTCTTGCACGGTTCTCATAGGTATCTTCCCATTGACCGCCGCGAGTGCCGAGCTTATTAGCCGCCGTCATCGCGCCTTGATAAGTGTTAAGATATTTCTGATATGCTTGTATGCGGTCGTTCGACTGCTGTTCTGCTTGCTTTTTCGCTTCTGCGGTCTTTTGTGCCTCGGTTTGGATGAAAGTTGATAAAGACGCTTGCAAAGATTCTGCATCTTTCTGTTGACGATATTGATTGACTTCCGTGATATTCTTCATCTCAATATCACGCATCTCTTGTTCAACCGCTCTACGTTGGCTTGTGTATGCGTTGAATTGAACCGCTTGCGGGGAACCCACAGCTACGGTTGACCCTGTTGCGGACTTTAAATCTTCCTCTAATTTGTTGATACGTTCTAATTGGGTTTGCAACTCCTTGTATCGCGACAACAGCTTTGAGACGTTATCTTTGCCAGCTTCGATAGCGTTCTGTTTTAATAGACGGTTCTCTTCTTTTAGAGCCTCTATCTTATCGTATATGTTCTTTGCTTGTGTAGTAAGATTGCCGCTTGCATCATACGCTTTCTGAGTGGCATTGAGCCGCACAAAAGCCTGATTCAGTCTCTCAATCTGAGCCTCATTGTCAGTGATTTTTTGAATCTGTTGCTGAATAGCAGTGTTAACCGCTTCGAGTTTAGATTTAGCCGCATCATAATATCCTTGCTCATTCTGAATCTTGCGTATCTTTTCATACAACTGGTCGTAAGATTGGAGCAATTTCTGAACCTCTTGTACCTCTGTGGAAGCATTAAGCATATTGGCGGATTCAGTCTTGATTTGCTGAATCTGCGCTCGGAACTGGTTAATTGCGTCAAGCATAGGTTGCATATTGGGATGCCAACCGCCACCTTGCGCTTGCGACAAAGCAATCATTGACTGACCGAGTTGATTGATGTGCTTTTGCAGCGTCTGAATATCCTTGATAGTCATGCTATCAATCATAGACTTCGCGTTCCATTTGGCAGTCAACGCTTCTTGAAACTTAGGATTCAGTTTTGCTATCTCGCCTTCAATCCCTTTAATAGCGTTGATAAACTCTTGCCGTTTACGTTCAACTGCGGACGTATCAAGCACTGCATTTGCGAGGCTCGGATATTTGGAAGCGTTCTGCTGAATCTGCTCCACTTTTTGCATTTCGGACGCAAGTTTCAATGTGGCACGCGATTCTTCGCCCAATATTGCAATATGCGCTTGTTGTGCGCGTGTATCAAATGCATGCTTATTATCTTCTCCGAATTGCAAAGATGACTTGCTTAGTTTGTCAAGTTCGGTCTGAATCGTGGCAAGACGATTGACGTATGCAGTTATGCGTTGCTCGTCTTTGGGGATAATGTCTCCACCGCTTGCTTGTGCAACACTCTTCTTTATTACGAGGTCGTTGAGTTGCTTTTGCAAGCGGAGTTGCTCGGATAACAGAGAGTTTTGGCTTTTAAGGGCAATAGCCTCATTCTCGGCATTACTCTGTGCTTGGATAGTTTCTTGCGACTTTTTCTTCTGCGCAATATATTCTTTGAGAACTTCAATCAAGCGGTTGTATCTGTCTGCTTCGGGGTCATCGGTCGCAAGTTGTTTTCGTGCTATCGCGACATTTTTTATAACACTTTCTACTTGACCGAAAGTATTCATAAGTTGCTTGACGCTCGCATCGACATTTGAGAAGTCAAAGCTCTGCGCGATAGTTTGAACTGTAGCGGATATAGCCTGCATATCTTTATCAATCTGTTTACTTGCGGAACTTACGTTTTGCGTCGCTTGATTGGTATTGATATTAAATTCAATAGGCTTGCTCGATACGGCAGACATGATACCAGTCGCTTCCCTTAACTTGTCAATAAATTGCTGTAACCCGTGTGTCGCCACCGTACCCCAATGGTCATTTACCTTGCCCGCAGCTTCTGCTGAATACAAGGCAAGTTTCTTTATCGCATTTTCAGCATTTTTTATCTCTGCCAACGCCTGTGGTGGTATCTCCAATATTGCGCCTACTGCGCTGTCTGCTATGCTCATTTCAATTCAATATATTTTGTGAATACTATGTTTGTGTGTGGGTTCTTAGAAACTATATCCTGCTTAATAGCTTTGCATCCCCATTTGATAAACCAGAACTTATGAGGAACTTTGTGTACGAACTGTACGATTGTATCGTATGTTTGAATATTCAAGTCCACACTGTCTTGTTCTATTATTCCCCTTACGTCCGTCCACGGGTCTTGCCAATAAAATGTAGATAACTTGTCGATAACTCCGTCACGGATAACAATCGTATCGTGTACCGGGGCTTTCACTTCAAGTTTTGTCTCGGTACTTGAAGTGGTAACAGATTGCAACCGTTTGACCTTTATCTTCAAGTCCTCGGCAGTCTTTACAACATCGTCGTAATTCTTCTTTAACTCAGCATTCGTGAGCGTGAGTTTTTGCACCGAAGCAGCATTTAATCCGCTCTGTGTCTTGTAGTGTTCCACATCGGCTAACAAAGCCGTCTGATTTGCCACGTAACGGGCTTTCTCTTGCGTTGTTTTATGCAGTGAATAGGACAGTCCTATTACGACTAAAACAAGGGCTATAATCGAATATATAAGTAGCTTTTTCATGTTATCCAAAAGTCGGTATTCCAAGCGCATTGGCAAATACGTCGGGGTCGTCGGTTTCGCCATTGCCTTTCCCATTGCGCTTCCATTGTTTATATTCTCGTGATTGTTTTTCATCAAGATAATAGACTTGTGTGGCATCCATCAACATTATTTTTATCAGCGGTGCTGACAATCCCCATATATAATCATGTATGGTGAATGACGGATAAGCCTTAAGGAAGTCTATCATTTCTCCTGCGGATGTGGCTGCGGGGATGATTGCTGTTGATGTGTCTTTGTCAGACTCTGACGGAGTGAATGAATCACCTCGCAGCCGAAGCAAAAAGTCGCATAATCGAGCATTTGCAATATTTTAGTAAGTATTATAATCCACTCAGAGGGATTTGTCTCCCATCGAATAAAATCCCATAAGTCTTGATATTCCTTTCCCTCAATCTTTTCTTTATCATTGAGTATTGCAATGCAAATGCATCTTATAACTGCGTCGCCGTTAGCCGCAAAACGATTAACTATATCTGAAAACGTCTCGTCTGCTTTTGCTATCTTGCAACTTTCTTCCGCTATGAGCCATTGAGCACCATAACGCAATGGCTTTAACGGGAATTCTCTTCCCCCTAATTTTATTATCTGGGGTGAGTCGTTCAAAATCTCCGCAAGACGCTTCATTGCGTCAAGTTCACTAATATCTTTATTCTTTCCTTCTTCCATATTATCCTTAATGAATAGGAGGTGATGAAGTATTATCCCCACCACCTCCAATATCAATCAATGTTCAACGTGTGCGATTACTCTCCACTACCTTGTGTGGTCTTTGTAAGAATGGCAGTTTTGAAACGTCCGATCGGAGTGCGCTTGCCTCCTACCTCTGCATTTGTCGCGGTTCCTGAAAGAGTACCGTAAACAAGGTTTGTCTTTACAGATTCCATAACAAGTTTCGGAGCAACTGAAATCTTCGGAAGGAAGAAGTAGTCGTCATCCGCAAACTTGACTTGCAATGCAACATAACGTGCAGCATAGGTCTCAGGAGCTACCACGCCAACAGGATCGGTAGTCTCTTCCCAACCCATGATTTTAGTCATGTAGTCTTTTGCAAGCTCGGCGTTGTTAAGGTCCACCTTGTAAGCACCTGCAGTGTAGAAAGTTTCAGGGGCATCCGAGGTTTCAAACTCAAAGGTCTGTTCCTCTGCGTCATCCTGATTCACCGAAAGAGTGTCGGCGATTACGTAGTCAAGAGCGTCGCCTGAAGTCGGATAAGACTCTCCATCTTCATCCCATACAGCGATGATAATCTCTTTTGCTTTAGTAATTAATTTCATAACTAATTAAAATTTAAACGTTTATATTATAGTTAGTCGTATAGCCTTAATAATAAAGTGCATATTGTATGTGGTGTCGTAGCCTGTGCCACTCAAAAGAGTCTCCCTTGCCACGCTGTAGTTGTCTGAATCAAACTTGTCCTCACGCAACGCCTTGCCAAAGGCTTTCTCCAGTTTGGAGAGCGCGGGAACATTCTTCTGCCCGTTGACGGGCTGTGCATACAGATAGATGTTGACTGAACCGTATCCGTATGCGTGGTAGTCGCGGATAGTATTTCCGCAGTCGATAACGACCATATCCATAGCACCCTCGGTCAGCGTTGCCGGCAATGTACCGGCGTAACACCTCTTGCAGACGTGCTTGCGGATAATCTTATCCAAGTGCGTCTCTATTGATGATATGTTGATATTGTCGTTATACATCAGTTTATTGTTATATTGCCAATCGGCTTGATTGTTGAACCTTTGAATTTTGATTTGATAGCTTTAATATCCCCAACCACTTGTGAGAGTATTTGCCATTTGGGTTGTTCTTCCTGAATGTTGGAGTAGAAGGCGGCGTTGAATATCACAAGGGCAAATCCAGTCTTCGGAATGTCGTTGCTTTTCTTTATCTCATCGACAAACATCTTTGCCCATTCAATACCAGTACCGTCGGGGATCCCAGCCTTAGCCCATCCTTTATGCCGTTCGTCATCCTCATATTGATATGCCGATATACCGAACGCCTGATTCGTCAGATCTGAATGAGTCGGGATGAGGGTGTATCTGACCTTGCCGTTGTAGAATATCACAGCTCCGTAGGAATCCATCTGAGTGCCTGTTATATCATCAGTCGTTTTACTCCTCTGAGCTTTCTCTATGATGTCCTGCGCTTTTGCTACCAAGTAGTCGCGCATTCTGTTCATGTAGATACTCTCTAATTTACTTAGTCGTGCCATATCAGTACTCGGATTCGGATGTTACTTTGATATAGCACTTGGCTCCTCCTAATTGTGAGGGTACAACAAGTTCAACTTCGCCATCTATAAGAACTCCGTTTGCTATACCTCTGAATCTCATTCCACGCTTGACGGGCGTATCTACATATTTATCATACATACCGTGCGACTCGGGATTGATTTCAAGAGGCAAAAAAATTGCATAATCTGCATTGAGAGCCATTCCGTTATGCAACTTCGCCGCCTCCTGCGCATCAAAGCGAGTTTCAAACACCACGATTTCCTCTGGGATACGCTCGTCAAGAGGCTTACTCATGTCAACGTTGTATGTGTAGAAAACTCCATCAATGTACGGATATTCCTCTATACCAAGTTCTGATATGTCAAAATCCCAATCGTCTATCATAGCACGTCTATAAATTCACAAGTTCCTATGTCGTTAAGAGCCTCCCAAAGTTCGCGGTCGGGGTTCTCATATAATTTCATCATGAGGTCGTAGATTTGGGCTTTATTGTATATCTTCGTACCCCCGATTGAAACCGTGAAGTTGTTGTGGGTTTTAGACCTATTCCCAGTGTCGTTTGGTGCTGTGAATAGCAACATCAAAATATCCGCGAGACAGAGATTGCGCGTGCGCCTGTCAATATCAGTCCAATCTTTAACCGATATGACACCACGTTCCTGCGCGATACGCTGTATAGAGTCTTTTGGTAACGGATATGTCACCAAACTACCGAGATATGTTACTACATCAAAGTTTGCCATAGCGATTAAAGATTGTAGGCAGGGGACATCCACATCCCCTACCTTTTGATTTACATATAACGTCCGTTAGCGGCGCGTCTGCGACGATAAACGATTTCGTCATCTTCAGGCTCACGCCAACCTTCGCTTCCACGATACATAGGCGTTTCGTGATGCATCGGGTGTTCCTCGCGATACATCGGAGGCATTGAGCCACGGCTGTAATGATGTCGCTCGGCATACTCGCCTCGGTCCACCTCTTCCATCGCTTCACGCCATCCTTGTTTTACCCCACATTTGTAAGCTCTGTGAAGCTCAGGATTATGCATGAATTCCGATTCGCGGTAGTATATCTCGCCACCCATCTCATGCTCAGGGTGACTAATTACATGGAGTCTACGCATTTTCTTTATTTTTAGAAGTTTTTGACTTGTCCTCATTGCGTTGTTGAGACATCAACATTTCATTCTGTTTGGCAAGGGCTTGCAACTGCTCTATGACTTGCTGATTGATTTTGGTCTGCTCGGCATAGGCATTCTTCATAGTCGCAAGTTCTGCTGCAAGCCTTTTCTTCTCAGCTTCCTCCGGATTGAGAATATCAATCCAACTTTCATACTTCCCTATCATGTCTTGATGGTACTGCGTCTGCTTGACATGAGTCTCGCTTATGCCTTTGAGGGTTTTAAACTCATTGAGCATGATCTGACTGTCTTCTGTGACAAAAAGCGTCTTGGCTTCATTTTCATAGAAGTTCTTGTCCATCGGAAGTCCCTTTACAGGACATCTGCCCGTCGGGGTCTGTATCATCAAGTCCACGACTTGAATAGGCTGCGCCATTGGCATGGGATAGCCGTACTGATTGTTCTGAGGAGTATTAGGCGTGTAGTACCGAGTCTTCGGTTCTTCACACACAGTGCCTACCTCAAATACACCGTTTGCCTTGTCTAAAATAAAGATCTGCTGATTAACTCTAACGTTTGAGAACATGATTGATTAAATTTAAATTATTGATTAATTACGCTGCAGGTGCTGCGGCAGGGAGTGTAATTATAAGCGAATCCGCGATTTGTACGCCGTTTGCACGGTTACAGTTCACGAAAGCAGGAATAACATCTGAGCCAGCAACAACAAGTGTCGGGAGCGAAGTCGGTGCAACGGTCACATCGGAGAAGCTAACCTCTGTCTGTTCACTAAATTGGTATGTCTTTGCAAGACATCCGCATCCACGGGCAACGATAGATACCACGGCGGTAATCGGAACAAAAAGTGCAGTCCCTCTTAGACGTGGAGTACCCACGTTGTAGGTCACGGTCGCTTGTGGAAGCATATCTGCATTGATGCAGTATGACCCACACAATCTTTCTTTAAAAATTGCAGTCACACGAAGTTCATTCGGAACTGCAGCTGCGGTCAATCCCGCAGGAGCGATACTTAAAGCCATTTTGTCTAATACTTTGAAATTAGAAAAATTTTTAATAAATTTGTAGTTGAAAAGGGTAGGTGCGGAGTCGCGACCCACTGACAAGAGGTTCTATCATTGCTAACTTTCCTCTCCCTTTTCATTCTTTTTTTAAGTTAGCATCACATAAAAGTTAAGTAATGAATAACGAAGAATTTTTGGAAAGTATCTCCTTAGAGGGAGAAGAGTGGCGTCCCGTTGTCGGATGGGAGAATCTGTATGCTGTGTCTAACTTAGGTAGAGTAGCGTTTCTACATAGAGTCGTTAGCAATGGTGTCAGTGTGCGTGAAATTCAACCAAAACTATGCAAACTAACCGTCATTAGATACGGTTATACACTCGTTCATCTATGGAGGAACAATAAGGGATTTAGAAGGTCTGTCCATCGCCTTGTTGCCGAATCGTTTCTACCCAATCCTGAAAACAAACCCGAAGTAGACCATCTCAACACAATCACGAATGATAATCGTGTTGAGAATCTGCGTTGGGTAACTTCTATCGAGAACTCTCAAAACCCAATATCTTTAAAGAGGGTTAGAGATAGCAGGCTTAAAGTATCAATACCTATAGCAAAGGTTATGAACGGAATTATTGTTGAACAATACCAATCAATAAAACAAGCAGTACGGGCTGGATATAATGAGCAAACCATTCATAGATGCCTCGCGGGCGAAAAGCTGCCTAAGAAAGACTATATATGGAAACGCATATCCGACTTAAACCTCAATATCAGCGATGTCAATGTACTCTAAAAGAATAAAGGGGCGGGCGTTAACCGCCCCTTTATAACCTATCCGTTAGTTGGATTTTTAGCCGTTGCAGCAACCGCCACACCCTGAGTTACATCCATTGTTGCAACATCCATTGCCATTGCAACCGTAGGGATAGCCTGCGTAGCCATAGCCAAACGGATATACAGACTGATACGGATTACCTACAATGTAAGAGGGTTTAGGCACAGGTTGAAGTTGAGCGATAATCTGCGCGGTCTGAGCATTCTGCGAGTCAGACAGACGGCAAGCCTGCAACTGGTCGCGGAGTGCTTGATTCTCACGTGTCATTTCGCGGAACTCCTGCTGAGAGAACTTCTCTGCAAGGAATGTCTTAAGCGCAGTGATGTCGTTCTTAAGCTCACATGTCTGCTCGCGTGTAGCATAGGTAGCGTCGCAGAATCCCTTAGTAAGGGCGGCAGTGATGTCACGTTGTCCGTTACTGAGCGTACCTGTCTGCTGACACATCTGCAACTGCAAATCGCCACGGAAGTCGGCAATCTGACGCTGAGTCTGACAGCAACAATCGCAGAGTTTGCTGAGGATTGCTTGGTCGCCGTTCTGCATAGCCTGAATGATGTCACGCTGACCCAATCCCATAGTGTTTCCGAGATTGCAGAGTTGCGTAGACAGATTCTGAATTGCACCACTGAGCGCGTTGTAGTCGCATCCGAGCTTGGTCGAAAGCTGACCGATTGCGTTTGCGTTACCTTGAATGGCATTCATCAGGAGTTCACGACCTGCATCGTTGTTCACGAGATTGCCAAGGTCAGCGAATCCTTGAGCGTTACCACGACCACCGAAGTTGCCATAACCACCACCGAAGCCGCCCCAACCAAAAATCATAAGGATTACAATCCAGAACCAACCGAATGATCCGTCACCGAAGCCATTACCACGGTTGTTCATCATGCTCATAATGAGCGCGGGGTCTACATTCTGCTTGTTGCAGAGATTCCCGATGAGAGACATGAGACCGCTGTTACCACAGCCTGACTCGCCTCCATTGTCAAAAACATACGTTCTTTCTGACATAATAAATAAAAATTAGGATTAATAGTTAAAATTAGAATTAGAATTAAAACTCACTCACAAAAGTATAATGACATAATAAGCAAATATCAAATTAGATGTCGAAAAGTATAATACTATATTAAATAAAGGAATAACTTCCGCATTGTAAGCCATACATTACGGGCAAGCGCCTCTGTAATATCTCCAATAAGATAGGCAGCGTCCTCACCGTCTGTGCGCAATCCATCTGCACGACAAATAGCTATTTGCAAATGATCTAATTCATGCATTAAACTATTGCAAATTTCAAATGGGTTGCTGACATGCCCTATAACAATAATACTTCTCCTCTCATGCGGATTAGAATACGTCAGACCCTCGTTTGCAGTACCGCTTTTAAGAAGTCGTTCTGCTTTATAAAGATAGCGTTGTTCGCAACCCAAATCCCAAAGGCATTCTAAGATGTAGTCAGCGTCCTTGGGTCTTGCATCGTATAAGATTTCGATTTTCCAATCGTATTCATGAAGGTTAACAATCTGTCTTACCATCCTCTTTTTCCTTGAAATATTCGTCAATGGTCTTGTTATCTCGTTGGGGTGTATGCGCCGTAGGCGGTTGTCTGTAAGGACATTTTAAAAAGTCGCATCTTTTCTTTTCAAGTTCAAGCTCGAGTTGCGCGATTCGCTTTATATACATTACCTCCATTTCAGCTTTTTCTTTTTCAAGGGCAAGCCGTTCACTTTTCTCTTTTCTGAAAAGCGCAGTCTGCTCGTCAAAGCGCTTTTCTTTTTCGATGTCACGCTGTATATAGTAATCAAGCTGTCCGTTGACTGTATCAAGCGACTTGTGCAAGTCGCCTATACGTTCTTCAAACTGTTTGCACTGTTTTGCGTGTGCATCCTCGGCTGCTTCCTTTGCTTCTACTGCAGCCGTAGTCTTATTCTTCTCAACCTCAATCTCCGCATTAGTAGCTTTGGTATTTTCTATGCGCGAGTTATTCTTGCGGTTAAAAATCATAGACCATAGCCATTTTATGAACTCAAAACCGCCTACCGCCGTAACGCAACCTATTGTAATCTCGTACCAAGTCATAGCAAGTCGCTCCATTCGATTGGATGCCCCGCAAACATTCTGTCACTAATCCAACGGTTGAAAAGGAATCCATCGGGTTGGTCGGGGTCGTCAATTACATCCTTAACAGCTTTTGCAAGGTGGGCTTCATCCTCTATCGCTGACTTCCAAAAATCAGAAGCAAGCATGTTATAAACCCATACTGCATCATAAAGGCAGTCGCATTCAAGTTTTATATTATGTTTATTGAGGATAGCTTCAACTTCCTCTTTGTCCTTGGCGTCAGTAATGGGTTCAGCTTTGCCAGTTGTGGGATTCTTACGGCGCAAGCCTTTAATAGCTTCCTTGCAAGCCTTTTTATTAAAGTGAAAGCCATTGTTTTTTAGATAGAGCTTCATATCCTTTGGATATTCGCTCAAATCAAATAAATCTAAAC
>JAIECF010000049.1 GCA_029068655.1 Muribaculaceae bacterium | reverse complement strand
TGAAATATGATTATTAAAGTTTTTTCATCGTTATCAAAGTTAATGGTAGTAGCGTTATGTGTCTTTCCGGCACATGACGCTATGTCTGTATCTCCTCTTGTCTTTCCTGAAATACCTGAGCCTCTTCAACGGGATTCCAGGCCTCTTGAGGGAGCTGACGAATTCGAAGAAGAGGTAGTGGAAATTGATATCACCCCGGGGCCATTCCTGGCTAACTGGGAGTCTATCGAGAGCAATTATCCGGGATCTCCCGACTGGCTTCGCGACGCAAAGTTCGGCATATGGGTACATTTCGGACCGCAAGCAGCCGGAGAAAGTGGTGATTGGTATGCGCGTAACATGTATGTCCAAGGACACCCTGCCTATAACAATCATCTGAAACGCTACGGCCATCCCTCAGAATTCGGATATAAGGATGTCCTGAATATATGGAATCCCGATAAACTTGATCCGGCTTATCTTACAGATCTGTATAAAAGAGCCGGCGCAAGGTTTTTGATGATCCAGGGAGTGCATCATGATAATTATGATTTATGGAATTCCCAATATCACCCATGGAACTCCGTAAATATAGGACCAAAACGCGATCTGCTAAAGGAATGGAGCGTAGCTTGTCGCGAAAACGATATGCGGTATGGAGTGACGTTCCACCATGAATACACATGGTGGTGGTGGCAACCCGCTTTCGGGTCGGACAGAGAAGGAGAAAAAGCCGGCATACCATACGATACTTCACTGACATTGGAAGACGGAAAGGGCAAATGGTGGGAAGGATATGACCCCCGACTGCTTTACGGTATAGACCTTCATGAATATGAGACCATTGAATGGATTACGCCGAAACCCGGTATTTTCAACCGTCATCTTGACTATGCGCGATGGTATGCAAAGCAATGGGCCTTAAGAATGATGGATGTAGTACATAACTATGATCCTGATTTCATATATACAGATGGAACCGTTGAAGGTCCTTTCACCGGTAATGGTACCGGCACAGGCTACAAGTGCAATGCCATGCAGACTGTAATGGCCGATTACTACAATAATACGCTCAAGAACCGTGGAAAGGTAGATACCTTCAGTATCATCAAGTTTCGCCATCCTACCAACGGAGCAGTCAATACAGCGGAATTTGCATTTCCTGATAGCATTAACTCATCCCAACCTTGGATAAGGGAGGCCCCCGTTGGCGATTGGTTTTACGCACCGGGATTCGTTTACGATTCCGGCATGATGATAAGGTTTATTATCGAGTCCGTATCCCGCGACGGTAATGCGGCACTGAATATATGTCTTCGTCCTGATGGATCCATTGATCCTGAATGCGTCACTATGCTTGAGGAGGTAGGCCGCTGGATGGATGTCAACGGTGATGCCATCTACGGTAGTAGAGCCTGGAAAGTGTTAGGCGAAGGACATAAAGATAATGAGGGAGGATTAAGGAAACTACCAGGTAGCGCCTTGAGACGCGAACATGCAGACTTCAAGTTTGAGAAGGAGGATTTCCGTTTTACAATAGGCAAGGATGATAATCTCTATGCTTTCTGTATGGTCAAGCCTGAAGAGGGAGAGTGTCTACTTGTCAAGTCTCTGGCTAAGGGCAATGGAATCAGTCCTGACACTATAAAAAATGTACAGCTCTTAGGTTACGACGGCAATCTGGAATGGCGTCATGGCGGTGAAGGGCTTGAGATCATATTTCCAGGTCTGCCGGAAGCTTCATCCGCAGCCGTAACATTCAGGATTGAATAAATGAGTGTGCTCCAGCCGATGACAAGCATTCTGTTCTCTCTCAGCGTAATTGCCACAACCAAGTCGCAATCATTGATCATTAATCATTTATAAACCTCAGATCCTCTGTAGCCTCTGCGTGTGAGATTCTGTTTAACAATCACTTCTTAGATCACTCGGACATTTTCCTATTTTTTTACGGAATTTAGTTGAGAAATAGTCAGGCGAATAAAAGTTAAGTCTGCACGCGATTTCCTTTATAGTCATTTTTGACATCCACAACAAGAAATTTGCCCGGCGTATCTTCAAGTATTGAAAATAAGCCATGGGTGAAATCCCCGTATATTTCTTGAAGTTCTTTCTGAAAGAGGAATACTTGCATCCAACAGCAGCCGATATATCCTGAACCGTTATATTGCTCTCGATATTCTCATGCATCATTATGCGCGCCTTACATATCCGGTCTACTATATTATCGTCATATTTCCTGATATCATCCTTACTTAAAGAATATACCATCCCCAACATATAGTTGACTATACCGGCAAGTGTCTGTTGATAATGTGCGATCTTGTACTGGGCTACATCTAATGCTCCCCCGAAAAGTCCTACGAGTTCGTCGTTAAGCCCTATATTAAACATGGGATTAGATTTATCAAAGAAACCATTCTGTACCCGCATGTCCATGTCAGTTCCCTTGAATCTTATCCAAAACTGCGTCCAGCCGGTATTTATATAAGGATGATATGTATGCCATTCATCGGGAAAGAGCAGAAACATCATTCCGGGTGACACATCTATCTTTCCAAAAGACCTCGATTCAAAAACTCCGTTACCCTCAGTTATGTATAACAACTGGTATTCTTTCAGTATTCTTCTCCTTTCCGGATATAACCTATGAGTATCGTCATTAAAATCAGATTCTGTTTGTAATGGCTCATTAGGTCCTATTTTCTTATATCCGATCGAAGTTACGGCAAGTCCCCACAAAATATCTCTTTTGTTCTCTTTAAGATGTTTTATCGGAAAGTCTTCACAAAACGAATCTTTCATCTTTTAGACATTTTATCGGATTTATTTACACACATATTTTTTTATGTGTAAAATTACTTCTGTAAAATTGATCGGGACATTGA
>JAIECF010000048.1 GCA_029068655.1 Muribaculaceae bacterium | reverse complement strand
GATCTTCGTCAATTAATCCACTTCTAAAATTCAAACGCAATGAATACAAATCCGAATTTCGACGGCACTCTTGCGAGCATCATCGCCCTTTCATTGGGTGAGGACACTTGGCAGGAATGGGTTGACCGATACGAGGAGAAGTACGACAACCTGACCGTTGACGGCTACACACCTGCCCCGCTCAAGACCAACTACACTTGGCAGCAGATTGTGGCATCGACGGGCGCGACACCGCTCCCGACTTGGGTTGACCCCGAATCTCCCGGCTATGAGGTTGCGCTCCGCTCCCTCTCCGGAGCAACGGGCAACCTGCCGACCGCGAAGCAGTTCTACCGCTTCAACCGCGTAATCATGCGCGAGCAGTTGCAGTTGCTTCAGGCATGTCAGGGCAATCTACCTCCCGGTATGCAGGAAATCTTCATGAGCCTTATGGACGAGTCTACCGACGGACTTATCAAGTCCTACCACAACGCGAAGGTTCACATGGCAGACCGCATCAACTCCACCGGTTACTTCATCCTCGCTGCCGACAACAACCCCCGTGGCTATCAGGACGTGAAGATTGACTTCAACATCCCGACAAGCCATTTCGACACTCTGACCGGAGCCAAACGCTGGTTCACCGACGCGGACGGTTCTATGCAGACCGAGGGCAAGGACTCCGACCCTATCCAGTATTGCAAGGACAAGATCAAAGAAATCCGCAGAGTTTACCACATCTATGCTCCTATCGACATCCGTATGTCTTCTGAACTCAAGGATGCATTGGTGGAGCATTCCAAAGTCCGCAAGAAGATTGCGGTCAACAAGAATCCACTCGCGGCTTCCGACACTATCATCGACCAGATAGCCGCAGAGCTGGAGGAAGAGGAAATCCTGAGCCGTTTCACCAAACTCGTCAAGGCGAACAGCATCATCGTACGCGACTCAAAGGCAGATGTTGTGAAGCCGGGTGTAAACGAGGATGGTGAGAAAGACCTCGTGACCGTTCAGATCGACAACTTCGAGCGTAAGAACATCTCGTTCATCCCGACCGGCAATATCGGCGACATCCAGGGTGTCGCTCCTATCGCTCTCGGCTACGACCCCGACGAAGTGGCGAAGTATGACGGCGGACGCCTCATGCTCACCACCCGATCCGTGCGCGAGACACATTCAATCTACGTTGAGTCCGAGTTCGCTCAGCTCTGCGTACCGTCGAATGTGAACGCAATGTTCATCTCCACCGTAACCGCGTAACCGTGATGAGCGAGCAAGATCCTGACATATTGCCCGAAACTCCCGAGGTCGATACTCCTGAAACGGAGAATCCGGAAATTCCCGAGGTTTCCACCGACCCCTCTGACGAGAATGAGCCGGTTGAGAATCCCGAGGAACCGGAATCTCCCGCCGAGGAAGTTGACACAATTTCGCAGTACCTATCCGATTTATCGCCCCTCCTGACCGAGGGCGATATTCGGACGGTGCTACGCAAGCGTGGCATCTCGCCGGACACTCCGCTATACGAACTTGACGAACGCGAGCGCGACCTTGCAGAAGCAGAGGCTTACTACAAGTTGTGCGACCAACCCGTAGGAGGTTCAACAGTAAAGGACGTTGATGGCTCCTGGAGCCACACCGAGGGAGGCTGGACCGTAAGTAAGGCCAACATCGACATGTGGTACAAGAAATACAAGACCCTCCGTGAGCTTTGGGGTGAGCCTGTGATAAGTCGTAGTAAAATCCGAATAATCAACCTCTGAGTATGGCCACAAATCCCCGTTTTCCGCATCAGTGCGTGATATACCGCAAGGTTGGAGCGACGAGCTTCAATCCCGGCGAGACAAAGGAAGTCTACAAGGGGGAATGCCGCAAAAGCAGCTCCACCAACATCCGCACGTTCAACACCGGGAGCAACACCACCGGAAAGGTAGACATAGCAGACTACCGCGTGAGTATGCCCGGCATTGTCAAGGGAATCCAAAAAGGAGACCTCATAGACGTGACCGACCTTATCGGCACCGAGACGGGAATGAGGATTGTAATGGTCGACGCCACTCAACTCGGAGAGCATGAGGTTGCTGACGAGAACGGAAAAACCAAAATCGTCAGAGGTGGTACGGCAGTATTGTGTAACGCTCCAAGCAACTGAGGTATGAGCAACGCGGCGGCATTGAAGACAGGAACGGCGAAAGCCAAAAGGCTGATTGAAGACCACATCCTCAATCAGATTCTCATACCTACGGCAAAAGGGCTTATCCAAGCCGCTACGGAAGGAAGAGTGGCGCTCGGACACAACATGACGGGTAACACAATCAATTCGTATGCCGCAGGAGTGTACGCAAATGGCGTTCTGGTCCACATCGAGACATCGGCAGGAAGCATTCCCAATCCATTGAGACGTAAACTCGGCAGAGGACAGAGATTCTATGCCGGAAGCCAACGATGGGACGGAGAGACGCAGGAACATACGTTTACGGCACAAGCCGGAAGCAACGGCACTATGGAAGCCGAGCGAAGCATTGCCTTTCTCCAATCCCACAAGCCATCTGCAAACGGATTTGCCTTAGTTGTCTGCAACGGAGTCGAATACGCCACCTATCAGGAAAACGAGATGAACATCGATGTTCTGACCTCCAATTTCGACTATGTCAAGATGTTCGCTCCCTCAATGTTCAAACCCCTACCCGAATGAGCAAGACAGTGTTCCCCCGAATGGAAGTGTTGCAGTCGCTCTATGAGCTGACAGCCGACATTACCCCAAACCGCTTTATCACGACGCGGCCAAGTTCCACCGACAAGTCGATGCAGGAGTTCCTGCTCATCCGGCTTCCGCAGGGCATCTATGATCGTGGTGATACATACCAATCCACCAAAGGGCAGATTTCGATATTTGTCCGCGACGTGCAGGGAGGGCTGGAGAATACTTTCACTCTCGAAAAGTTACAGAAAACGATTGTGGATTTATTTCCTATTGTTGCAGAGCACTATCATGCTAAAATGCCGGTATTACTCCCAGGAGGAACAGACGGAGCAGGATTCCACTCGCTCATCATACAATTTTCAATAACGATTCTTAAACATTAAAAACCATATAAGACTATGGCAGAAAACGAAAACAAGCAGAAGCTTTACGACCTCAAGAAGGTGATGGAGCTGATGGGCGAGGCCTATTTCTTCAACCGTGAGATTAAGCCGGAGGAGCTCACCGAGACCGCAGACATCCTTGACGCAGCAGACTTCGAGATGCCTCTGGGTGATGACGGTGTAAACTTCGATGTAGGCGACCCTGACATCACACGTAAGAAGATCACCGAGGGCCAGAACTGGATAACCTACGCCAAGCGCGGCGATGATGACATCTCCTTCCAGGTTCCGTCGTTCGCCGACAAGATGAACGAACTCTGGATGCACAAGAAGGCTTCCGGCGTGAAGGCGAAGGTAGGAGAAGACGTGCATGAGGGCGCCGGCTATTCACTGAAGCCGAAGAAGGTTGTCGGCGGCTGGATCTTCCGCAATCCCGAGCATACCATCGCCGTACTGCTCCCCCTCACCGAGAACTACGGCACCTTCAAGGGAGCGCAGGGCGAGAACGAAGGCTACTACAACGTCGCCGTAACCCCGATGCCGAACTCAGCGGACGTGGACATCTACATCCTCCATAAGACCGCCACTCCTGCTGCGTAATCATCTAACCCCTTACACACATGGCGACGGTACACAATGCCGTCGCCCTTATAATATCTTCCTATGGCAAGAAAGACAAAGACTCCCATACAGCCGACAATCGAGGACGAGAGATTGCTTGAAAGCGTCGTAGACAACGAAAAGGATTACGTTACCATCCGAGGCAGACGCATAGGCTTCCGCGACCTCAACCGCTGGGGACTTCACAAAATATCGAAGGTCATGATTAAGGAGGGAGGCGACGAGCTTGCCGTCAACTGCAAATGTGTAGCCGCCGCACGTCTCAACGGCTACTTCAAGATAAAGTTCTTCTGGTGGGTTCTGTGGCGGTGGTATGCCTATATCCGCAACTATGCCGATACGGAGCTTGCGGAAGCCATACAGCTTATTAAAAAAAAAGTGGAGATCGCGCTCGCCGTCTACTCGCTCAATACCACATTGATGATCGCGATGAGGGAGACGGTGATGAAGATGAACCGGGAGGAAGCAAAAGCTATCCTTCAAGAACTTTCTACGGACAAAGCTGGGAAATCTGCAAAGAGCGACCGTGGTTAGCCGAACCCCTCCGCATCTTCGGTATTCCCGTCACTCCTCCGTTCTACTATCTTTGGAGCATGAGCATCGCACAGGTAGACATCATGTGCGCCGACACCTCCGTGACTGTCTATCCGAAGACAGACCGCTGTAAAGGAGGCCGAGGAGGCAAGCGGGAGATAGAGTTCCCGAAGATGTCGCGGTCTTCGATGGAGACAGCACGTCAGCGTTGGGAGAAAATGAAGGCCGACAAATCCGCTGGCATAGACCGGGGTTTCAGCAAAGATGAATTCAAGCCCCTCTGACCATCCCCGTATTCGGCGGCTCCGGCTTCGCATTCAGCTGACCGACACCTTCATCCGCATCTTGCGCTCCAGGTCGGCAAGCGTCTCTATCTCTATGACCCGGAATCGGTCACGGAAGAACTTTGCACGCTCTCCGCTCATGCCGATAGGACTGAAGTTCTCCATCGGATTCGCCACGATTATGACCGTCCTCTGCCTGGGAAAGAAGAAGTCAGCGAACTTCCATTTGCCGTCAATCTCTATCGGCCACTTCATCTTGAACCGCAGACCCATTTCCCTAAGCCACTCCGCTATCCTGCGTATCTCAGGACTCAGCTTGCGGATATGATCGTCACGGTAACAGAACACCCAATCCGGGAACGGCATAGCCGACTGCATGATGTCAAGTTCCGAAGCGAAGTCGATGATGAACTGCTCCATCACTGAAACTCTCCTGGTCTTCTGCCTCTGTTTCATCTGAAGTTGTTGTTATCAAACTGTATAATTATACAAAACATCGCTCTCGCATACATACGCACACCCACGTATACTGTCCCATCTTTCTGTTAAACCCTCTATACACTCAGTATATCTCATCATCTTCGCACTCTATATGTGGAACAAAACAGGAACACAACCAACAAAAAAAATTAAATCGAGCGTAAGAAGCGCAGACGGGTATCTCCGACAACGGAATAGATGTTGGCCACCCGGCAGAAGATAGAGCGTCCGAGACAGAAGTATGAGCCGTGCCACCCCATCTCCTTTGTCAAGGTCAGGGCGTGTCGGGAGAACTGCTCCGGCTTGAAATTGGTCTTGATGGTGACAGGGCGGTTGCTGATCCATCCGTCGGCAACCATCTCCCGCATCAGTCTGCGTGCTTTCGCCTTGTAGGTGTTCATATTCTTGGCTACACGCGCCATCGAAGTACCGCGAAGCTTTCCGGTCAAGACAGAGTTGTGTGAGATACGCGAACACAATTTCTTAGCCTTCCTGTAGACTTTGAGGGTCGTAGGGTTGGCCTTCGCACGTAGTGCATTCTCAATTGAATCCTTCTTGTCAAGCTTGTCGTATTCAACGACCTTGCGTATGTAGTCCTTTACTTGGTTAAGCGTGACCGCCGAGCGTTTGTCGCCTTTCCTGCCCCATACGTTGGGAAGACTCACGATTGCATTCTGAGCCCTCGCCTCCTTGATGGCATTGAAGCGATAGTGACTTCCGCAGTCAGTGATATATCCGCGCTTAAGGCAATTGGAGAGAATTCGCTTGAATCTCTCCACGCCCATACGGAACATATACTTATAATCGCGGACGGAGGTCTTTATCATGACAGAACAACCGAACATCAGTTTACCCATAGTGCAGAAAGCAAGACAGTCAAGCTCGTTCTTGTCGCGGACTGCTTGACTTGCTTTAAGAGTGGATATAAAAAGATGTTGACTGCCTTGCATAGATAAAAAAGTGAAGAGTCAGCGCGAAAAACGAACGGGGTGCGCCAACTCTTCAGTTGCCGGAGAGTACGCGACTCTCCGTTATGTCTCTATATCGTTCGTTTTTCGATGGCAAAAATACTATGACTCTTTCAATCCTGCAAATGCCCCTATCCACCCAAACCGACTAAAATCGACATCATTTCCGAAAATACGAACAACACACCAAAACGGATTGTGAAACACGCCCATATCTGTTTCACATATGTTTCACACAATATTTTCAACCCACAAACACCACTGAATAACAACAAATTAATTTTAAAGGCTTACTACTGGCAGTCAAGAGGTGGTCGGTTCGAGTCCGATATGCTCCACTTAAAAAAAAATTGCAAGAAGAGATCTCTCTTCTTGCTTTTTTTATCCTTCTTTTAATTTTAGAGGGAGATCAGCTGGTTTTCCATGTCAGCATCCCTAAGACGCTCGAGGGCTGCTAAATAGCCCGCTGATACCTTTTCCGGATAATGAGCATCAGTACTCAGTATCAGCTTGGCTCCGTATTTCTTAAGCAATGACCACCATCTTTCAGCAGGAAAGAATCGCTTACCGGAGTCGTATTTCTTCGTGTTGATCTCAATTATAACATTTTTCTCTACAGCTTTTGAAATCACTTTCTCCACCAAATCCGAATACCAATCCTGATCTTCAAGATCTGCCTGAGCATGGCTTCCATTGTCGCCTATCTTGTCAAGATGACCGATAATGTCGAAACCTCCCCTTTCAAGCATATCAAGTTCCTCTCTGAAGTATGTCTCAGCTACGTATCGGAGGTCACCGCAGAATTCTGAATCCAAATACTTAAGAAACCTCTCCGCCGGGCCATCGACATCTACAGGGCGTCCATCATGCGTTGCGACGAAATGCACCGAACCAATTCTATAATCAAGAGGAAGAGAGAGAAAATAATCTATGTGCGGACCAAATTCATGTGAAACGTAGTCGATCTCCATTCCGGTAAGAATTCTCATTCTACCCTCATAGTCTTTCTTGAGTCTTTCGGCCTCCCGGATATATTCTTCTACATCCTCACTCTTCATGTTAGCTCCCGATGGGCAGCATATCGGGCTATGCGGGGAAATTCCCCAGGTCTTAAACCCTGCCTCATAGGCAGCCCTGGCCAACTCAGCCATTCTGGCGCGGCCATCGCAAAATTCGGTATGACTATGCAGATTCTCCATGTTGAGGACAAGTTCTCTTATTTCTTTGTTTCTTCTGTAATTATAGTGTTGCGAAGCTGTTTAAGTTTGTCACGCTCAAAATCTCTTTTCTTCTCAAGTTCAAGTATCTGATTCTTCAGGGCTGTCGAAGAACCTTTCTTTCTGTCTGTAACATGATATTTCTTTCTGAGATCGGTGAGTTTCCTTTCAAGTTCAGCCTCTTGCTCTACAGCCATAAGATACTGCTGCATGTTGCGCTTGGCGGAAGCATCCGAGAAGTCTGACAGTCTTTTAGCCACCTTTCCCCTTGGCATAGGAAAAATGAAGTCAATGACATCTTTGTTCTTAACAGCACGATTACGGTCATCTATACCTTTAAGAATAGAAGAATAATCACTCTCCGGATTCTGAGTGATATTTATATCCTCCACTTTAGCAAGAGCGATTATATCATCTTCCTCATCTGTCACGTAATTCTTCCTGACGTCGTTGGTCTTGAAGATGTATACCGAGACTTGTCCGTCAAGTCTGTTCCTATCTGTCACCCACCAGCCTATTCCATTATCCTCGTCAATAGCCATCATATACTCATTATAAGGTGAATTAAAAGGATATCCAAGGCCGATAGGCTGACGGAATTCACCGCTTGACGGGTCTTTTGTAGCTACGAAAAGATCATATCCTCCCATGCTCCCGTCCCCATCTGAAGAGTAATATAAAGTAAGCCCGTCAGAGAGAAGAAAAGGATTACGGGCATTGCCTCCATCGTTAAGGATATCCCCTGCTTCTTCGGGGGTCTCCCATGATCCATCCATCAACTGCTCGCTCTGCATTATGACTTCCTGATGATTGCCATTATTTTCCGACCACATCATCACATCTCCCGATTCGGAAGTATAGACGAAATCCGACATATTATGACGCTTCTCGGGTATTTTAACCTCAGGAAAAAGAAGTTTACCTCCGGAATATGGAAGTTTCAGATGCTTGTAATAATCCTCCACAGGCACATCTATGCGGTCAATGATCTCGATCTTCTGCACATTATCGAGGGAATTTTCAGCAATCTCAAGTTGCCTGAGGTATTTCTCAAGCAGTTCCTCCCCATGAGCATTAGGAGTTTTTTTGAGGGTTTTGGCATATTTCTCATAGTTTTCTGTAGCAAGCTCAAAGTCATACCTCATAAATGCCTCCCGCCCATCTCGAAGAAAGTCACCCTTAGCCATAGGTATGCCGGCCAGACATGCCATAACGCCCGTTATTATCCTGTATCTTGAATTGAATAAAGTCTTTGCCATATTTTTCAGTGTGGGGATTACCCTCAATAATATATAACAAAAAAACTCCCTATAAGTATTAAAAAAGGGGCAGACACGCCAATAGAGTGTCTACCCCTAATTATTTATGGTCTGCTTATGCTTATTCTGCAGTCTGCTCGTTGAGGAGACGGATCATTTCGATCGCGCTCTTCGGTATACGGGTGCCGGGGCCAAAGATAGCAGCTACTCCTGCATTGTAGAGGAAATCGTAGTCCTGAGCCGGTATCACACCTCCTGCAGTCACAAGGATGTCCTCGCGGCCGAGCTTCTTGAGCTCCTCGATCACTTGTGGAACGAGAGTCTTGTGTCCTGCTGCGAGAGAGCTTACACCGAGAATATGCACGTCATTCTCCACAGCCTGACGGGCAGCCTCTGCCGGAGTCTGGAAAAGAGGACCCATATCGACATCGAAACCACAGTCTGCGTAGCCTGTAGCCACAACTTTAGCACCACGGTCATGTCCGTCCTGACCCATCTTCGCGATCATGATACGCGGCTGGCGACCTTCGCGCTTAGCGAAATCAGCCACTGCCTTGCGGGCTTCCTCGAATTCGGGATCACCCTTTTCTTCGCTTGAATACACGCCTGAAATGGTTTTGATGATTGCTTTATAACGTCCTACCTCGGCCTCGCAGGCATCGGATATTTCTCCAAGCGATGCGCGAAGTCCTGCAGCCTTGACAGCGAGGTCAAGAAGATTGCCCTTACTCGGATCCTTGACAGCTGCCGTAATATCTGCGAGGGCCTTCTGTACAGCCTCTTCGTCACGATTTTTGCGAAGTTCTTCAAGACGAGCGCACTGCTCGTTGCGAACCTCAGTGTTGTCAATCTCGAGGATATCAATGGGATCTTCGTGGTCAAGACGATATTTATTAATACCGATGATAGCCTGCTTGCCTGAGTCGATGCGAGCCTGTGTGCGGGCTGCAGCCTCCTCGATCTTCATCTTCGGAAGACCGGTCTCAATAGCCTTTGCCATACCTCCGAGTTTCTCGATCTCCTCTATATGAGCCCATGCCTTCTCTGCGATCTCGTTGGTGAGAGCCTCTACATAGTAGCTGCCGCCCCATGGATCCACCTGTTTGGTGACATAAGTCTCCTCCTGGATATAGATCTGGGTATTACGCGCGATACGTGCTGAGAAGTCAGTAGGAAGTGCGATAGCCTCGTCAAGAGCGTTGGTGTGAAGCGACTGGGTGTGGCCGAGCACGGCGCCCATAGCCTCGACACAAGTACGACCCACGTTGTTGAAAGGATCCTGCTCAGTGAGAGACCAGCCGGAAGTCTGGGAGTGAGTACGAAGTGCAAGAGATTTTGGATTCTTCGGATTGAACTGCTTCACTATGCGTGCCCAGAGCATACGTGCAGCGCGCATCTTAGCGATCTCCATGAAGTAATTCATTGATATACCCCAGAAGAAGCTCAAGCGAGGAGCAAATGAGTCGATATCCATGCCGGCGTTGACTCCTGCACGAAGATACTCAAGACCATCGGCAAGGGTATAAGCGAGCTCGATGTCGGCTGTAGCGCCCGCTTCCTGCATATGGTAGCCTGAGATCGAGATTGAGTTGAACTTAGGCATATTCTTCGAAGTATATTCGAAGATGTCGGCGATTATCTTCATGGAGAATGCCGGTGGATAGATATATGTGTTGCGCACCATGAACTCCTTAAGGATGTCGTTCTGGATAGTACCCGCCATCTCGTCAAGTTTCACACCCTGCTCAAGACCTGCGTTGATATAAAACGCAAGCACCGGAAGCACGGCACCATTCATGGTCATAGACACTGACATCTTTCCCAAAGGAATTCCATCGAAGAGCACCTTCATGTCTTCTATAGAGCAGATGGACACACCTGCTTTGCCGACATCACCTACCACTCTTTCGTGGTCAGCGTCATACCCGCGGTGGGTAGGGAGGTCGAAAGCAACCGACAGACCCTTCTGGCCCGAAGCCAGATTGCGGCGGTAGAATGCATTCGACTCTGCGGCAGTAGAGAAACCTGCGTACTGACGTATGGTCCAGGGACGCATGGGATACATACCGCTATACGGGCCACGGAGGAACGGAGGAAGACCTGCGACATAGTCGAGGTGCTCGAGTCCTTCAAGATCTTCTTTAGTGTAGACAGGCTTTACGGGAATAAGTTCCGCGGTAAGCCATTCCTCCCCTTTCTCCACCGGAGCGGCAGCGGCGGGAGTGACAACCTTGTTGATATCTATTTCTTTAAAATTCGGTCTCATGTCGGCTGATTATTTGAGGAGTTTCGCATTGAATGCCACGAGAGTGTCAAGCACATTGACGCGAACGTGGATGAAGTTTTCGATTCCCTGAGCCTTGAGCTCTTCCATACATGCGGGAGCACCGGCAACTACGAATTCAGCACGCCCGGCGAGTTCCTTGAACGCCTCGGGAGCATACTGAGCGTATTCATCGTCGCTTGAGCAAAGAACCACTACATCGGCACCCTTCTCGATAGCTGCGTCGACGCCTTCCTTAACTGTAGCGAAGCCGTTGTTGTCGATGATTTCATAGCCTGCACATCCAAAGAAGTTGCCCGAGAACTGAGCACGTGCAAGTCGCATTGCAAGGTTGCCGATTGTAAGCATAAATACCTTGGGACGATTAGCAGCACGCTCGGTGTCGAGACGAAGCTGCTCGAACTGGCTTGCCGCACGGTCGAAGTTGAGATATTCAACTGCTCCGTTTTCAGCTTCGACGCACCCACAGCCGCACGCGCACCCTTCCTTCTTGATCTTGTCGAGTGCCATTTCGTTGACATTGGGATACTGATTGGTGCCGAGAAGGATCTCTTTCCTTCGAGCTACATCGAGGTGACGTTTTACTCCACTTTCATTTACCTTAGCCTGGATTTCACCCTTCTTGAGCATCTCGTAGAATCCGCCATTATCCTCAACTTCGTTGAAGACCTTCCATGCCTGAGCAGCGATTGAGCAAGTAAGCGTCTCGATATAGTAGCTGCCGCCTGCAGGATCGACAACCTTGTCGAGATGAGACTCATCACGGAGAAGATGCTGCTGATTGCGTGCGATGCGCTCGCTGAACTCATCGGGTGTAGTATAAATAAGATCAAACGGAAGTGTCTCGATGGAGTCAACACCAGCAAGCGCTGCGCTCATAGTCTCTGTCATGGAACGTAGCAGATTGACATGAGCGTCATAAATTGTCATGTTGAATTCGCTTGTCACAGCATGTACTGTCATCTTGCAGCACTCCTCTTCAGCACCGTAAGCCTTTACAATCTCCGCCCAGAGCATGCGTGCGGCGCGGAATTTTGCGAGCTCCATGAAGTAGTTGGAGCTGATGCCCATATTAAACTTAATGCGCTTGTTGACTTCGCATGGAGTGAGTCCGGCCTCGGTCATGAGGGTCATCCATTCTGCGCCCCATGCGAGAGCGTAACCGAGTTCCTGAGTGATGTATGCGCCTGCGTTGTTAAGGAGGAAACTGTCGACAGCAAAACAACGGAGACCTGTCACCGGCTTCACTGCCTCATAAACTGCGAGTGCGGTCTCTTTGATATCTTTAGGAAATTCAAGGCCATGCTTGAGAAGACGCTTGAACGGGTTAAAGCCAATGCTACCCTTGAAAGACTCGGAAGCTCCGGCATTCTCTACGAGAGCTACAAGAGCTTTAGCCATATCTTCAGCCTTACGGGGACAGCAGATGATGTTGACTTCAATTTTTTTCAGGTCGATGCCTTCGAGCACTACGGCGAGGTCGGTGGCTTCGAGACCGCGCATGCTGATGCCGAGCGATTCCACACCCTTGTCGATGGCATGCTTTGCATTTGCATTGATTTCTTCTGCTGTTTCGCCAAGGATCTGCTGACGGATAAGCCAGTCATTGTTGGTCTTTGTTCCTCTTACATAGGGGTACTGACCTGGCATAGTTCCTACTGAAGGAAGACCTTCGATATCTTCCTTACGATAGAAAGGCATGACATTGAAGCCTTCGTTGGTGCGCCATACGAGCTTCTTATTGAAGTCGGCACCTTTAAGGTCGACATTGATCTTCGCCATCCATTCGTCGGTGGATATCGGCGGGAACATGTCAAACAGTTTTTCTTTCTTTTCTGCCATAATTAAATAGCTTG
>JAIECF010000047.1 GCA_029068655.1 Muribaculaceae bacterium | reverse complement strand
GTGCTAAATTGGAATCTGGATTTCAAGACCGCCTTGTTTCTGATTTAAAAGATCTATTCAAGGGTTGTCTTGTTTTCAAGATGGACCAATGGCAAGGGATTCCTGATCTGCTCGTATTGTATAAAAACAAATGGGCAAGCTTGGAATGCAAACGAAACACTAAAGCAACCAGACAGCCGAACCAGGAATACTATGTCGGCTTGATGAATGAAATGTCATTTTCTAGGTTCATCTACCCCGAGAACAAGGAGGAAGTCTTAGATGAACTTCGTAGATCATTCGAAACTTAAAGACCAGCATGCATTTTTGAGTGCAAGCAAATACAGTTGGCTTAATTATGATGACCATAAACTCGAAGAAGCATATCGTTCCCATGTCGCGAAAGAAAGAGGGACGGTTTTGCATGCCTTCGCAGCGGACTGCATTAAATTAGGCCAGAAGCTTCCCAGATCCCAGAAAACACTGAATCTGTATGTGAATGATGCGATTGGGTTTAAAATGACCCCTGAGCAAATTCTCTTCTATTCAGATAACTGTTTCGGGACTGCGGATGCTATTTGTTTCCGCAATAATTTCTTGAGAATTCACGATCTTAAAACCGGCATTACACCGGCAAAGATGGAGCAACTCATGATTTACGCTGCTTTATTCTGTCTTGAGTATGATTATAAACCTCATAACATCGAGACAGAGCTTCGGATTTATCAATTCGATGAAGCCAGCATTTATCAGCCCCATCCCGATGAAATCATGGATATCATCAAGAAGATTATATCGTTTGACAAGCAAATCAATCGAATAAAAGCAGAGGAGGTGTAAAGCTTGAACCCTGTGATAGAAGAGATGCAGGAATTGATGCATTATGGCATCAAACGTAGATCTGGGCGATATCCTTGGGGTTCTGGCGAAAACCCTTATCAGCATGGCGAGGATTTCATGGCTCGTGTAGACGAGCTGAAAAAGAAAGGCCTTAGCGAGAAAGAAATCGCTGACTCCATGCGCATGAGCACGACGGACCTCCGTATGCAAGTTCGTGTTGCAAGTCATCAGAGAAGAGAACTTCAAGCAGATCGGGCGAGATCTTTGAGAGAAAAAGGGAAATCTCTTCAGGAGATTGCAGATATTATGGGATTCAAGAACGATTCCTCTGTCCGCTCTCTCTTAAATGAGAATACCGCAATCAATAAGAATCGTGCGAAAGTAACAGCGGAAATCCTTAAGAAAGAATTGGAAACCAAAGGGATGCTTGACGTTGGTAAAGGCGTTGAAAGAGAGTTGGGCTGTTCAGCAAATACACTGAAAGAAGCTCTATTTATTCTGGAAACCGAAGGCTATAATGTTTATGGTATCGGCATTCCGCAAGTTACCAATGTTGGTAAGCAGACCATCACTCCGGTTCTGACAAAGAAGGATATTGAATACAGTCAGGCTTATGATTTTGGAAAGATTCAAAGTGTAGGAGAGTATCATTCAACTGACGGTGGTACTTCTTATACGAAATTGGAGTATCCTGCGAGCCTTGACTCAAAAAGAGTGGCCATTCGATATGGAGACCAAGGAGGATCAGATAAAGATGGTGTTATTGAGCTTAGGCGTGGTGTTGCTGACCTCGATTTGGGTAACAGTCACTATGCTCAAGTTCGTATTCTTGTTGATGGTGGTTATTATCTGAAAGGTATGGCCATGTATTCGGATGATATGCCCCCTGGAAAAGATATCGTCTTTAATACAAACAAGAAAACCGGAACCCCCATGATGGAGGGGAAAACAGGTGTCTTGAAGCCCATCAAACATGATGATCCGAACAACCCCTTTGGGGCCGCTATCAAGGCGAATGGTCAGTCTTATTTCACAGATAAGAATGGAAAACAAAAGCTTTCCCCGATCAATAAATTGAAAGAGGAAGGCGATTGGGATTCGATGAGTAAAAACTTATCGTCTCAGTTCTTATCGAAACAACCGCTTAAGCTGATTAAATCTCAGCTTAATTTGACCTATAGAGATAAAGCTGCTGAATTGGATGAGATTATGCATCTCACAAATCCGACTCTTAAGAAAAAGATGCTGCTCGATTTCGCAAATGAATGTGATGGAGCAGTTGTCCATCTTAAAGCAGCAGCTCTTCCGAGACAGTCGACTAAAGTTATCCTACCTCTTTCTAAATTAAAGGATACGGAAGTGTATGCTCCTACCTATAAGAATGGAGAAAAGGTAGCTTTGATCCGTTTCCCTCATGGTAGTACAGCCGAGATTCCAGTTCTGACTGTAAATAATAAAAGCAAGTATGCTCAAGGTATCTTAGGAAGTAGCATCCGAGATGCTATTGGCATCAGTCCTAGAGTGGCTGAAAGATTATCAGGCGCTGACTTCGATGGCGACCAGGTTCTTGTCATTCCTACTGGAGGAAAAGTAAAGATTAAATCCACGCAACCTATAAAGGGACTCGAGGGATTTGATCCTAAGACTGCTTACCCAGAGAGAAAAGGCATGACCTATATGACTAAAGATGGAACCCAAAGAGAGATGGGTAAAGTCTCCAATCTTATTACTGATATGACTCTTAAGGGAGCTAAAGAAGAAGAGATTGCCCGTGCTATTAAACATAGTATGGTGGTCATTGATGCTGAGAAGCACCGCTTAGATTATAAGCAGTCAGAAAAGGATCAAGGTATCGCAGCTTTAAAGAAAAAGTATCAAGGCTATGTGGATCCCGCTACTGGAAAAGAAGTTGGTGGTGCATCCACACTGATCTCTAGAAGAAAACAGGATGTCGCTATCCCTGAGACTAGAGGTAGTGGTCGAATTGATCCTGCTACTGGTAAGGTTGT
>JAIECF010000046.1 GCA_029068655.1 Muribaculaceae bacterium | reverse complement strand
CCATATTTTCTGTCGCTACCGGGCGATCAGGACATGCTTTGCCGATGGCAAAGACAACCTGCATTCCGCCGGATTATCTGACAAGGACTTTCACGGTGCGTGAACCAGCGACCACGATATAGACACCGGGAGCGAGACCTTCGGAAGAAAGAAGCTTGCCGGTCATATCATACACCTGAGCTCCTTCGGGAGCATAGACACAACCAACTCCTCCGGATATCTTCACAGAATCATCATCCACACCTTCCACCGCAGAATTCTCGAGGGAAAGTTCCGAGGGCTTGAAGCTCACAACATTTGATCTGGAAGTAGAAACCAATCCGTCGACAACACATGTCACATAGGCCTCCATCGGGAGTTTCCAGTAAAGTTGCGACAGACCTGACACCCAGGCAGACGTCTCCAATCCTACATTCTTTCCATCATAGTCCAATATTGCGGCGCCGGTCTTTGCAGTACATACCGTAAGAAGATAGTAATCAACACCCTCAACAGGATCCCACGTAAGCTTGAACGCTCTTGAGCCGTCAGGAGCGGCGACAGGAGTATCATGGAGGAGAGTAGCCACATCGGACGGGAATGACATATTATAATCAAAAGAACCGGTAAGAGAATCCTTATCGTAACCGATAGCAGTTATAATGGGCGACTTCCACAGCGCGTACTCCTTTGAAGGCACAAGCTCGACATCTGCTCCATGATAGATAGCACCTGATTCAAACAAAGGATTCTTGGTGTTTTTTGCATATACAATCTCGACATTCGAGCCACTGGGAGAATTCACTGTATTATTGACCCAGTTGTTCTTATTGTAGTTGATACGCCACACCATCAGACCGGGTTTCGGGAAGCAAGAATCCCATTTCGTGTTATCTCTCGCCTCAATGACGAAATACTCGGGATTGAACATAGTTCCATCCGCAGACATAGGGATGCGTATCCTGACAGCGGTAGGATCATCCGTTGTGCCAAGCGCCTTCAGATCGTAGTGAGTTCCGTCTTCCGCATCAGTATATTCGAGCCAGCGGCAAACCCACTGTTCATAGGCAGACAAGAGAGGAGGACGACAGCCGTTGGAATTATAAGAGCCATGGTCCATTACGTCCCACTCTCCGGGAGTTACGACACCGGGGGTATAACTTACATCGTAAAGGTCAGGGAGGCCGAGAACGTGGCCATATTCATGGACAAATGTACCTATGCCTCCGACCCAAGGCTCCGAACCATCCTTATAAGGATTCTTACGTGTCTGAGGATTGTAGCCGTCAAGCTCGTTAGCACATGCGTAAGGGCCAACCTTCTTTCCATCCAGCAGCAAAGCCGGAGCGTTGTGGAAATAACGGTAATCATATTGATGAGGCCAGATGGTCTGAGTGTCGGAGTCAGCGCTACCATAGCCTGCATAGTAAATGAACACGGTATCCACGACGCCATCATTGTCAAGGTCATAGTTGGAGAAATCAATCTCTCCGGAGTCGTGCAAAGCGGTCAGCGACTCTCTGATCAGAGCATCCATATGGACACCGCCCGCATCACCGGCCTGATAGAAATACGATGCGCCATGATCCACCTTCACCGGGCCATACACATCGAACTGCGGCTGATAAAGCCCGTTGGAGGCATCGATGTAATAGTCGAGAGCCGATCCGCATCCGCCATAATCAGAAAATCCGGGCTCGTTGAGCTGACGTGTATAGTATGCACGGGGATTCTCCATTGAAAACGGAGTATCATTAAATTCCACGAGCACCACAAGCGAGCGATTGCCTTTTCCTATAGTAGGATAATTTGAGCGACCACCCGTATCGAGGGATGCCATCCGCTGCATGGTAGAGCGTGTAGACGCGGAATACTGCGCCATTCTCGCGATCGCCGGATTAGCCTCCATGGCACGCGCACGGAGCATCTCGACGTTTTCGCGGTTGAAGAGCACGGGAGAACCGAGAGAAGTCTTCGGAGCCACAAACCCACGAGCATCACGCTCAAGGATATGTGTGCAGTCTTCATCAGTCATGAAATTGAAAAACTCGTCGCCATGGACACGCACAGTGACAACAGTTCCGTCAGGATTAGTGACCTGGCGAGGCCTCGGGTCAGCCGGGACGGCAGCCATAAGACCGGGGAGAGAGAGAGCCATTGCGGCTATAATGTGTTTTATCTTCATTGTAGTTGGGGGGTTGTCAGGTTATCAGGTTGTCAGGATGGAAAGAAGTCAGGTGATAATTCTTTATCATACTTAATCTTTAAAGAAAGGCCTCCTTCATACGGGAGGCCTACATAAGTTATGGTTGCCTTACCAAGATTCGAACTTGGACAAACAGAACCAAAATCTGGTGTGCTACCATTACACCATAAGGCAATCATATGCAGCAGGCAGTCACGACTGCCTCGAAGCGAATGCAAAGTTACATAAAAGAAGCGATATTTGCAAATAATCGCTGAGAGATTTTAATAAGATTTATGTTTTTTATGATTTTTATAGGTTTTATATGGGAGATAATCGAGAAAAAACGTAGTTTTACATCCCCGGGGTGGGGATTCTCCCAGGGGACCACGATAAAAAAGCTGAAAACGTGGTTGAAGACTAAAAAACGAAGGTGCGGATAAATTCAGAATCGATCGAGGACAGTCTGAAGCAATTCCCTGACACGCGGCTTATAGTCGGTGTCAGCTTTTGTCGCCGTTCGCTCTGCAATGATGCAGCATACAGTCATGGCGCGATGTCCGAGAAGCTTAGCCATACCCTGCAGACATCCCGACTCCATCTCGAAGTTGGTGACGGGGCGTCCGTGGAAGCGGAAGCTCTCGATCCTGGCGTTAAGGTCAGGGTCGGCAAGAGCGAGGCGCACCTGTCTACCTTGAGGGGCATAGAATCCTACGGCGGAAATGGTGCAGCCACGCACCATGTCGTCACGCCCTATACGATCGACGAGCTCACGATCGGCATCCACAGTGTAAGGAGCCGCCCATGTGGGCAGCCATCCGGTATGCCGCATGAACTCACGCTGGAATTCAAGGTCGCAGACTTCGTCGCGCATAGCATAATAGTTGAGTATGCCATCGGTACCCGTGGCCTTCTCCGCTATCACATAGTCGCCCAAGTGAAGGTCGGGCTGCAGGGAGCCGGATGTTCCGACGCGCACCATATTGAGAGTGCGATGTGCAGGCTTCACCTCCCTGGTAGTGAAATCCACGTTGGCAAGGGCGTCGAGCTCGGTGACAACTATCTCAATATTGTCGGAACCAATTCCATGGGAAATACACATCACGTCTTTTCCCTTATATCTGCCGGCTATGGTATGGAACTCACGCGACTGCACATCGTAGTCGATGGAGTCGAACATCTCGGCCACCATCGAAACTCGCCCCGGGTCTCCGACAAGAAGAATATTGTCGCGCAGCTGGTCGGGACGTAGATGAATGTGGAAAGCAGAGCCGTCTTCATTTATGATGAGCTCTGAAGCGGGGATGATTTTTTTACTATTCATAATTTACAATTCATAATTCGTAATCTACAATGGAGAGAGACGTCGAAGTGGAATTATCGGACCTAATGCCATATAATTCCTACATGATTTATAACAAATGAGCGGGAAGTTGTTATTAAGGTATAAGACTTTTTATTTGCGCAAAAACCGAATGACAATACAGATATGTTGACAAGCATGCTTGAGAAGGCCATCGAAATCGAAGGGCTGCTTAGAATAATCCGCGACGGAAATCCGTTGCCGGAAACGTATACACTTCTGACTAAAAAGACGGCGGAACTCTCAGAGCAGGCTGCCGGGCTTGAAGTAGGAGCGGAGACACTCCGCCAGGAGGAACCACTCCTTGATTTTGTAATGGCTCCCCCTCCCGCCGCTCCGGCTCAGCCCGAAGTAGTATTTAAAGATGAGGAACCGACCCTAAAGAATCAGAGGCAGCTGCAAAAGGGCGAAGCAGATAAACATTCCGAAGTTGCCCAGGAAACGGCACCTGAAGATCTTGCCCTTGAGGAAGAAGACGACATCATCCTCACTTTCGACGACTCTCATGACGAAGACTTCACCGAAGAATCGACAGACATAAAAACGACGGAACAGACAGAAACCGATGAAGAAGACCCTGAAGGAGGGGAAACGGAGACCGACTCTGACTATCAGAATACGTCAGACAACTCAGAAGCTACTGAATCAGAAGAGGAGGCTACAGAAACGACAATGATATCCGACACAGAGACTGAAGAACCAGAGCCATTGGAGAAAGCCGTATTTGAAGTGGAAGCACCGACCTCTACCAGACGGCATGGAAAGCTGAAACCGGCATTCTCACTCAACGACCGTTTTCTCTATGCACGCGAGCTCTTCGGAGGCAACATGAAGACATTTGACTCCACTATCGAACAGATAGAAGGCATAGAAGACTATTCCGGGATAGAAGACTTCTGCTACAACGATCTAAAGTGGAACAGAGAAGACAGCCATGTATCGGCCTTCATGGAGGTAGTGAGGCTGTGGTGTCTGTGAGGGGATGAGTTCATGAACGGTTGAGTAAACAAATATTGAATAAAACACAAATAGAATATGCTGTATATAGTTCCGACGCCTGTCGGGAATCTGGACGATATGACGTTTCGGGCTGTCAACGTGCTTAAGGAAGCAGATCTGATACTTGCCGAAGACACGCGCACAAGCAGTGTGCTGCTCAAGCATTTCGACATACACACGCCCATGCAAAGCCACCATAAATATAATGAGCACTCGACCGTGAAGCATCTTTCGGAGCGCCTTGAAGCAGGAGAAGACATCGCGCTGATCTCTGACGCAGGCACACCGGGCATATCCGACCCCGGGTTCATGCTCGTAAGGGAATGCCGCAAGGTAGGAGTCGAAGTAACCGTGCTTCCTGGAGCAACAGCGTTCGTTCCGGCTCTGGTAGGCAGCGGACTGCCATGCGACAGATTCGTTTTCGAAGGGTTCCTTCCCCTTAAGAAGGGACGTGCGACGCGTCTGGCCCAGCTTGCTCAGGAACCACGCACCGTAATAATATATGAAAGCCCGGTGAGGCTGCCACGCACACTGAGGCAACTCGCAGAGACATTCGGGGAAGAAAGGGAAGCCTGTGTTGCCCGCGAAATATCAAAAAAGTTCGAGACATTCCATAACGGCACTCTAAAGGATTTATCAGAGCATTTCTCAGCGAACACTCCAAGGGGTGAGATTGTTATAGTCGTCAAAGGGATGGAATCTTAATGTATAATTCATAATGCATAATTAAGATTGCCGTTGGAAACAAGAAAACAATCAAATCATAATCAATTAGAATAAAAATATTAATTATATATAATGGCTATGAAGAAACTTATTCCACTATGTGCTGTGGGTGCCGTAATGCTGGCTGCCTGTAGCGGAGAGAAGGGCAAAAGCGCCGCTGACTCCCTCGAGATCGTAACAGTTCAGTATGAACAGGCTTCATCCTTCAATGACTCACTGCTCCTTCTTATGGGTGATATCTACGACGGCCTCGATTCCATCAACATACAGGAAGGCCTACTCTTCAGCATGGAGAAAGGTGGAGAAAAATTCGACAGAAGGGCGGAAGTGAGACAGAATCTCGAAAGCATCAGGGAGCGCCTGCAGAAAAACCGCGACCTTCTTAGCCAGATGCAGGCAAGACTCGACAAGACAGGCAGCGAGAACTCCGTGCTGAAGAAGACAATAGCCGATCTCCAGACCCGTATAGAAAATCAGGAGCTGAAGATCATGCAGCTCAACACAGAGCTTGACAACGCCAACGCAGAGATCGCCAACCTCAACAGTCAGGTGGCTCAAGGTAAGGAAGACCTTCAGGCTGAGACCGAAGCCCGCGAGCAGGCTCAGGCAGACGCAATCGCCGCTGAGAATCTCGCAAACCGCGTTTACTATGCTATCGGCACAAACAAGGAGCTGAAGCAGAACGGCCTGCTCGAGAAGAAATTCCTTGGCGCCACAAAGGTGCTTCAAGGTGACTTCAACGAGAACTATTTCACCTCGGCCGACAAGCGCACACTGAGTGTGATCAACACAGGAGGCAAGAAAGTGAAGATCTGGGGCAATGTGCCTAAGGGTAGCTACGAAATCCTTGACAACGCCAACGGAACCCAGAGCGTTAAGATCACCGACCCCAAGTCTTTCTGGGAGCGTTCACCCTATCTGATCATTCAGATTGATTGAGTTGTGCGTTGTGCGTAATGCGTTGTGCGTAATGCGATGACTTTATAAGTTTATAGCGAGTATAATACTTTTATGAAGAAAAAGAAAGCAGCACTGCTTATATGCGCTGCCATGGCCGGACAGGCCGTGGCAGCCATTTCTATTGATAAAATAGATCCTCCCTACTGGTGGACAGGAATGCATGACAGGACACTGCAGCTCCAAATACACGGGACCGATATCCGCGATGCCGAATTCTCTACCGATTATCCAGGTGTGACAGTGGATTCGGTAACGAGGCTCGACGGGAGTCCCAACTGGCAGTACGTCTACCTAAACATCTCACCGGAAGCCTGTCCTGGCACAATGAAGCTCAAGTGGAAAGCCGGAAAGAAGACACTCACACGCGACTTCGAGCTGAAAGCACGTAAGGAAATGAAAGGAGCACAGGGATTCTCTGCCGCCGACGTGCTATACATGATCATGCCTGACAGGTTCGCATCAGGACGGGAAGATCATCCTGAAGCCAAGACTTTGAAGAACATAGTGGCCGAAAACCGCGAGAATCCCAACGGGCGCCACGGAGGAGACCTGCAGGGAATATCCGACCATATCGACTACATAGACTCTCTCGGAGTCACAGCAGTATGGCTCAATCCGGTATTGGAAAACGACATGCCCGGAGGAAGCTACCATGGCTATGCCACTACGGACTATTACCGTGTAGATCCACGCTTCGGCACCAACAAGGAATATGCAGACCTTACCGAACGGCTTCACGACAGAGGAATAAAAATGGTGATGGACATGATATTCAACCACTCCGGGAGCCACCATCCGTGGGCTCTGGACCCTCCGGCAAGCGACTGGTTTAACCATCAGGGTGATTATCAGCAGACCAACTACAGGCTCTCCACAATTACCGACCCGTATGCTTCGGAATATGACAAAGATCTGACCGTCAACGGATGGTTTGTAGAGTCTATGCCCGACCTTAATCAAAAGAATCCGCACCTTATGAAATATCTCGTGCAGAACTCCATCTTCTGGATAGAAGACGCACAGATAGACGGCATAAGGATGGACACTTATCCCTACGCCGACAGAGAGAGAATGGGAGAATGGATCGATGCGGTAATGGCTGAATATCCAGGCTTCAATATCGTAGGGGAATGCTGGTACGGAAGTCCTGCCGGGGAGCAATTCTGGCAGACGGGATCGGCTATCGCGAAAGCCATGGGCATTGACACCAGGCTACCGGTCGTGATGGACTTTCCCCTCAGCATCCTATGCGCAGACCTCAAGCCTTTCAAGGTAGATTCACAGTCTTGGAACGGCATCAACGAGCTTTACGATCATTTCGCCCTTGACTACGTCTACGCCAACCCGATGAATGTGCTCCGCTTTCTCGACAACCATGACACAGACAGATTTATCCTTGAAATACCCGAAAACCTTGACGCATGGAAGCAGGCAATAGCAATGCTTCTCACAGTGCCCGGGATACCGCAGCTATACTATGGCACTGAATTGCTTATGAACGGAAGCAAAGAAGATTCCGACGGATTTGTAAGGCGCGATGTACCGGGTGGGTTCAAGGGAGACAAGGAAAACCACTTCGTCGCCAACGGAAGAAGCGAGCTGCAGAACGAGGCTTTCGACTTCATTTCAGCCATTTGCGACTGGAGGAAGACAAGCGACGCCATAGCAAAGGGAGACATGAAGCACTTCATGCCCACCAACGGAGTCTACCTATACCGCCGCAAGTACGGACCGGAGGAAGCCATAGTGATCCTCAACGGTAAGGATGAAGACATAGACCTCGACATGAGCCGCTATGCGGAAATCATCAAGGAAGGAGACACTTACACCGACATTCTGAGTGGAGAGACGACAGTATTGCGCGACGGGAAAAAGACTCTGAAGTTGCCCGCAAGAGCCACAAAGATCCTTAAACTCAATGATTAATTTATGGTACATGTATCAATTTTGAAGATTAGTCTCAGAATAACGCTGACGGTGTGCTTACTGGCGGGGATGCTGACTTCCTGCAAGCCTACCGAAAAGGGATACCGCCAGGCTTACGACGCCGCCAAAAGCAAACGTGAACAGAACGATCCTGACGAATACCTTCTTACAGGAGGACACAAACTCCTAAGTGATGAAGCCAGCAACTGGAGAGTGATCGCTGGCGACTCGCTGCAGATGGAACATAAATACATCAGACCGGCCGACGGCGGCAAATGGCCACAGTCGGGACCATACCGTTTAGCGGTAGCAATGTTTAAGATGACCACCAACGCCAACTCCATGCTTTCAGATCTCAGGAAGGGTGGTAGCCTGCAGCCGGTGATAGCGACAGACGGCAAGGACAGCTACTACATAATCGCCGGAAGCGCCACTTATGCCGACTCGCTCGGCAATGTGCTGACAACATTCCGCAAGGAGAATCCCGGATTCCAATATATCGGCCTTACTCCGCCCCGGCCCGTGATCATCGTCGGGAGGTGAGGGCAATTTCAATTATCAATGATCAATTATCAATGATCAATTATCAAGATTTATCCGGATTAATCACGGATAATATCAATCTTTTAAGGCAGCAGACATCCATACCTTAAAAATTTTTATTATCTTTGCAGACTGAAAGAGAAACAAAACTATTAGACACATAAAGATAAAGAATGGGAAAAGTCGTTATCATCGGCGCCGGCGGAGTCGGCACAGTAGTGGCGCACAAATGTGCCCAGCATCCCGAGGTGTTTAACGAAATCGTAATCGCCTCGCGTACAAAATCAAAATGCGACGCTCTCGCCGCCAAAATCGGTGCAAAGAACATCACCACCGACAGCGTTGACGCTGACGAAGTGGACCAGATAGTGGAACTCTTCAACAGGCACAAGCCCGACATATGCATCAACGTAGCGCTCCCCTATCAGGACCTCACCATAATGGAGGCATGCCTTAAGTGTGGAGTGAACTACCTTGATACGGCAAACTATGAGCCCAAAGATGAAGCACACTTCGAATACAGCTGGCAGTGGGCCTACCGCAAGAGATTCGAGGAAGCCGGACTTACCGCGATCCTCGGATGCGGGTTCGACCCCGGAGTGAGTGCAGTCTTCACGGCATACGCAGCAAAGCACCATTTCAAGGAGATGCATTATCTCGACATCGTGGACTGCAACGCAGGAAACCACGGCAAGGCTTTCGCCACAAACTTCAATCCGGAGATCAACATCCGCGAGATCACCCAGAAGGGCAAATATTGGGAAGACGGCAAATGGGTAGAGACTGAAAACCTCGAGATTCACCAGCCTCTAACCTACCCCAACATCGGCGAAAGAGAAAGCTATCTCCTCTACCATGAGGAGCTTGAGAGCCTTGTACAGAACTTCCCGACCATCAAGCGCGCACGCTTCTGGATGACCTTCGGACAGGAATACCTGACCCACCTGAGAGTGATCCAGGACATAGGAATGGCGCGCATCGACCCTGTGATATACAACGGCCAGGAGATTATCCCTATCCAGTTCCTCAAAGCCGTGCTTCCTGATCCGGGTTCGCTCGGAGAGAACTATACCGGAGAGACCTCTATCGGCTGCCGCATCCGAGGCATCGACAAGCAGGGCAAGGAATCGACCTACTACATCTACAACAACTGCTCTCACGAGGAGGCATATAAGGAGACCGGCGCACAGGCAGTCAGTTACACCACCGGCGTCCCGGCGATGGTCGGAGCCATGATGTTCCTTACCGGAAAATGGGTGATGCCGGGCGTACACAACGTAGAGGAATTCGATCCGGATCCCTTCCTCGAGACACTCGCAGTGAACGGGCTTCCCTGGCACGTGATCGTAGACGGGGACATTGAACTCTAAGTATTAAGAGTTAAGGGTTAAGAGTTAAGGGTTAAGGGTTAAGGGTTAAGGGTTAAGGGTAAATCTGACTTATGAATAAAGCACCCATATGCATAGCGATGGCGGCTGTGGCTACGGCCGCTGCCGCCTTCTCCGCTCATACGGAGAGCGCTAATGAAGAAACATACCGAGTAATCACCGGCAAGGGAGTGATTGAAGTCATTCCCCTCAGCAACGATATATTCCGTGTATGTGAGCTAACATCACTGGAGGCTCCGACACCGGCGGCCACACAAGCGGCCGCAATGAACATGCATAGCACCGCAAAAACCTCTATCCATACATGGGCAAACGCGGACAGATTCACGGTAGAGACACCTACCACGAAAGTAGAGGTAGACAAAAAGACCGGCAAGGTATCATTCTTCGACCAGGACGGCAACCTGCTGCTCTCAGAGGCCGACGGTGTAAGAGTTGACGGCGACGAGCAGACGCTCACCTTCCTCACTCCTGAAGGAGACAACTTCTACGGCACCGGAGAAAGGGGACACAGCCTTACGCTCAACGGAACGGAGATGGTCATGTGGAACAGAGCCAACTACGGCTATACGGACGGAGACGAACGTCTCAACCAGGCCAACATCAACATGCCTTATCTCGTAAGCGACAACGGCTTCGGACTGCTCATAGACGACTATGCGAAGGCGCGTCTCACTCTTGGACAAGATACAATCCTCTACCGAACGGTATCGCAGAAGCCGCTGAGCTATTATTTCATCAACGGAGGCGACGGCACTCTGGCGGGTGCCACATTCTCCTTCACGGAACTGACGGGCAAGCAACCGCTTCCTCCATTCTGGACCATGGGCTACATCACATCTAAATATGGCTACCACAACCAGAACGAGGCCTACGGAGCGATCGACTCCCTCAAGCAACGAGACTATCCTGTAGACGGCATGGTGCTCGACCTCTACTGGTATGGAGTGGAGACCGACATGGGGCGCCTCGAATGGGACAAAAAGCAATGGCCCGACCACAAGAAGATGCTCGACGACCTCAACGCCCAAGGCATACATGTAGTGCCCATCCATCAGCCGTATATCAACAAGACAGGAGCGATGGACAACTATACCCTGCTTGAGAGCAAGGGGCTTCTTACAAAAGACGCCGATGGGAACACCAAAGACGTCACCACCTGGGTAGGCGACGCCGGAATGTTTGATATAGCCAATCCCGACACCCGAGAATGGATGTGGAACCGTATGAAACCCCT
This sequence comes from Muribaculaceae bacterium, assembly GCA_029068655.1. Classification (GTDB taxonomy): domain Bacteria; phylum Bacteroidota; class Bacteroidia; order Bacteroidales; family Muribaculaceae; genus Lepagella. Next base: position 4,589 of record JAIECF010000046.1, on the reverse strand, counting down.
GACCGCAGAAGGACTATCAGGATGGTGGGGTGATCTCGGCGAGCCGGAGGTGCATCCGCTCGAAATAGTTCATGCCAACGGAGAGACAGCCGAAGAGTTCCACAACGTCTACGGCAACGAATGGAGCAAGATGATCTACGACGGACTCCGCAAGGATTTTCCACAGATGCGCCCGATGCTTATGATGCGCGGAGGCACCACCGGGCTGCAGCGCTACGCCGTATTTCCCTGGACATCCGACGTATCCCGCTCATGGGGCGGCCTTCAGGCCCAAAACAAGCTGATGCTGAATTCCGGACTCTCGGGACTTGGATATATGAGCAACGATGTCGGAGGATTCGCAGTCGATTCACAGAAGCCGTATGATCCTGAGCTTTACGTACGCTGGATACAGGCTGGGACCTTCTCTCCTATCCTGCGCACCCACGCACAGGACCGTCCAGAACCTTACCACTATCCGGCACAGGAAGCCATCATAAAGAAATTCATACGTATGCGTTATGAATGGCTACCCTATAACTATACACTTGCTTACGAGAACTCAGCCTACGGCATGCCGCTGATGCGCACCCTCAATTTTCACGGCGACAACGAAGACAAAGACAAGTATGCCGATATAAGCGATGAATACCTATGGGGCGAGGAGGTTCTCGTGGCACCTGTAATGACACCGGGAGCGAAGAGCAGAAAAGTGGTATTCCCCGCAGGAACATGGATAGACTGGAACAATCCGGCCAAGACGTTCCAGGGTGGTACGACCGCTACGGTAGCCGCGCCACTCAACACACTACCACTCTTCGTTAAAGCGGGAAGCTTCATCCCACTGTATCCGAAGAAGATCGAGAACACGTCGGAATATGACCCTACGCTTCTGACGGTGAAGTATTTCCCGAGAAAGGAATGGAGCAACTACCAGCTATTTGACGACGACAGAATGTCGCCGACATCGCTTGAAGACGGGGAGTATCAGCTTACAACATTCAGCGGATCCAAGCAGGGCAACGAAATCTACATCAACATAGACTCGGAAGGAAGCTACAAAGGAATGCCTGAAGTGAGGATGATAACTCTTGAGATAGTGGGTGTGGCCAATCCGAAAGGAGTGGAACTTGACGGCAATCGGCTTGAGAAAATGGTTTCACCGAAAGCCATAAGGCAATATGGCTACAGTTATGACGCAGCAAAACGTACGCTCACAGTGGTGCTCGCATATTCCAATACTAAGACGTCGATAAAGGTGTTTTGATTTGTAAGTTATAAGAACAATATTTGATGACAATGATAAAGAGAACGACAATGGCCTCAGCGGCCTTAGCATTATCGGCGGCTACAGCACTTGCCTGCACCAACTTCATAGCCGGCAAGAAAGCCACGACCGACGGCAGCGTCATGATCACTTACGCCGCCGACTCCCATACCCTTTACGGCGATCTATCCCACACACCCGCAGCTGTACACAAGGAAGGCGCTATGCGCAAGGTGGTAGAATGGGACACAGGCAAATATCTCGGAGATATACCGCAACCGAAAGAGACCTACAACGTAGTAGGAAACATGAACCAGTATCAGGTGGCGATAGGAGAGACTACCTGGGGAGGACGTGAGGAACTGCTCGACACCACAGGCAATGCCATCATCGACTACGGATCGCTGATTCAGATAGCTCTTGAGAGATCGAAATCCGCACCAGAGGCCATCGACGTCATGACGACTCTCGTAGAACAATACGGATATGCATCGGAAGGAGAATCCTTCACGATCGCAGACAAAAACGAAGTGTGGGTAATGGATATGATCGGCAAGGGTGCTGAAAAGGGTGCCGTTTGGATAGCCGTCAGGATTCCGGACGACGCCATCTGTGCCCACGCCAACGAGCCGAGAATACGCCGTGTAGACCTTAAGGACAAGAAAAACGTGCGATATTCAAAAGACATGATAGAATTCGCACGCAAACGCGGCTATTTCAATGGTAAGGATGCTGACTTCTCGTTTGCCGACGCATACTGCGAGCATGACGCAGCCACACGCCGCAGCTGCGACGGACGCGCATGGGCCTTCATGAGGAAATTCGATCCGGGCCTCGACAAGTATTACTCATGGATCTCAGGAGAGAGCAATGATCCAATGCCCCTCTATGTAGTGCCAAACAGGAAGATATCGCTCAAGGACATGCAGGACTGCATGCGCGATCATTTCGAAGGCACTCCGCTCGACATGACTCAGGATGTAGGTGCCGGTCCTAACCATGTACCCTACCGCTGGCGCCCGATGTCGTATGAGGTAGACGGCAAGACCTATTGCATGGAGCGCGCCACAGCTACCCAGCAGACCGGATGGAGCTTTATCTCGCAGAGCCGTTCCTGGCTTCCCGACGCGGTAGGCGGATTATTCTGGTTCGGCACCGACGATACCAATACCTGTGTCTACATGCCACTCTACTGTTCACTCACACAGGTTCCGATGCAGTTTAAAGTAGGCGACCTCTACGAATTCAACATGGACTCCAACTTCTGGATGAACAACTGGGTTGCCAACCAGGCCTACAACCGTTACGACCTTATGATCCCAGACATCAGAAAAGTTCAGAATGGACTCGAGGAGAAATACCGTGACTCAAGACATGCGTCGGAAGAACAACTTCTGCCTCTCGCTGAAGCCGGGATGATAGGTGAACTGACAACACTCGTCAACATAGAGGCAGCCGCCATAGCCAAGGAGTCGACAGACTGTTACCGTCAGCTTGCCGAGTTCCTAATGGTGAAATTCCTTGACGGCAATGTGAAGAAGCAGAACGAAGACGGCAGCTTCAAGCGCAACGCCTATGGCCTGCCCGCATCACCGGAATGGCCGGGCTACGATAAGAAATACTACGAGAACATCGTAAAGGAGACGGGAGATCATTTTCTGATCAAGTAGTGCGAATCGCGTAGCGCGTAATGAGATTAGCGCCTCGGAATCATTAGATTCCGAGGCGCTAAATTTTGAGCCACTAGTGGGACTCGAACCCACGACCTTCTCGTTACGAATGAGATACTCTACCGACTAAGCTATAGTGGCTGGCGTTATCGAGTGCAAAATTAATACTTTTTTCCGAATATAACAAGTATTCAGAGAAAAAACGATAAAAAAAGGACGCACGAAACATGCGTCCTTACAAATCTATCGGTCAAAGACCGATTAAAATCGGTAAGAGTATTACATCCTTAGATGATGCCCTGGCCCATCATGGCGTCAGCAACCTTGAGGAAACCTGCAATGTTAGCGCCCTTCATGTAGTTGATATATCCGTCGGGCTGAGTGCCATGCTCAACACATGCGTTATGGATATCGCTCATCATGGTGTGGAGACGATTGTCAACCTCGTCAGCACTCCACTGGAGGTGCTCTGCATCCTGGCTCATCTCGAGGCCGGAAACACCTACGCCACCTGCATTGACAGCCTTACCCGGGCAATATACGGTCTTATTGGCGATGAATGCGTCGATTGCCTCCGGAGTACAACCCATGTTGGAAACCTCAGCACAAAGCTGAACGCCATTGGCGATAAGCTGCTTCGCATCTTCTCCGTTGAGCTCGTTCTGCGTAGCACATGGAAGGGCAATGTCGACTTTCTGCTCCCACGGCTTCTTGCCTGCATAGAAAGTAGCTCCGGGGAACATCTCTACATAGGGCTCTACGATATCATTGCCGGAAGCGCGGAGCTCGAGCATATATTCGATCTTCTCATCGTTGAGACCTTCAGGATCATATACATATCCGTCGGGACCGGAGATCGTAACGACCTTTGCTCCAAGAGCTGTAGCCTTCTTAGCGGCACCCCATGCCACATTGCCGAAGCCGGATATAGCGATGGTCTTGCCGGCAAGTTCTTCTCCCCAGATCTTCTTGAGAACATTCTGAACGAAATAAATGGCACCGTAGCCGGTAGCCTCGGGACGCAGACGGCTGCCGCCGAAGCTAAGACCCTTGCCTGTGAAAGTTCCTGTATTCTCGCGGGCGAGTTTCTTGTACATACCGTACATATATCCTACCTCACGGCCACCTACTCCTATGTCGCCTGCGGGGACATCACGGTCGGGACCAAGGTTGCGCCAGAGTTCAAGCACGAAAGCCTGGCAGAAACGCATGATCTCTGCATCGCTCTTGCCACGTGGAGAGAAATCGGAGCCACCCTTTGCGCCACCCATCGGAAGAGTGGTGAGGGCATTTTTAAAGGTCTGCTCAAATCCAAGGAACTTAAGGATAGACAGATTTACACTTGCGTGGAAACGGATGCCACCCTTGTACGGGCCGATAGCGTTGTTGAACTGCACGCGATAACCGATATTATTCTGCACCTCACCTTTGTCGTCGACCCAGGTCACACGGAAAGTGAAGATACGGTCAGGCTCCACCATGCGCTCGATGATGCGGGCTTTCTCATATTCGGGATGCTGATTGTAGACTTCTTCAACGGAAAGGAGAACCTCCTTCACAGCCTGAAGAAATTCGTTCTCACCGGGATGTTTGGCCTCAAGGTCGGCCATGATCTTATCAATGTTCATTTCGGCTATTGATTTTAGGTTAAATTATTCCAAAATTTATAAACT
>JAIECF010000045.1 GCA_029068655.1 Muribaculaceae bacterium | reverse complement strand
ACACCAGAATGATGGATATCATCACTATATTGATAAAAATTCTGTGAAAGTCTGCCAGTTCCGCGCTAAGAATTAGGTCTGCGCCTACACCTTCATAGTTCGCGTCAGCAGGAATTGAGGAATTAGGCACAGAACTATCCTTTCAGGATGCTCAGAAAGAGCAGATGAGGCGCAGAAAAAATAATTTAGAGTCAACTCGATTCAGGTTTTCCGGATACAAAGTTACTATGCTTTTGAGGGTAAAACCCCTTATTCTGATATAATACTTAAAGCCTTCAGTCTTGAGACTCAATAAAGCAGACAGGATGCCGAAGTGGTTATACACGATGTAGGCAAATTGATCAACACTTCAAAATGGCTAAGATATCTTAAGTCTTGTCATGACACCGACATTAAAAAACTTCCTGCAACAGTTCACTATAGCCCTTGCGGCTATCTCCTCCGCTGTTACATGCATAGCTTTCCTGTTTCAAAACGAAGCTAATGAGATTTTAAATTCTGCCCCGCGTAAATCAATCATCCTTGTCACTATAGTAATCCTTTGCTGGATCTATTCCTGCTATATGAATCAAAGAAAGACGAAGGTGTCCTTCAACTTCAACCCTCAGTTCAAGCTGACCGTGGAGAAAGGTGATATTTTCGAAAAGAAAGGAATAGTGGTCATTCCTGTCAATGAATATTTCGACACTCATGTAGGTGACGGAATCATCAGTCCGAACAGTGTGCATGGCAAATGGATAAACAAATACTTCTCTGGTAACATCCGGCAATTAGACAATCTGATCTCACCTAAATTATTAGGTAAATCGCACAAATTAAAGACATCACGAAAAAGCGGTAAGATTCAGAGATATAAGCTTGGCACTTGTATCGACATTCCAATCGGCGACATCACTTTCGTCCTCATGGCACTTACTCATTTCGACTCCGAAAACCACGCATTCCTGAAAAGGGCTGATTTCGCGTTAGTATTTGACAAGCTAATCAACCACTTGAAAAGCCTCCAGATAGAGAAACCCATCTACATGCCTCTGATAGGCACAGGGCTGTCACGCCTTGGACGCTCACCGCAAAGGATCCTTAATTTTTTGGTCGATGCCATCGACTTCAAGTATTCTGAACTTACCTTCCCACAGGGAATCCATATCGAGATCTACGACATAAATACAGTAAATCTAAATGACCTCAAGACTTATGTCGAAAATGAACTTACGATTTAATCCTGAAAGAAGATTCAGGATTACGAATAGCGAGATTGCCAAGTTTGCTCCAATTTCAGTTTATAACTCCTATGAATCCTTGGTAAATGAATCTTCAGTAAGATACAGATTGGACAAATTACTGAATCCTTCAGATGGAGTTATTGACGGAGATGCAGTCAAGGATATGATATTCCCGACTGATGGAACCGAATTCACAAAATTTGATATCTTTATCTCGCATTCCCATAATGATCGTCATGCTGCGGAAGCATTGGCCAAATACCTTAGATCGATAGGCCGGGAGCCATTTCTTGACAATTATGTATGGTCAAGTGCAGATGATCTGCTTAAAGAGATAGACGAAAGATGGTGTAAGACAGATGATGGAAAGTATTATGATTACAACAAGAGGAATTTTTCCACATCACATGTCCATACGATGCTCTCCATGGCAATTCTTGAGATGATCGCCCGATGCGAGTCATTCATCTTCATTGACAGCTATGAATCCCTCGATTACAGTGAGTTTAAAGAGACCGGTGTCAGCACCCTGTCTCCATGGCTTTATCAAGAACTCCAGTATGTCAGGATGCTATCGACAGTTCAGCAACCCATCATAGAACAACGTGAATTCTCTGATATCCGGGACTCTTTGAAGATAAAATATGGGGCAGAGCTTACGGATTTCACAGAGCTGACGGCAACTAACATATACAGGCTTTTTTCTAAACGACGGATTATCTAGTGAAGAAGGGATACAGACTTTTTCTGGATAAGAGCCAGTTCAATCAGATCAATCCACCGGTATTTTCAAAGCGGAATGACGGCAGGATTATCCAACGAAATTCTATCCGGATACTCTCTGAACAGAGTAGAGCCAGAACAAAAAATTTCAATGACGAAATATATGACTCATTGACAAGATATATTTTGGCAGACGGGACTGTAGACGGAGATGAGATACTGAGCAGTTACTTTCCAACCGTAAAGGCTCATGTATTTATCTCCCACTCTCACGATGACGTGGATCTCGCTCTGGCTTTCTCACAGTGGTTATATGACTGTTTCGGCATAGAGGCATTCGTAGATCACACCATATGGGGAAGTGGAGACAAACTGATCAGAACGCTTGACAATGAATACAGCTTTGATGCCGAGAAGAAGGTTTACAACTACAGTACAAGGAATCTCACCACGAGTTTCGTGCACCTGATGCTTGCATCCGCCATCTCCAAGATGATTGACACATGCGATTGCTTATTCTTCCTCAATAGTCCGAATTCCTTATCATCAGATCCCAAAGGCAACACTACAGGATCTCCGTGGATATTCTACGAGCTACTGATGGCCAAGCTGCTCAAAAAAGAGGAACCATCCCAAAGGCATTTTTCTCAGGGTGGTAGAGTGACGGAGGGTAGGACGAGCTTTATTGTTCGACAAACACCACCGATAGACAATTTAAAGCATTTGACTCCCTCAATTTTAAATATGTGGAGACAAAAGGTCCATGATAAGAATCCCAAAGAAGCTCTGAGAATTCTTTACGATTTTTATTGAGAACTCTCCCATCCTACTGCTCATTCTCCTCTCAAAATACTCTTAAGCGCTTTGGCAAGTCCGGAGGCCTTCATATTCCACACATCCACACATATTCGCCTCCGGCTTGCCATCGCTTTTCTTCTTTTTAAGTCGATTTATTTCATACTCAAAAAAGCTAACTAAACTAAGGGTAATCCAAGGTATAATAGTTAATTTTAGAACTAAGAAGGCATATATGGGAATAACGATTATTTTAGTGTACTTATTATCAGTAATATTATTATTGCCATATGTGTTGATATTAATAATTATATTATTACAAGGATTATACATTCTTTCTATAAGAAAACCGAGAATGTTATTTTTAGGGGTACCTTATAGAATTATACAAAGAATAACCAGAGGAGGAGCTCTTCGCTATGCTTTATATAAAGTAAGCTCAATTCCATCCAATTCATTTAGATTATTAATATATAAAATAACAGGAGCCTCCATCGCTAAAAATGTAATCATACATTACGGTCTAGAAGTACGAGCTCCACAGTTCTTACACATTGGAAAAGGATCCATCATTGGAGACAATGCTATCTTAGACGCAAGATCTGGATTGTCATTAGGTCGAAATGTCAATCTTTCAAGTAACGTATCAATCTATACTCTACAGCACAACCATCGAAGTCCATCCTTTAACTGTGTTTTCTCTGATAGAAAATTATCTGTCTCAATTGGAGACAGAGTGTGGTTAGGTTGCAATGTGGTTGTTCTACCGGGAGTCTCAATAGGAGAAGGTGCGGTTGTATGTGCTGGATCAATCGTAACGAAAGATGTTTCGCCTTTTACAATTGTTGCCGGGATTCCCGCACATAAAGTTGGAGAACGACCTTCTAACATAACTTACGAATTTGATGGCAAAACATGTTGGTTTCTTTGAAGAGAAAGCAATATAATACTAATCAAATTTTAATTAACTATTATTTTAATTAACTATTAAATGAAAGGCATAGTTCTCGCAGGCGGTTCGGGCACCCGTCTTTACCCCATAACCAAAGGAGTCAGCAAACAGCTCCTCCCCATCTTCGACAAGCCGATGGTCTACTACCCAATTTCCACATTAATGCTTGCCGGAATACGGGATATCCTCATCATCTCCACCCCACAGGACCTTCCCGGATTTAAGCGCCTTCTTGGTGATGGAAGCGACTACGGTGTCACTTTCACATATGCCGAGCAACCGTCACCCGACGGGCTCGCCCAGGCTTTTATCATCGGCAAGGACTTTATCGGTGATGACTCAGCCTGCCTTGTTCTTGGAGACAATATTTTCCACGGAGCCGGATTCTCAGAGATTCTGAAGGAGGCTGTTCTGACGGCAGAAAAAGAAAACAAGGCTACAGTATTCGGCTATTGGGTCAATGACCCAGAGAGATACGGCGTAGCTGAGTTTGATAAGGACGGCAACTGCCTTTCAATCGAAGAAAAACCTGAACATCCCAAAAGCAATTACGCAGTAGTTGGACTCTATTTCTATCCCAACAAAGTAGTCGAAGTCGCCCACAACATCAAGCCATCCGCCAGAGGGGAGCTTGAGATCACAACAGTCAATCAGGAATTTCTCAAGGATGGCGAACTGAAAGTCCAGACCCTACCACGCGGCTTCGCATGGCTCGACACCGGTACCCACGACTCTCTCTCTGAAGCCAGCATATACGTTGAGGTGTTGGAGAAGCGCCAAGGATTAAAAATTGCGTGCCTTGAAGGCATTGCCTACATTAACGGCTGGATAACCGCTAAAAAACTCCAAGAGCTTGCTCAACCCATGCTCAAGAACCAGTATGGGCAGTATCTGATGAAGATAGCAGACGAGGCTAATCTTCAAAACTTCAACTAATTTATCCACCCCATTACCCCAGCGATCATAACGATAGATAGTTTCCGGAGGTTCTGCGATAGCAAAGGGCGCATGTGCCCCATGAATATAAAAAATTACACTATAACATGTGCCTCGGAGAGGTAATCCATTGATAAGAAACCCCAGGTTTCAACCTGAGGGAAACCAAACAAATGAATATAATCAAAACCAACATAGAAGGCCCAGTTATAATAGAGCCAAAGATCTTCAAGGATGCCAGAGGCTATTTCTTTGAATCCTTCTCCAAAAGGGAATTTGATGAGAAAGTAGCGAAAGTCGACTTTGTCCAAGACAATGAATCCTGCTCCACTTACGGTGTAATGCGCGGGCTTCACTTCCAACGTCCACCTTATGCTCAGGCCAAACTTGTCCGCTGCGTCAAAGGTGCAGTCCTTGACATAGCTGTAGACATCCGCAAAGGCTCACCCACATACGGACAACATGTTGCCGTTGAATTGACGGAGGATAACTATCGCCAGTTCTTCATTCCAAGAGGTTTCGCCCACGGTTTTGCCGTCCTCAGCGACATCGCCATCTTCCAGTACAAATGCGACAACTACTACCACCCCGAAGCCGACGGCGGCATCTCCATTCTTGATGAAAGCCTCGGTATTGACTGGAAAATTGATTCTTCAAAAGCTATTCTTTCAGAAAAGGATCTGAAGCATTGCCTTCTAAAGGATTTTGATTCTCCATTTGAATTGCGTATTCCTACACGGGCTTATAATGCTAAGTAATAACATTCCTTCCTTACCATTCTTTCGTATTGTAAAAGCAACGCATAAAAGAATCCTATCTATTGGGATTCTTTTATCAGTTTTTATTACTCAATCAAGTTTTGCCGTCTCCAAACTAACGGATGCGATTGATCCTGAGAAATGGAATTCCGCCCAATGGATTTCAGTGAAAGATGCTCCTGTGATAAATTGGGTTGGTTGGGCACAGAGGGCTGCCGATGGTGCTAACTGGTTTGTATCGGATATTGAAAACGAAAAGGAAGTTATAGCCGCTCAATGGATGACCACAGCTTTAGGTGTATATGATATCTTTGTAAACGGTGAACTCATTGGTGATGAGATCTTAAAGCCAGGATTCACAGATTATAGAAAAACTAAATATTCATATACATATGATATAACCGAGTACATTAAACTGGAAAAAGGAGCAGTCAATAGACTCTCTGCACAAGTTACTCCCGGCTGGTGGGCCGATAGAATCGTTACTCCAAGCGGGAAAAACGGAATGAACGGAAAAAAGTGTGCGTTCAGGGGTGTCCTTCAATTGACATACACGGATGGAAGTGTAGCAATCTATGGTACAGATATTGAGCATTGGAAAGCCGGTATAGCTGGCAAAGTCAGACATGCGGCCATATATGACGGAGAAATATTCGATGACAGAGAGCCTGACGGGTTTGATTGCTTAGACTACTTATCCATACCTGAAATCAACACTGAATTCAATGGCGAAATACTGCCTACGAAGGGTGCTGAGGTATATTTCCGGAATGACCTGACACTGACACCGACACTTGCATATGTATATTCTAAGATAGAGAATACGTCGGATGAAGAATACGGAAAGGTCGTTATTAGCCGCACATATGCCGATCAAGACAACATAATCCTTCATTCAGGAGAAACTCTTGTAGTGGATTTCGGTCAGAATTGCTCCGCTGTGCCAAGTTTCATCTTTAAGGCAAAGGAAGGTACAAAACTACGTTGCCTGCCGGGCGAGATACTTAATGATGGCAACGGAGCAAAAAGCAGGGGGATGGATGGTCCGGAAGGTTCTGTGCACAGGAAAAATCTTAGAATACCGGATAACGGCATGTATATTGAATATATCTTTGGGAATCACGAAGATTATGTCCGATATACCCCTCGTTACTCGTTTTTCGGATTCCGATATATTGATGTCTCAGCAGACGATGAAGTTGAGATTAGCCAAATAACCTCTATTCCCATCTCATCCATCACTAAAGAAATGGAGGTTGGGAAAATCGCCACAGGGAATGCGGAGATCAATCAATTACTAAGCAACACCTTGTGGTCGCAGAGATCTAACTATCTGTCTATTCCAACAGATTGCCCAAATAGAAACGAAAGAATGGGATGGCTCGCCGATACCCAGATATTCTGTGAAACAGGTACCTATTTTGCGGACACCCGGAAGTTTTTTCATAAATGGATGCAGGATGTAACTGATTCCCAGTTTCAATCAGGAGCTTATCCTACAGTTGCTCCCATTTCATGGGGTGGAGAAAATGCAATGTGCTGCGGATGGAGCGATGCCGGAATAATAGTTCCATACACGATCTTCAAACAATATGGTGATATTGAAATAATAAAGAATCAATGGGATTCAATGGAAAGATGTATGCATCATATTAAGGAAACGGAATATGAGTATGACAAACTGGAGTATGAAAATTTGAAATATGTTTATGGTGATTGGTTGAGTTATGAGCCATTAGAAACTTACAGTAAGGCAAATCTTAATGATAACGGAGAAATAAAAGAGGACGCAAAAGAATACTGGAATTATCTCAGTCAATCGTATTGGCTTCTGGATGCCCGACTTATGAAATTCATGGCGCGTGCAATTGGTAATGACAAAGCTTTCTTGATGTATGAGGATCTGGAATCTGAGATAAGAGAAAAAATCAGAAACCGTTACTTCACAACAGATGGAGAATTCAAGCTCGAAATCCTCAACACAATGCAGACCCCTGCCTTGTTTGCATTAATGAACAATCTCTTTGATGAAGAAGCACGTGACAATATAATCCAAAGACTAAAGGAAAACTTCAAATCCAAAGGCAACTGCCTGAGTACCGGATTCCTCGGCACATCCATCCTCATGAAAACACTTACAGAAAACGGAATGAGTGATATCGCCTACGATCTGCTTTTCCAACACAGGAATCCGTCCTGGTTGTATTCGATCGACAACGGAGCGACCACCATATGGGAACGCTGGGACAGCTACACAATCGAAAATGGATTGGCGCCCAGCGGCATGAACAGTTTCAATCATTATGCATATGGATCGGTATGTGAATGGATATGGAAAAACTGCGCCGGAATATCCGCAGATCCGTCAAGTCCCGGTTTCAAACACATTATCCTAACCCCAATACCTGATGACCGTCTCGGTTTTGTCGATGCTGAATTCAACTCCCCATCAGGATTGATCCGAAGCAATTGGGAATTTGAAGGAGACAATTGGATATGGAAATTTACTGTTCCTGAAGGGACAACCGCTTCCGTCACCATCCCAGGGGAAGGATGTTCCGAGGAATATGATGCTGGCTCCTATGAAATCTCATGTCCTCTTAATACAAGCAATGTAGTCAACCCAATGACGGATAAATTAATCATTGTCAAAACAGACAGGACTATCGAAGTCCATAAGCGAAATAACGAAATGATAGATATATTTGACATCAACGGTATAAACATATTGACTACCAAAAACAACTCATTCGACACATCATCGTTTTCTCATGGTATCTATATTATAAAAATCGGGGAGAAATACTCAAAGATCTGTCTATGATAGACAACAATTTCGTGATTCATTATTCTATTTGCATACACATAATATTAATTAGAGATATCTAAATCCTGAGTCATCTGCATGAATAAGATCTCACTTGGAAAGAAAGATGTGATATGGAGTTATATTGCCCAGTTCCTATCAATGGGAGCAGGGGTCCTAACACTTCCATTTATCTTAAACCGACTCACTGTAGCAGAGATAGGATTGAATTATATCCTCGTTACAGTGGGAAGTGTCATCGCACTTGTCGATCTCGGTTTTGCACCTCAGTTTGCTAGAAATTTCACCTATGTATTCTCCGGGGCTCAGGAATTAAAGAAAGAGGGAATAGGAAGAACGGGGGAGGAAACCAACTATGAGTTATTAGGCTATCTACTTAAAACGGCCAGATATATCTATGGTTATCTGGCTCTTTTCGCACTTATTCTTTTACTGACAGTAGGGACTTCCTATATATATAAAGCTACAGATGGATTTTCAAATGTTCCCAACGCACTGATCATTTGGGTTATATACTCTATTGGAGTCCTATTTCAAATTTTTTATTCATATTATTTTTCCATGCTTCTTGGAGCTGGTAAAATAAAAGAACAAAAGTTCGCTCTTATTGGGAATAAAGTGATATATATAGGAATAACAATCGGAGGACTATATGTCGGGTGGGGACTAATCAGCGTAGCTTTGGCTCAATTAATATCTCCATTTTTTGGACGTATACTTTCCTATAGATACTTCTACACTTCCACTCTTAAAGAAAGGCTTAGGGAATTTTCTTTTGAAACCAAGGAACGAATAATAGATATCTTCCGAACCTTATGGTATAATGCAAAACGAACAGCCATTATGAGCATAGGAGCTTATGCTATCATGCGATTCTCAATGTTCATTGCAGGTCTATTCCTTTCATTAGAAGAATTTGCTTCGTATGGTCTAATGATACAGTTGATGGGAATAATTGGGAACGTAAGCTGCACTTTCATGCAGATTAGCCAGCCAAAACTTGCATCACTACGAGCTTCCGGCAAGCGAGAGAGATTACTCCAAGCGTTTTCTTTAGCTTACGATATCTTCCTAATCCTATTTATGGCAGGAAGCATCGTTTTGATCTTTTGGGGTTCTTCTATTCTTTCTCTGATAAAGTCAAATGCAATCCTACCAAATAAGACCATCCTGATACTCTATTGTATAGTTATGCTATTGGAGTATAATCATTCTAATTTTGCCGGCTTAATAAGTACTGATAATAAAGTACCATTTGCGCCAGCCTCAATCATAACAGGAATTGCTGTTTGTATTGGAGTATTTTGCGTGGTTTATTTTACTAAATGGGGAATTATGGGACTTGTCATTGTTCAAGGAATCTGTCAGGCTGTCTATCAAAACTGGAAATGGCCTCTAATGGCTTTAAATGAATTTAATATATCAATAGTTTCTCTGGTTAGAATCGGTATAAAATATATCTTTAAAAAAGTATTTGACAAATCATGAAAACCAATTGCTTTATTCTATTAATATTTAATGCCATTGCGTATACTACATGGTTTATCATATATCAAAAAAAGAAACAATCTTTTGATATCGGATCAGTTCTTTTGTTAGTTTGGATTATTGGGAGTTTAGGATCTGTATACTATTATACATTTGACTCATCTTATCTTTCATAC
>JAIECF010000044.1 GCA_029068655.1 Muribaculaceae bacterium | reverse complement strand
CCCCCTCTATTCCGACAAAATCATCGAAGAGCCTTCGGAGGGATATGATAAGGGTGATTATGTAGCCGTAACAGGATATAAGAGATGAAATGGAGTGATGAAGTCTGGAAGAAAGTGGAATGTATATATGAGGACATACTGCAACTTCCATTTGTAAAAGAACTGACCGCTGGAACCCTTGACAAAGAGAGATTTCTCTTTTATATCAGGCAGGATGCAATCTATATTGAAAATTACAGCAAGGTACTCGCACATATCTCATCAAGACTTCCGAAGAAAGAATGGCGAGAAGATTTCCTGAAATTTGCTTTAGACGGAATACTTGTTGAAAATGCTTTACACGCATCCTTTACCGAGATATCCTCTTCTAAGATCAACCCAACTCCCACCTGCCTTCTCTACTGCTCTTTTGAATCAGCAAAAGGTCTTGATCCTATAGAGATAGAGACGGCAGCCATTTTACCATGTTTCTGGATATACATGCTTGTTGGGAAAGAGATCCATAAGAGAAGTTTGAGCGATAATCCATATTCAAAATGGATTGAAACTTATGCCGATGAGTCTTTTGCACTTTCAACAGCGAAGGCGATAGATATCTGCGATCAGCTTGCAGCAAACACTACAGAAGTGATACGCGACAAAATGACGGAGGCATTCGTGATGGCTACAAAAATGGAATGGATGTTTTGGGATAGCGCTTATAATTTGGAAAAATGGAAGATATGAAGAAGACTTACAGTAGGGTAATGACAATTGCCGGAAGCGACCCGAGTGGAGGAGCCGGTGTGCAGGCTGACATTAAGACTATATCTGCCTGTGGGTGCTATGCCACATCTGCCATTGTGGCGTTGGTGGATGAGAATACGGTGGGAGTTTATGATGTTTTGCCGGTACCGGAAAAATTTGTAGCGGCTCAAATCCATTCCATTCTTGATGATGTGGGGACCGATGCTGTCAAAATCGGAATGCTTCACTCAGCAGACCTGATTCGGACTGTAAGGAATACTCTTGATGAATATCCAGAAATCAAGAATATTGTCCTTGACCCTGTAATGGTAGCGACTTCAGGAGATCCTCTTCTTGAAGAAGAAGCCGTAGCGACCCTAAGGGATGTGCTGATACCCAGAAGCCGAATCATTACGCCCAATATTCCTGAGGCAGAAGTACTGTTGTCGAGAAAAATAAAAAGTCAGCATGAATTGCCGAAAGCAGCTGCTGAACTGTCCCGATTAGGTGCATCAGTAATGCTCAAGGCGGGACATCTTTCTGAAGAAAAGCTCGTTGATGTATTCTATAATGCAGAGACTAAGGAGACAATCTATTTAGAATCAAAACGCATAGACACAGTCAATACACATGGCACAGGATGCACACTGTCATCCGCAATCGCATCTTTCCTTGCAAGGGGATACTCACTCAACGACTCCGTGAGATCAGCCAAAGAATATATCTCAAAGGCTATTGAATCGGGAGCAAATTATAAAATTGGGAAAGGCCACGGACCAGTAGACCATTTCTATTATCGAAATAACCAATTGCCTGCATTTGATCAGATATGAAAATTTTTATTTTCATCGACACCCGATGAGACCTTAGACCCCATCTCATAAAATTTCAGAGCCACTGGGCTGTTTTGATATATTTTGAGATGGGATCTTAATGTCGGTATTGATTCTCAATAGGTCTGCAATAAACTCTCTTTCGTCTTTCGGCGAAATCTCCAAAGGTGAGGATGATCTCAATATCCTGCGGTCTGATAATTTTAATTAAACCTTTCACCCCTAACTCATTGCCCCTGATAGCATATTTCGTTGAGATTATCACATAAAAGATGATTAGGCAGAAAGGAACGGATAGAACTACACCTAACCAATAATACGACCCGGTCAATATCGGGCCTGTCATGCAGCAAAGAACAGTAAACGGTATGATGGCATACACCCACCAGTCTACTCTTGATCTGTAAATCTTTGTTTCCATACATAGATCCATTTATGCGGCACATGCCAGCCGTTTAATTCATAAGAGTACCGAAAAGCAGCATCAATATAGCCGCTATACCCATCATTATGCTTATTATTACACTTACCATACCTTTGTGATGTGATGATTAAATTTTACTATCGTCTGTCTTTGCGAGCATCGACGTCACTTCGTCTGGTGAGATTCCGAGAATCCTCATCTCCTCTATTATCTGAGGCAAGGTATTCTCAAAAAACTCGCGCTTCCTTTCCTTTCTGATAATATCGATTCCATTCTGAGCCAGCAGGAATCCGAGACCTCGCCGAGATTCTATCACCCGGAGGTTCTGCAGTTCATCAAAAGCCTTTAGCACCGTTCGGTTGTTGACTCCGAGCTCACAGGTCAGCTCCCTTACGGAAGGTATTGTTTCTCCCGCCCGCCAGGCACCGGTCAGAATACAGTTGAACGCATAGTCCAGTATCTGCCTATAGATAGGTTTATTGTCATTAAACTCCATCATTGCACTAAAGATTACTTCTATATAGCGACCTGTAGCTCAAGAATATCAGCAAGAAGATAAATCCTACGTTGATTGCCAATGCAAAAAATGAAAAGTATAGGTGATCATTCAGGGCGCTGCTCACCATTTCAGTTATTTCTGTTTCGCTGGCTGCGCTCCCCTGGGAGGCGGCTTCTCTATATCCAGCAACTATAGCTTCCTTTACTCCATAAAAGGTATTGATGATAGACAGAAATATCGATACCCCTATCGAAATCAGATAAGCTTTTACGAGTCTATTGCGTTTTGCCGCAATAACAAAGTAAAAGCATGTCAACATGGCTGCTATGGTAGAAAGAAAGGTCGACCATTCAAATACCAGCGGTACACTTACATTTTGAATTGTTGAGCCAGCATTCATTTCCGAAGGATATAGTTCCGGAGATATTTTTTCAGCCATCCAAGGAAAAAGATAACAGGCCAAACCGATTACTATAAGAAGATAGCTCAGATAAAACATTAGTTTCTCAAGCGCACTTGCCGGAATAAGCCTGTCTACTACTCTGGTATCCCCTCCTTTAGTGAATACAATCGGTGCCCATATGAACATAAACAGCAGGATTGTTCTGCATGGACTATAGATTCCCATACGTATTGTCTGCGAAGGAATCAGAAGGTATACGAGCGAAGTTACAATAGAAAAGAGAAAATATATTATCGTCTGTTTTCTGATCCACGGAGCATTGTATTGATATAACATTGCCACTCTCTGCCACGCAAACGATGCATTCTGTGTTTTCATTATTTTTGCAGTTGATGTATTATACGTTCTGATTTATCCGAGTGTAAGGCCATATAGAGGGCTTTCCAATCGACTCTGGTTTCATCATGCCCATCAGCGGGATAAATATTGATGAATCTGCCTGCGGCATTCTCCGAATAGATGGATTCAGGATCACTTGTATTCGAATACTCAAACGTAAGCCTCTCCGCAACTTCCTCTTCAGTACCCGCAAAGACAAGCCTTGACTTGTGCATTATCATCGCGCCGTCAAAAAGCCTGTCAAGATCACCCATGGTGTGCGTGGAGACCACTATTGTCTGGTCATCGCGTATATCTGCGGCAATCAGTCTTCGTAATGTCTCGCGCCCTTCTATGTCAAGTGCGTTCGTCGGTTCGTCGAGAAGTAAAACCTTCACGCCCAAAGCGAGGACATAGGCCAGCTGGGCCTTCTTGAGGTTTCCCAATGAAAGGGACTCCATCGGCTCATCCCCGGTCTGTCCGAACGCCTTCAGATTTGCCTCAAAGATATCTTCGGAAAAATCCGGATAAAAACGTGAATGCAGATCCTTGAAGATCTTAATGGTCTTGCCAGGGAAACACATGTTTTCTTCCAGTAGGAATACGTTTCCCATCTCCGCGGGATTGGTTGTGGCTGAAGGATATGAGTCAATCTTGCTTGTCCCCTCCTGCGGACGTGAAAGGCCTGCTATGACATGAAGCAACGTCGTCTTGCCGGCTCCGTTCTCACCGGCAAGCAGATACAGTCCAGAGCCGATCCTGCCCGAAACATCCGACAAAGCAGGTGTTTTAGCCTTCCTGTAAGTAAATGTCACGTTCTTTAGTTCTATCATATGCTCTAAGTATTGTCGTTTAAGTGTTGCACCAGTGTACAACACTGCAAAGGTAGTCATTTTTTTCGGAACGACAATAAATTTTCTAAAAAAATTCAGCTATAATTTGGAAGTCTCAACCTTATGCATTATCTTTGCGTTATGAAAGCAGAGCTGAGGAGAGCCGAGGCTCACAAAAAGAGGATTACCCATCACCACATCAGAGTAATTTGGGAAACTCATCAAACTTTAATGAAATACCGAGACCATCTGCCGGATGCGATGGCGGGCCCCCCACCTTCGGGTGGCGTCTTCCCTTCAGGGGAGCACAGGCGGATTACAAAGCGCCGGTGGAACTCAAATCCTGTCTATCGGAGTTTCATCACAAAACCTTTGGTGTGGTCCTTATAAAGGAGGCATAAGGCGATTTGCCTTATGCCTCCTTGTTTAGTAAACACTCCCCTAAGACTAAGACCTTAAAGACTTTAAGCACCTTGAGGACTTTAAACACCTTTACTATCTAAAAAAATAAACTTAAACACCCAAAATATGAAAGACGTAAGACAGACCCTGCTTAACAGGGTATCCATCCGCCGCTACGAGAGAGAGGCGATTCCGCAGGAGACAATGGACTTCATCTACGACGCAGTCCGAAACACTCCGACGAGCTACAATGGCCAGCAATATTCCGTAATCGATATCGACGATCAGGAACTCAAGGAAAAGCTCTATGAGCTCACAGGCCAAAAACAGCTCAAGACCTGCAACCGCCTTCTGATATTCTGCTCCGACTATAACAAGATGACACTTCTCGCCAAGAAGAAAGGTGTCGAAATGCCACCCTTCACAGACACTATGGACGGAACAATCATCGGCATCATCGATGCTTCGCTTGCAATGATGAGCGCAGTCGTCGCTGCAGAGGCTTGCGGACTCGGATGCAACTGTGTAGGCTATCTCCGCACCGTTGATCCGAAGGCTGTAGCCGAGTTGCTTAAGCTTCCCAAAGGGGTATTTGTTGTCTGTGGCCTCGCCCTTGGAATACCCCGCGAACATCCCGATCTAAAGCCGAAACAGCAGCGTGAACTCGTATTTATGAAGAACTGCTACTCGCAGGATGCGGAGAAGCTTACAGAGGAGCTCGAGAAATACGACAAAATTGTAACCGACTATAACCAGCATCGTGCCGGAGGCACCTCTGACAACGACTGGTGTGCTCACATCGTCAACTATTATGACCACGCTATGGAATATCAGATTCTCAAGTATCTGAAGGATCAGGGCTACGACATCAAAAAATAAGAATCAATATGAATAATCCATGATCATGATTCATCAAGAATTATCGTGATAAATCATTATTTTACAATAATAAAAAGCCCCTTGCATTTATTTGCAGGGGGCTCCATTTTTCATATTCTCTCTCTTATCGCCGTCCACCGGCTTTCTGGCGCATCTGGCGCATCATAGCCATAGGATTCTTCATGCCTCCGGTAGCCATACGCATCATCTTACGTGTCTCCTCAAACTGCTTGAGCAGACGGTTGACCTCCTGCAGCGTCGTTCCGCTACCCTTCGCTATACGTTGACGTCGCGAAGCATTGATGATCTCGGGATTCTGACGTTCGTAGGGCGTCATCGAATAGATGATTGCCTCTATACCCTTAAAAGCGTTGTTGTCGATGTCTATATCCTTGATAGCCTTTCCTACTCCCGGAATCATGGCGGCAAGATCCTTGATATTGCCCATCTTCTTGATCTGCTGAATCTGCTTGAGGAAATCATCGAAGTCAAACTTATTCTTGCGGATCTTCTCCTGTAGGCGTTCGGCCTCCTTCTGGTCGTAGATCTCCTGAGCGCGCTTGGCCAGCTCCACGATATCGCCCATGCCGAGGATTCTGTTGGCCATACCTTCCGGATTGAACTCCTGGATATCCTCCATCTTCTCGCCAATACCCACAAACTTAATGGGTTTGTCAACAACCGAGCGGATAGAAAGCGCCGCACCTCCTCGAGTGTCGCCGTCGAGCTTAGTGAGGATCACGCCATTAAAGTCAAGACGATCGTTGAATTCCTTCGCTGTATTAACAGCGTCCTGACCGGTCATCGAGTCGACCACAAACAATGTCTCATCCGGATTTACAGCCTTCTTTATAGCAGCTATCTCCTGCATCATCTCCTCGTCGACGGCAAGACGGCCTGCCGTATCGACAATCACGAGATCCAGCTTATTGTCTTTGGCATATCTGATAGCGTTCTGAGCTATCTGGACAGGATTTATATTTCCATCCTCCGTGTAGACAGGAACGTCGATCTGCTCAGCGAGCACCTTAAGCTGTTCGATAGCAGCCGGACGGTAAACGTCGCCTGCTACAAGAAGCGGCTTGCGCCCCTTCTTTTTAAGTTTGAGCGCGAGTTTGCCTGAGAAAGTGGTCTTACCTGAACCCTGAAGGCCCGACATGAGTATGACAGCCGGTTTGCCTTCGAGCACAAGCGGAGCCTCCTGCCCTCCCATGAGAGCGGTGAGTTCATCATGGACTATCTTCACCATCAGCTCTTTCGGCTTCAGGGCATTGATCACATTCTGTCCAAGGGCCTTCTGCTTCACTGTATCAGTGAAAGTCTTGGCCACCTTAAAGTTGACGTCGGCGTCGAGCAGGGCCCGACGCACGTCTTTCATGGTCTCGGCGATGTTGATCTCGGTGATGCGTCCTTCACCCTTAAGGATCTTAAAGGACCGCTCGAGTCTTTCAGAAAGATTATTAAACATATATGGATTTACGTTTTATTATTATTTCAAGAGGTTGGTCGCTGTGTCCGGGAAGATCACCTTCGGTTCGAAAACCTTAGCCTCCTCAGGAGTCATCAGGGCGTAGGCAATAATGATGATGATGTCGCCTACCTGTGCCTTCCGCGCCGCAGCGCCATTAAGGCATATGATACCGGTATTCGGCTTGCCGGCTATGACATAGGTCTCCAGCCGCTCACCGTTGTTGTTATTGACCACCGAAACCTTCTGACCGGGCAGGATTCCAGCGGCATCGAGAAGAGCGGAATCTATGGTAATACTTCCGATATAGTTGAGATTGGCCTCGGTGACGTGCACCCGATGTATCTTCGAGGCCAGCATTTCTATCTGCATGACGTAGATGGATGTGTTAGCGTTGACTTACTTATATCTGATGTTGTCTATAAGGCGTACTTTGCCGCAGTATACGGTGATGCAACCCACGATATCCGGTGATTCCGACCATTCATCTACTGGAAGCAACGTTCTTCCGTCGACAATTTCGAAATACTCCACATTCATATGCGGGATAGCGTCGATACGCTCTACTACCGTGTCGTGAGTAGCCCTTACGGAATGATCTTTTGAATATTCCACGCTATATTCAAGTGCCTCATGTATGCCGGGAGCCACTTTTCGCTGCTCTTCGGTCAGGAGGGCGTTGCGTGAGGAAAGAGCCAGACCATCGGCTGCCCTCTTTATTGGCACCGGGACTATTTCTACGTTGATGTGCTCGCTCTCCACCATGTTGCGGATCACAGCAATCTGCTGGAAATCTTTCTCTCCGAAATAGGCGCGGGTCGGACGGCAGAGCCTGAAGAGACGACTCACTACCTGTGCGACACCCTGAAAATGACCGGGTCTGAATTTGCCTTCCATAACCTCGGCGGCTGTACCGAGGCTAAACTCATGGTCGGCGGCTGTACCATCCGGATACATCTCCTCTACCGTGGGAGCGAAAACTGCGGTGGCCCCTTCTTCTGCCAGAAGACGTAAATCCGACTCCTCATCGCGGGGATAGGTGGCGAGATCTTCCGGATTATTGAACTGCGTCGGATTGACAAACACACTGACTAGAGCAACGTCGTTTTCAGCGACAGCTCTTTTCACGAGTGAGAGATGTCCTTCATGAAGGGCACCCATGGTAGGAACAAATCCTATAGTCTTTCCCTTGCCGAGCGTCGTGGCTACGAATGTCTCCAGATCGCTGACATTACGAATTATCTGCATTGCCATTGCTTTAGAATGATATTCTTTTCAAAAAAATCACCGTTGGAAGACGGCTAAAAACCCTCAGAGGAGTTTCAACCTGCAAAGTTAATAAATAAGTCAGAAACAGACCAAGCATTTACGTCAAAAAACTCAATTCAATGTTAAAAAAAACGAAAATATACGCCTTCAAATGCTAAAGAAACAAAAAGGATGCCATAGTTAAGGGCTATATGGATTTTTTTTTGTAATTTTGCACTCGGGCATATAGTGACGCCGGAAGCGGATCGATATGCAGACTAAAAACTAAGATATGGCCAAGAAAAAATTCCTATTCGTAGCGCAGGAGGTAGCACCATACCTTCCGCCTGAAAATATATCCATACTGGGCAAGGAAGTAGCCACCGGCATACATAAGAGAGGCTATGAAGTGCGCACATTCACTCCGAAATGGGGTGGAATCAACGAACGTCGCAACCAGCTCCACGAAGTGATTCGCCTGAGCGGTCTCAACGTAACTATCGACGACAACGATCATCCGCTACTGCTTAAGGTCGCGAGCCTTCATCCAACCCGCACCCAGGTATATTTCATAGATAACGACGACTTTTTCCAGAAACTCGACTCAGACATCGACGAAGTAGGAAGCAACCGGCCGGACAATGACAAGAGGATACTCTTTTTCACCCGCTCCACTATCGAGACAGCCAAGAAACTTCAGTGGGATCCGGCGGTGATCCATTCACAGGGATGGGTAGCTGCCCTGACTCCCGTCTATCTCCGGCAACTGAGCGATTCAGTACCATTCGAGAATTCCAAGGTGGTATATACCGTCCTACCCGAAGACAACGAAGTGACAATCGATGGTGATTTCTTCCGAAGACTTAAGGAAGACGGAGTCAAGGAGGAATATCTCAAAAGATTCGAAGACATTGAGAAGAATACCAAGTTGCTCCACCGTATGGCCATTGATAACAGCGACGGAGTTATCTTCATGACCGACGAGCCCGATGCTGATCTGCTCGAGGCTGTAGAGGCAAAAGGAATACCTTATTTGAGAAAAGAGGAAGCCGAAGGTAATCTTGAGGCTTACATTGAGTTTTACGATAAACTTTAAGATAAATGACGCTACCAAATATACTTCGCAAGCGCCTCGGGCTTCTTGCAGCTCCATTTTTAACCCTCGTTGCGAGTGGTTTGCTGATCTCCTGCGAAAATGAAACGCCTACGGTAGGAAGCGCACTTGCATCCGGAGAAGTACACATTGCGAAGGATTCGCTGATCTGGAACGGATCGGAACAAAAGATCTATCGTGGAGACACACAGAAAACTGTCTTCTGTCCCAAAATCAGCTATTCCACAGAATTCAATGACGATGTAGACTCCAGAAGCACCACAAACCTGATCGGAAGGATAAGCGTCAAGGAATACGGAGATCTTAACTGTTCGTATGTGAGCCGCCTTATGAGCGTCACATCGATAGACATTCCCGATTCTATCGGCATCGAACAGATAGACTCCATGAAAATTGTGCTTTCAGTGCCTCGTGGTGCTCTAACAGGCGACTCCCTCGCTCCCCAGCAACTTAAGGTATATAGGCTAACAAAGAGCCTTCCCGACGACATAACCAACAGATTCGATCCTACAGGCTATTATGATCCTGAAAATCCACTCGGGAGCAGAAGTTTTACACTTTCGGCACTCGGCATGAACGACTCCATCTATACAACGCTTCAGGTAATCGGCATCCAGATTCCCATGCCGAGGCAGATGGCTATAGATGTTGTGAAAGCATACCGCAATAAAGAGACAAGTTCCATATTTGCATGGCCCCAGACGTTTGAGAATTATTTCCACGGAATATATGTAGAGCCCACGTTTGGACGCGGATGTGTGGCCAATATCTCGTTTACCGGATTTTACATATACTACAACTATAAGACGCAGGAAACCACTACGACCGACGGAACCACCACCACTAAAGTCAAGACTAATGTCGGTGTCACCGGAGTGTTCGGCTCATCGCCAATCGTCTTGAGCAGCAACAACATCACATATAAGCCGTCATCTCTGCTCGACGGAATGGCCGCAGAAAACAAAGCCCTCATCACTTCACCAGGTGGCTACAGAGTCAATCTGCGGTTCCCGGGACAGGAACTTGTAGACATATACAACAGCACTAAGTCCAGACTCGCCGTGGTCAGCAATCTCAAGTTCACTATACCGGTCGAAGAAATAGATAATGACTATGACCTGACACCACCCCCATATCTTTTAATGGTCAAGACCTCCAAGCTTAAGGATTTCTTCGAGAATAATTCCCTACCCAACTATAAAGATTCCTTCTACGCCGTATATGACTCGAAAAACAAACAATATGACTTCGATACTATGAGAAATTATATCCTCGATCTCATACAGAACGGAGTGAAGGACGAAGATCTGGATTTCACGATAGTGCCCGTCAATCTTGGATTCGAGACTGAAGAGTCGGTCAGCAGCAGCTACAACCTATGGTCATCATATTGGGGAGTTTCAAGTTCGAATACTTCAACCTCGAGCTATCCGACTAAATGCACTCCCTACATCCTGAAGCCATCGATGTGCCGCCTGAAGGTAGACGAAGCCCAGACAGTATTCATCTACTCGCTCCAGCAGATGCAATGACCATGAATCTCTCCACGCTTCTGCTTACGTTCAGTCTCCTGCAGATGATCACAGGAGCGACAGCTGCTCCCGCCGACAGCTGTGCCATGCGGTCCATCGGCGCCACAATCCTTTTCGCCGGAGATGCCATGCAGCATCAGGCTCAGCTCGATCAGGCCCTGCAGGAAGGTGGAGGGAAGAATTATGACTACTCCGAATGTTTCCGATGGATAGCTCCGGTGGTGACGGAGGCTGACTACGCGGTAGTAAATCTTGAGGTTCCTCTCGGAGGTGGCCCGCGCTACAGCGGCTATCCCTGCTTCAGTGCTCCCGACAGCTACGCGCAGGCTCTTGCCGACGCAGGCTTCGACATGATGCTTACGGCCAACAACCATTGTCTTGACTCGGGAATGAAAGCCGCCCGGCGCACGATCAGTGCGCTTGACTCGTTGGGCATAGACCATATAGGAACTTACCATGACGCAGCAGACCGGAAAGCAAAAGTGCCTTTTATAAAAGATATCAACGGAATTAGTTTCGGTTTTCTCAACTATACATACGGCACTAACGGAATCCCGGCGCGCGACGGAATGGAAGTTGCGCTCATCGACCGAGCAAAGATTGCTAAAGAGATGAAAGAGACCCGCGAGGCAGGCGCGGAGATCCTGGTGGTGACCATGCACTGGGGAATTGAATATGTACTTAAAGAAAACGTAATTCAACGAGATCTTGCTCAGTTTCTAATCGACAATGGTGCCGACATGGTCATAGGCAGTCATCCCCACGTGATACAGCCAATGAAGATGGTGCGCGACGAAAAGCGCCATCAAGACGTACCGGTAGTATACTCGCTGGGCAATTTTATTTCCAACATGAAGACCGGCGACACCCGTGGAGGCGCATATATGCGCGTAAGGGTCGAACGCGATGAAGAGGGACAAGCTAAGGTGAAATGGGCCGACTATGATACTTTCTTCTGTGCCAAGCCTACAGGAAAGGGTACGAACTATACTGTCATTCCTTCTGACCGAACTGATCTTATACCGGCTTCCCAGATGGAACACTGGCGAATATTCGACCGCTCCTCACGCAAAGTATTCGATGCTGAGAACGTCAACATCCCCCGCCGCAAATAAACTGACAACTTATAACTTAAAACACATAACCCCCAAACATGAAAATCCAGATAGACACCCCTAAGGCTCCGGGCGCGATCGGACCTTACAGCCAGGCAGTCAAAGCCGGCAACCTAATTTTCGTTTCAGGACAGCTTCCCATCAATCCGGAAGACGGCACTATGGGAGAATGCATCAAGTGTCAGACTCGCCAGAGCCTTGAAAACGCCAAGGCCATTCTAGAAGCCGCCGGGGCATCTTTCGCCGATGTGGTTAAGACAACTGTATTCCTCGCTGACATG
This sequence comes from Muribaculaceae bacterium, assembly GCA_029068655.1. Taxonomy (GTDB): domain Bacteria; phylum Bacteroidota; class Bacteroidia; order Bacteroidales; family Muribaculaceae; genus Lepagella. The sequence continues at coordinate 50,391 of JAIECF010000044.1, read as the reverse complement.
AGTCTTTTCGGCGCCATGAACGAGGTATACGCAGAATATTTCTCTGCACCCTATCCTGCTCGATGCGCTTTCGCCGTGAAAGAACTTCCCAAGCAGGCACTCGTCGAAATCGAGATGATCGCCTCTTTGTAAGTATTAAGTAGAAAGTAATAAACATTAAGTATTGAGAGCTGAGGAATATCCTCAGCTCTCTTTTTCCATTAGTTCAAGCATTCGTAACTCTGCTTCGTCAAGACGGGAGATGATCTCTGCTATTCTTGCTCCTGCCGCTGTGATATCCTCGACAGTCATCGTGCCTGAAGACATGGCCGCTTCCAGTTCCGATTTCTCTTTTTCGAGGCTTTCGAGTTCAATCTCGAGAGCCTCCATTTCCTTTTTCTCCTTAAACGAAAGTTTCGGTCTACGCTCTGTCTTCTGCTTGCCACCCGCAGGCTGATCCGTAATTCCTTTTGACTCGACAGCTTTCTTCGTAGCTTCAGCCGCGGCCTTAAGTTCTTTCTCCTCCTGACGTACGCAGTGGCGATAGGTGGAATAGTCTCCTGGGAAATCCCTGACCTCGCCATCGCCTTTCATGACAAAGAGATGGTCGACAATGCGGTCAAGAAAGAAGCGGTCATGACTTACTACGATAACACACCCCTTAAAATCCGCAAGATAGTTTTCAAGCACTCCAAGTGTCATTATGTCAAGATCATTGGTAGGCTCGTCAAGTATGAGAAAATTGGGCTGCCGCATAAGAATCGTGGCAAGATACAACCGACGTCGTTCTCCTCCGCTCAGCTTATAAATATACTTTTGCTGTGTAGCCGGTTCGAAAAGGAAATGAGTCAGAAACTGCTGTGCCGTAAGCGTGGTCTTATCGTCTATACGCACACTTTCAGCGATTTCCCTCACGGCATCTATAACTTTCTTCTTCTCGTCAAAATCCGTCATTCCCTCCTGGGAGTAATAACCCCAGCGAACGGTCTCGCCTACGTCGAAATGCCCGGAATCTGGATTGAGTTCGCCGAGAAGCATCTTGATGAAAGTGGACTTACCGGCACCATTATCTCCTACGATACCGACCTTCTCGAAGCGTGCGAAATTGTAGTTGAAGTCGTTGAGAATGGGAATCACCCTATGGTTTCCGTCCGGTTCTTCCTTCTCGAATTTCTTCGCCACATGCACGGCTTCAAATATCTTGTTGCCGATATAGCTGCCCTTGACTGCGAGGCGTACGTCTTTCTCGTGGAGGTTGACATGGCTTCTTTTCTCCAGATCATGAAATGAGTCGATGCGGTATTTGGCCTTGCTTCCACGAGCCTGGGGCTGCCGACGCATCCATTCCAGCTCTGTGCGCAAAAGATTCTTAACCTTTGCGAGTTCAGCGCTTAAGACTTCATGGCGCTCGGTGCGTTTGCGAAGATAGTAGTCATAGTTTCCTTCATATATGAATGCCTGCTCCCGGTCTATCTCAAGAATACGCGTGCAAACGTTATCAAGAAAATATCGGTCATGGGTCACCATGATGAGGGTTACCCTGAGCCGCGTCAGATAGGCCTCCAGCCATTCCACCATCGCAATGTCGAGGTGGTTGGTAGGTTCGTCGAGAATCAGAAGGTCCGGCTCCTGAAGAAGCACCTTGGCAATAGATACTCTTTTAAACTGTCCGCCCGACATCGTTCCGAGTCTCTGACTGAGATCAGAGATTCCAAGCTGGGAGAGCATCTGCTTCGCTCTGTCCTCGGCTCCGTAGTCGTCACTGTCATGAGGACTCGGCAAAGAATATTGCAAGGCAGACATCTCAGGGTCGAACTCAGGACTCTGTGATAGATAGCCTACACGAATTCCGTCAGAAAAGGTTATCTTTCCGGAATCATAGTCATCAAGGCCGCAGACAATGTTGAGCAGAGTAGTCTTTCCAGAGCCGTTGCGCGCCACAATTCCGATCTTGTCTCCCTCTTCCATCGTAAGGGAAAGGTCGGAAAAAAGAATTCTGTCACCTATGGATTTCGTGAGATTCTCTATCTGAAGCCTTATCATCAATAATTTATAATTTTGAATTTTGGATTTAGAATTTGCTTGGCTCCCTGATCATGAATTCAACATTAACAGAGGTAGTCGACACAGGCTCGAGCCTCCTTATACGGACCAAGAATAGCTGCTGCCGCAACATGAGCTGGGTGCTTTGCATATACAGCCACATCCTTCATCGATGGCACGACCGCGGTGAGGACTACATCCCAGTCTTCCGATGCATTTTCATTGATTCCCACTTCCATGCTCTGAAGACACTCTATCTTTGCTGGAAGCGCCATCAAAGCCTCCTTGAAGTCTTCAGCTATCTTACGGCGCAGCTCTTCGCTGCCGTGGAGCTTGAACATTACGATATGCTTTACCATATATATAGATTTGTCATTTTATTTTTTGCAAAGTTAATAAAAAAATTCTAATTTTGTACCCTCAAACAACAATTGCACCCATGAAAAAACACATTTTCACCCTTGCATCTATTCTCGCTTTAAGCACGTTTTCATTGCCTGCGTCGGCTGAAACCATAACTGAACCGGCCGACGGAGCCGATAAGATCAGCTACGCTCCTGAATTCCACGGTGCCGTTCGGCCTCGCTGGGAAATTGACACAGAAACCGGCCAGAGTCGTTTCGAGGTGAGGTGGGCCAGGTTCACAGCCGAAGGAAAAGTGGCACCGAAGATTGGATATTTCCTTCAGGTGGATCTATGCGATCAGGGAGTCTTCAAGTTCCATGATGCCTATGTAAAAATGGGTGTCGTCAAAGGACTAGAAGTCCAGGCAGGACAATTCCGCATGCCATTCGGTCGCGAACCATTCATGGCCCCACAGAATTATGTCTTCGCCAACCGATCATTTATGGGAAAACAAATGTGCAACTACCGAAAGGTTGGAGCTAAACTTACCTATACCATACCTGTGGCATTGCCGCTTACAGTCGAGGCGGCGGTTGGCAATGCCGGCGGAGTCGCCAACCATAACATATGGGGGAAGTCTTATATGGGGTGCGGACGTATCACTCTACAGGCCGGCGACTTCAATATCTGCGGCGGAGTCATGGACATTCTGCCTGATATCACCCGCATCATGCTCTACGACATAGGCACTACCTGGAGTCGAGGCGAATGGCGAGGAGGATTGGAATACATGAACGAACACTATGTTAATTCTTGCCATAAGGATGCACATTCATGGGTGATGTGGGGAGATTACGGAAGAGCTGCAAAGCTGGGCATTTTCAATCATTGGAGCGTACAGGCACGCTACGATGGCATGAACCGGCAATGGAACGGAGTCGAAGGTACGCCCGACAATGAAGGCCGCCATAGACTTACATTCGGAGGAACGCTGTCATACCGCTATAAGAAAGTCTTTGCCGATGTAATGCTCGACTACGAGCAGTATTTCTACCATCACGGATATACTCCCGCTGATGGACAGGGCAACAAGCTCGTCGTAGAACTCGCAGTCCGCTTCTGATTCCACACCTCACACAACGGAAAACGCACAACGTTTGCCTAATAGAGGATTTTTTTGTAACTTTGCAGTCTGAAAATCAAAAGGCTGAAGTAAGAATAAAAAACAGAATGATACAAACTAACAATCTGAGCATCCAGTTTGGCAAAAAACCGCTTTTCTCGGATGTAAACCTCACTTTCACTCACGGCAATTGTTACGGCATCATCGGAGCCAACGGCGCCGGAAAGTCAACTTTGATGCGAATACTGTCAGGACAGCTGTCTCCGACATCCGGCTCTGTCTCTATGGGACCAGGCGAACGCCTCTCCGTACTTGAGCAGGACCACTTCAAATATGATGATTGCACAGTGATAGAGACTGTGCTTCGAGGCCACACCGTGCTATGGGATATCATGCAGGAAAAAGATGCCTTGTATGCAAAAGAAGACTTTACTGAGGAAGACGGTATCCGCGCCGCCGAACTCGAGGAGAAATTCGCAGAGATGGAAGGATGGAACGCCGAGAGCGATGCTGCGGCTCTTCTTTCCGGCCTCGGCATCAAGGAAGATTCCCACTACTCGCTGATGCGCGACATGGGAGCCAACGAGAAGGTGCGCGTCCTTCTCGCCAAGGCACTCTTCGGAAACCCTGACAACCTTCTTCTTGATGAGCCTACCAACGACCTTGACCTCGAGACTGTGGCGTGGCTCGAGAACTATCTTTGCAACTTCGAGAACACGGTGCTTGTAGTAAGCCATGACCGTCACTTCCTCGATGCAGTCAGCACTCATACTCTCGATATCGACTACAATAAGATTTCCCTTTTCGCCGGAAACTACAGCTTCTGGTATCAATCCTCACAGCTTGCTCTCCGCCAGCAACAGATGGCCAACAAGAAGGCCGAGGAGAAAAAGAAGGAACTTCTCGAGTTTATTAGGCGCTTCTCAGCCAACGTGGCAAAATCAAAACAGACCACTTCGCGCAAGAAAATGCTCGAGAAACTCAATATAGAGGAAATCCAACCATCTACACGCCGCTATCCGGGGATAATATTCACGCCCTGTCGTGAGGTGGGCAACAAAATTCTCGAGGTAAAAGGACTTAAAGCCACTGTCGATGGCGAGGTGCTATTCGACGATGTCAACTTCCAGATCGAGAAGGGAGATAAGGTAGCTTTCCTGAGCCGTGATCCCAGAGCCATGACAGCCCTCTTCGAGATAATCATGGGCAACCGCAAAGCTGACGCAGGCGAGTATGCCTGGGGCCAGACCATCACAAACGCTTACCTTCCGCTTGACAACAGCGAGTTCTTCAATACAGATCTAAACCTTGTAGACTGGCTATGCCAGTACTCAAAAGACTCTTCAGAGATATATCTTAAAGGATTTCTGGGTAAGATGCTGTTCAGCGGAGAGGATGTGCTTAAGAAAGCGAGCGTGCTTTCCGGAGGCGAGAAGATACGATGCATGATAGCCCGCATGATGCTGACCGACGCCAACACGCTCGTGCTTGACTCTCCGACCAACCACCTCGACCTTGAGTCGATACAGGCTTTCAACAACACTTTGCAGAACTTCAAGGGTGTGATCCTGATGTCGAGCCACGACCATGAGTTCATTCAGACGGTCTGCAACCGCATAATAGAGCTAACGCCACATGGAATAATAGACAAGATGATGGATTACGACGACTATATCACCGACGAGAAAGTCGCCGCAGCCCGCGAAAGACTATACAATTAAAAAAGCGCCCCGAGGGGCGCTTTTTTAATTACCCATATCTGAAAGAAACTTGATTCTGACAAGCCGGATTTCCTCCTCTGTGTAATCCTCGCCGAGATCCTGAATGGCTTCCTCGAGATTGTCTTCCTCCGTCTCCTGGAAATAGTCTATTATGTCTTCCTCCACTCCCTCTTCAAGCACGTCGTGGAGGAAATAATCGATATTGATCTTTATTCCTGCCTCGACTATTGCCTCAAGCTCGGTGAGCAATTCGTCGAAGTCAAGGCCTTTACCTTCAGCAAGCTCGTCGAGAGCTATCTTGCGGTCAATTCCGGTGATGAGATACACCTTCAGCTTCGACTTGTTGGGCATCATGCGCACCTTGAAGTCTTCAGGGCGTACTATATCGTTATCCTCAACATACTGACGTATGGCCCGTAGGAATTCATCGCCAAAACGTTTGGCCTTGCCTGTTCCGACACCCGGGATGAAGGATAACTCCTCCATAGTGACGGGATATGTAGTAGCCATAGCCTCGAGAGATGGTTCCTGGAAGACGACATATGGAGGCACGTCGTTTTTTCGGGCGATCTTCTTACGGAGGTCGATGAGAATGTTATAGAGCATTTCATCGGCAGCTCCCGAGCCAGACAGCTGCTGGGGTTCCGGTTCCTGATCGGAATATTCGGAATCCTCGACTATTTTGAAGTGAGGCGAAGGGTTTTTAAGATATTTCTTACCTTTTGCGGTCACTTTAAGAATGCCGTAGTTTTCAAGATCACGCTTGATATATCCGGCGATGTCGGCCTGCCTTATCACGGCGGCGAGCATGCGCTCGTCGGTGTTTGGCATGCAGCCGAACATCTCTATTTCATCATGACCGTTCTCGCGGATTTCATCTGTAGCTCGTCCTATCATGACGCAAGTAATGTATTCCGCCTTGTATTTTTCCTTAAGTGCGAGTGCCGTTTCCATGACGGCGCAAAGTTCTTCTGTAGCTTCCACTAATGTTTTCGGGTGTTTGCAATTGTCGCAGTTGCCGCAATTGTCATTTTCATAGTTCTCGCCGAAATAATGCAGGAGTATGCGTCGGCGGCAGACCGACGACTCGGCGTAGGCCGCAGTCTCAGCGAGCAGCTGCCTGCCGATCTCCTGTTCGGCCGGGGTTTTGGAGAGCATAAGTTTGTCGAGTTTCTGAAGGTCCTTACGAGTGTAGAAAGCTATGCACTTTCCTTCCCCGCCATCACGTCCGGCTCGACCGGTCTCCTGATAGTAGCCTTCGAGGCTTTTAGGAATATCGTAGTGAATGACATATCTGACGTCGGGCTTGTCGATACCCATTCCAAAAGCGATTGTGGCTACGATCACGTCGACTTTCTCGTGCAGGAACGCATCCTGATTCTCGCTTCTCACCGTGGCCTCCATACCTGCATGGTAAGGAAGGGCGCGGATATTGTTGACCTTCAGAAGCTCCGCCATCTCTTCCACTTTCTTTCTGCTCAGGCAGTAGATAATGCCGCTTTTTCCTTTGTGCTGCTTGACGAAGCGGATGATGTTGGCGTCGATGTCTTTGGTCTTTGGTCTTACTTCATAATAAAGATTTTCTCTGTTGAAACTTGATTTAAATACTTTAGCCTCCAGCATCCCGAGGTTCTTCTGTATGTCAAGCTGCACCTTAGGTGTTGCTGTGGCTGTTAAAGCTATCACCGGCCTGTTGCCGACCTTGGAGATGATCGGACGGATCTTCCTGTATTCCGGACGAAAGTCATGCCCCCACTCTGAAATGCAATGTGCCTCATCCACCGCGAAGAAGGAGATCTTAACACCCTTCAGGAACTCCACATTGTCTTCCTTGGTAAGCGACTCCGGTGCTACATAAAGGAGTTTCGTGCGCCCCTCGGCTACGTCTTTCTTTACGTTTTCAATCGCTGCCCGCGTAAGTGTAGAGTTGAGGAAGTGAGCCACTCCGTCGTTTTCCGCGAAATTTCGTATGGCATCCACCTGATTTTTCATAAGGGCTATGAGGGGAGATATCACAATGGCAGTGCCATCCGACATAAGGGCCGGAAGCTGATAGCATAAAGACTTGCCACCTCCGGTAGGCATGAGCACGAAGACATCTTCACCGCTGAGGAGCGACTGGATAATCTCTTGCTGCTGCCCTTTGAAGGTGCTGAATCCAAAATGTAGCTTCAGGGCTTTACTGAGGATATCGGGGTCTGTCATTGTCGTCAAGGATTGAGGAGCGACCTGGGCCGCCTTGTGTTACATACACAAAATTACAGATTTTTTTTGTAACTGCAAATAATTTCCTCAAAAAATACTCTGATTTTTATTCAGAGGATTGATGACGTCCTTTGGGAAACATCTTTCTCATGCGGAGGATTGCGTTGTCAACAGGTCCGGCGCATATCACGACCGTAGTCGCGACAATGATAAGGGCCCCTCCTATAATATCCTGTGCAGTAATTACTTGATGAAGCACAGCAACACTAAGTACAACGGCTGATACCGGTTCAAGCGCACCCAGGATGGCGGTAGGAGTAGATCCGATAAGCTGGATGGCACGCGTGGTGCATGCCAGAGATATAACTGTCGGAATTACAGCGAGAGCAAGCAGATTGAGCCATCCCCAACCTTCGTCCGGGATGGTAAGACGGCTTCCGCAACATATCATGGCAACATATACCAGGCTACCCCAGGCCAGTACATAGAAGAGGAGTTTGGTGGTAGGTATGTTTCGTACGCTTTTAGAGACATTCACCATAACTATATATATAGCGTAGGTCAGCGCCGAAACCATAACGAGCAGACATCCGAATCCACTCAGACTGCTGTTGCCCTGAGGTTTCATCAATAGCATTAGGCCCCCTCCCATTACTATCAGACAGATCACAGTCGAGATCCTGAACCGCTCGTGGAAAAACATGATCATCATCACGGCAACCATCACCGGATAGACAAACAGCAACGTGGACGCTACTCCGGAATTCATATAGTTATAGCTCTCAAACAGGGTAAGAGACGATACAGCCATAAGCACTCCAAGCACCATGACAGGAACTATCTCGTCTTTTTTGAGCGCCAACGATTTGCCGCGTATCGCCATAATTACTGCAAGGAGCGGCAACCCCATCAGATATCGGAAAAGGAGCACAGACACAGGGTTCATACCCTGGCCGTAGAGAGGCACGGCGAAAGCCGGATTCGTGCCATAGGCCGCAGCAGCTAAAGCAGCAAGCCCGTATCCCTTTATTCTTAAAGCATAATTCATATTCATAAGTTCTTATTTCACACAAGAAGCGCCACCGCGATCCCGCCGAAGATAAGCAGGAAGTTGCTGACCGCATACGTCACTGTATACCCCATAGCCGGAAGGGTGCTTTCGAGATTGTCCTGGATAGCACCAAGGGCGGCGACAGCATTTCGGCCACCTGCCACGCACCCGAGCGTCACTGCTATCGGAAACCGGAATATGTAGTGTCCGATGAAGATCGAGATCACCAGAGGAATAACCGTACATGCTATGCCGACAAAGAAGAGTCCAATTCCGGCCTCTTTAAGTCCGGAGACGAATGTCGGTCCGGCAGCCAGACCAACTATAGCGATAAAGAGGCACAACCCTACATTGTCGAGAACCCATACTACAGAGGAAGGTATTCTTCCGAGCGTCGGCTTGCGGTTGCGCAGCCATCCGAAAAAGAGGCCCGCAAGGAGTGACCCTCCACTCGTGGTAAGTGAGATTGGCACACCTTTAAAGTGAACGCAAAGCGCACCTATAAAGCAGCCTAAAGCGACACCGAAACTGAGAAACGCTACATCTGTAGTCTCCGTCTTTCTGTCGGGATATCCTATCTCACCTACCGCTTGCGCCACGTCTTTCTGAAGACCTACCAGGGTGAGTACATCGCCGGCCTCAAGCATGGTGCGGCTGTGAAGAGGAATCTTGACGTCGTCGCGGACGAGGCTCTTCACCATCACCCCGCTCATATAGCCAGCTTTTCTGAGGGATCCGAATGTCAATCCTGCGGCTCCGTTCTTAGAGACAGTCACAGGAAGGTTTTCAGCCTCGAAGTCGAGCAACTCATGGTCTACAACTTCCTGACCAATAATGCCGGCTTCGTTCACTACAGTCTCCCGTCGGCCACCGATGACGAGGACATCGCCACGTCTCACCTTTACATCGGGTTCAACATCGACTACCTCACCTCCTACCCGCAGACGCTCTACGAAGAGCCGATGACCGAGACCGGCAAGCGCCTCCTCTATTTCAGATACGGTGCGGGGACGCCTGAAGAAACGGGATTCAGCCCTATAGGCACGGAAAGACACCGGACGATTGGCCACGATCAGGCCGGGCTGTGCGGAGAATTCTCCTTCCTCCATTTCCGCTTCAATCTCGGCTATCTGCCGCTTTGCCTTGTCGAGGCCTCCGCAAAGCTTAGGTCCGAGATTCGCTACTATCCAGGCTGCCCCAATGGTGCCGAAAATATAGGTTACAGCATAGGCAGACGGAATCATCCCGGTGAGTGTCTTCTTCATCTCCGGATCAATTTTCATCGAGGAGATTATGTCGGAGCCTACACCGATCGATGCGGATATTGTCTGCGAGCCGGCGAATAGACCGATGGCGGTTCCTGTATTATAGCCCATCATTCTTGCAGCTACAATGCATACTACAATACATATCACACATTCCACTACTGCGAAAAGCATCTGCCTGACGCCATCACCTTTCAGGCCACGGAAGAACTGTGGTCCTACCCTATAGCCTATCGCAAACAGGAAGAGCAGGAAACTTACGGTCTTCAATGGCTCGGCGATAGGAATGTCAAGTTGCCCTATGAGGACTCCTACAAGCAGTGTGGCTGTCACGGGACCGAGCGAGAAACCCTTCAACCTGAGTCCACCGAGCCAGAAACCTATTCCAAGCGTCAGGAACAGTGGTATTGTGGGATTATCCCGGAGGAGTTGTATAATATAGTCAATCATAGTATCAATTCATATTTATGGTAAGGACTCAGGGCTCGTAAGTCCGCAAGTGTCTGATTTGAATTCTTAATAGTCGCAGCCAATTATGCATAATGAATTATGAATTGACATCTAAGTGCAGTGCTTCCCTGAATCTTTTGACAGTAGAGATATCCGCCGAATACTTGCCATGGTCTTCGCTAAGTTTGCAAGTGTCGCAGAAGAAAGGCCATGACTCAGTGATCTTCACAGCAAGCAGCTTAATCACGATATTCATTGGCTTTATGCCGGGGAAGTCGTTGGTGAAATGCGTGCCGATTCCGAATGAAGGGATACATTTGTCCTGAGCGTACAGCTGAAGATCAATAGCCTCGTCTACGTTGAGTCCGTTGCTGAAGATCACCTGCTTTGTTTTCGGATCGATGTTGAGAGAGCGATATTTCTCGCATATAAGGTCGAGTTGCTCGTGATTCTCGCCGCTGTCCACACGCAGCCCCTTGAACATATTTGCATAGTCTTCAGAGAAGTTGAGGCTGAATATACGCCAACCGTATGTGTCATAAAGGAATGTTCCGAGAGCACCTCGATAGGTGTTTGACCAGACCTTCATGGCGAGATGGTTGGCCATCTGCGGACCGTACATTCCAGCTATAGCGCTTATCATCTCGTGAGCCATCGTGCCTATCGGCATAAGGTCGTATTTCATCGCAAAGTAGACATTGCTTGTGCCTACGAAACGCCCGGGATGCCGTGAAGCTCTGTCACAATCTGCCATCGCCCTCACAACTGTATCCTGTGCATCGTACGATGCACGGCGACGTGTACCCATATCGCTGAAGCAACATCCGGCATTCAGAAGACGCACCCCTTTAGCGTAAGTCTTTTCATAGTAGGTGTCGTAGTCGAGTGCCTCAGATTGCCCGGTCATTATATAATATAGTTCTGAGATGATGGCGAGCACCTTCACCTCCAGCAGTATCGTATCGCTCCAGTTTCCTTCGAAATCTACACTTAGATGCCCCTCCTCATCCTGACTGACATGGACCCAACTACAGTTGTAGCGAAAACCTTTGAGGAAAGTATAGAACCAATCTGGAATATAATAGCAACGGCGGCGCATGAAGGCCACCTCTTCATCGGTAATGATGAGGTTTTCTAAAAGTTTTATCTGATTCCGAAGTTCTTCTGCGAATCCGGCGGGATACACGGTATTGTTTCGGTCGATGAATCGATAGCGCACCTGCGTACGTGGATAATTGTCGATAACCGCGCAACACATCGTGAACTTATAGAGATCGTCGTCCGTGAAATGGTTTATAATCTGGCGCATAGTAATTTAGAAAATGAATATAAAGAATCTGTAATCGTTTCCGGCTTCTAACAGCGATGACTACACCCGGAACTATGGCGTTCGCCGTTAACAAATCCTAACATATAAACTTTATTTTTTACGAAAAGTTCACTACTACGCTATATCGGGAAGCACATAAAAAATAAAGAGAACCCGCCCTCACAGGATGAATTCTCTTTTCAAATCATCATTCTTCGCTCAATGAAGTCTCAGGGCTTTACTAAAATTTTTCTACCTTTAAGGAAGTGTATGCCGGGAGTATCGGCAGGCACCGGTCTGCCAAGAATATCAAAATGTATGTCTTTATCAAGACCCGAATGATCAGCTTCTATCCCTTCAACCCCTGCTATCTCATCAAGATGAGCATCTATCCAGTCGGCGCGGTCGGTCAGAAAATCAATTGCATAGAAGCGCATGAAATCTAAATCGCCGGTATAGGGCATACTGTAATCGGCCGGAATTCCAAACTTCTTTTGTAAACTTATTGACGTTTGGTAGTCATCTCCCTCGGGAGAATCAGCAAAAGCATTGATTCTTTCTATAAGATTGTTGACAACCCAGCGTCCTTTATCATTCCATATCCGAAGAAATGCCTCACGGAAACTATCATTGGAGGATTGAAGCAGATGATGGAAATAAAACCATCGATAATGTAGTCCAATCCAGTCATCCTTAAGAATCAGAGCGCTATCGAAATCCCACATCGGCCCCATACATAACTTTGAAGATGAATCTTTTTTCACAACATACATATTGCCTCCGGCAGAGTCATTATTTCCAAGAAGTTCCCATCCTACAAGCCATTTAGCAAACGAATCACAATCATACACCTCATCATAAGTACCATCATTGATCTTCACTTCATGTGCCAGCATATCGGCATATATCGCTTCATGCCTTTCTTCGGAAATATCCTCGGGATCTGGATACTTAAAAGTAAACTTCAACTGCGGAGCTGTGAGAATAGAAGGGAAACTGATCTCTTCATTCCACCAATAGGAATCTGCTTCTACTATATATCCATTTTCTTCATCAATCGAAATCCGACAATCTGTATTGACAGTCACTTGTTCACAAAGAATATATAGACCTCGGTAACTTCCATTCATCCATACATTTACTATTTTGTGAGCGGGAGTCCATTCCTGACCTATGAGTTCACTGGTCCAGTATCCAATAGGCGTCACAAGACTTCCACCTGTACGAAGTAATACCCAATCCTTATCCTTATATTTCTTATCATCGCGAAAGAGAAGATCGGCTTTTTTCTGAAGCTTAAGTTTATAAGGTTTCTTAAGATTACGGCCACTTGAGTTCCCGCGAATCTTAACAGTAAGGCCACTCTCCTTCTTTTTATATTCACCGCTGTCGTATACAGTATCTCCACTCAAAATAATACTCATCGAAGCTGGCACTTTTGTGGCATTAGTGATTCCATGTCCCCATGCTCCTTCAGGAGGCTCGATGGCCTCACATGTCGGCTCTTCCCCATCTACAGTGTTGATTACAACGAGGGGAAGTTTCATATTTGCCAGCGCATCAAACAGAACAGGATCTGTAATGGAGTTAAACGCAAAAACCTCTTGAAATGCTCCCGCTATCATAAGATAGAGCCAAAGCATATTGTAACATAGACTTTTATTCATATCTAACAATATATTAGTTTATATTAATGAGACGCACTTAATCAGAACTGTATTATCAACATATGCCTGAGCGTACAAAAACTATATGAAAGCATATAAATGAATTTTACATTGCTTTGAATATCCTGAACTCCCTAAGACTTCAACGAGAAGAACCTATCGCATCTTCAGCACGTCCAGATACCCGAGACAATAAAGGCTCACTATGAGAAAGAACGTCAGCTCCTCAGGAAAGGGATAATTTCCGACAGAAAAGGAGAGCAGTTGTAAATAAAAACGTTGAATCACATGGCATTGTCATGTCCCAAGATGACATTACCAGCCGGATCATACTTATCGGCCCATTGATCGTATATGCTATATAAGTCGGCAGGATAAGAGTTATACCAGCTGTAACCTGTGCGCCGCTCCTGCCCTATCTCTTCAAGGCTCTTGCGAGGAATACCATCACGGTCGCAGACAAATATCTCGCAGTTTTCAAGATCATAGAATCGTCCCCACAAAGGACCTGCATCCGAGTCAGCCACGAGACGCACATTTGCTTCCGAAGTCTTCGGCTGTCCGGTGCGTTCAAGGCGATAGCCTGTCAGTTTATTGGCATCAAACCATTTCATAGCTCCATGTACCGCCTCTATCACGCGTTCATCCGGATCAGTAAGCTCCATAAGAAGACTAACTATCTGCACACTCTCCTGAGAGCAGAAAGAAGGAAGCTCGTAAGATCGTGCCGGCGCAGGGGCAAGCGTCTCACTATCATGTTGCTGACACCATACAGTCGGCGTTCCATTGACACGGATCTGGGTAGCCAGAATACACTCGATTCCCTTATTGAACGCAGCCTGTGAGCGACTGCGGATACTTTCATCCACGATAGAATCGACATATGGATAAGTAGCGTATGCTATATCGCGAAGCAAAACGAGTGTGTTGACCATCGCTCCGTCGTTGAATGTGATATGCACCTGGTATCCTTCCGGATTCGGCCAAAACTGAGGCCATCCGCCGTTGTCATACTGCCCCGAAAGCAAATACTCAACACCTGCATTAAACGAGTCGCGATATCTTTCGTCGTGCGTAGCCTGATACATATTGGCAACGAATCTCAACTGCGTAGTAGTGGCTAAGTTATCAGTAGTAGAATCATCGGTTCTGACCCGTTGCATACGTACTTCATCCAGCTCCTCAGAAGAATGCAGGCGACACATGTCTATATTTTTGGGCCAACCTCCGGTAATCCGCTGATAAGCCAATACCTGTTCGCCGATGCGTGAGGCCTCTTCCGATGTAAAAAAATCCATGTCGCTACGGCGAAGTTCATCCATATGGCGAGCGGCATAGGTCAGAGAGGTCAGACTTGCCAGTAAGACCATCGCGATTGCTGCATATAGTTTTTCTTTTGAAATCATAATTTTAAGTATCAATTTTCATCAATAATTTTACTTTTATTTCTGATCATGTGTATGCTTTTATTCTGCCACAGATATTCAATGTTTTGAGGAACGGTTGACCATGTAGATTCCGGAAAAGATAAACAAAGTTGCGATACCCTTGCTCCAACCGAAGTCTCCAACCGACAACATTACGGCGACTATAGCGGCGAAGACAGGCTGAAGATAACTGTAGGCACTTACTACCGTAGGCTTAAGGCTACGCTGAGCCAGAGGAATCATAAGATATCCGAAAAATGTAGGTATCGCAATTATGAATGCGAGCCCGGCCCATATTTCTCCAGTAAGGGCGGTATAGTCGATCGCCATCATATCCTGCAGACAAAACGGCACATATGTGATCACCGATATGAAAAACATCCATTTCATCAGAGAGTAAGGAGAATACTTACTGATTATTCCTTCGAACCCAACATAGTAAATGGCGGCGCAAAGCTGGGCTCCGAGACAAAGCAGATTG
This sequence comes from Muribaculaceae bacterium, assembly GCA_029068655.1. GTDB lineage: Bacteria > Bacteroidota > Bacteroidia > Bacteroidales > Muribaculaceae > Lepagella. Next base: position 35,325 of record JAIECF010000044.1, on the reverse strand, counting down.
CCGAGAACAGGATTGACAGCCTTAGCGCTTTCAGACGTATCCGAAACTAATATCAACACTCCGGCAAGACCCATCAGCACGCCTGCTACCTTAAGCCATGTCATCCTAAAATGAAGGAAGACAGCAGCGAGCACCATCGTCAATACAGGTGTGAGTGAGCACATTACAGCTGAATCGACAGGATCCGTAAGTCCGACACCGATTATATACAATCCTTGGTTAGCGCTGATGATCAGAAGCGAGCAGAGCACAAGTCTCGGGAAATCCATTCTATCAATCTTCTGGCGTGTCTCAAACGACTTAGGGAGAATCCACGTGAAAAGGAAGAAAAGCAATGCTCCGCCGGTGATTCTTAAGCCGGAAAGGGCGAGCGATGTGATGGCTCCCGAAAGAAGAACCATCTTCGAAACCGGAGCGATAACACCCCAGCCTATGTTGGCCAGCAGAAGAGCCAGATGAGCTGTCTGAACATCTCTTCTATCGACAGTCTGATTCATGACTGCAAAATTAATGAAAAATTTGGACATATCAGAATTTAAAGCTAAATTTGCATTACTAATAACCCTGTCTAAACCTTAGATAGACTTGTAAATCATGAACAAGACAGCCACATCACTCATTTCCCTTTCACTCCTGCCCCTGTCATCTCTTGCTTGGGATGCACCCACTATGGGCTGGAGCTCTTGGAATGCTTTCGGGCACCATATCAATGAAGCTATCATCCGCTCCCAAGCAGACGTTCTTGTCGAGAAGGGGCTAAAAGATGCCGGATACACATTCGTTAATATCGACGATGGTGCATGGTGTGGACGTGACGCGGCCGGACATCTGAATATCCATCCCACCCGCTTCCCCAACGGCCTCAAGCCACTCATCGACCATATACATGCTGCAGGACTTAAAGCCGGCACATACTCGGATGCGGGACACAATACATGTGCGTCTTTCTGGGGCGGAGACCGCGACGGCATAGGAACTGGTCTCTACGAACACGATGAAGAAGATGCCAGATTCATGTTCGGAGAACTCGGTTTCGATTTTATTAAGGTAGATTTCTGCGGAGGCGACGGTCCACAGAACTCCGAAATGCTTGATCTTGACGAACGCGAACGTTATACAGCTATATCCGAGGCTATAAAAGCTACGGGGCGCACCGACGTAAGATACAACGTATGCCGCTGGGCATATCCGGGCACATGGGTGGAGGATGTGGCTTCCTCATGGCGGATGTCGCAGGATATATATCTCGGGTGGGAATCTGTAAAGGATATCATCCATCAGAATCTCTATCTTTCAGCCTATGCCACTCGTGGAAGATTCAACGATATGGATATGCTCGAGGTCGGGCGAGGAATGTCTGAAGAGGAAGACAGGACGCATTTCGGAATGTGGTGCATGATGAGTTCACCGCTTTTAATTGGTTGCGACCTCCGTGAGATCGACAATAAAGCAATCGCTCTTCTAACTAATCCGGAACTCATATCTCTCAACCAGGATCCTCTCGCATTGCAAGCTACTGTAGTCAAAAGAGAAAACGACAGTTACGTGCTCGTCAAAGATATTGACGAATTGCATGGCACTTCACGCGCAGTTGCTCTCTATAACCCTACAGATAAAGCCCTGTTAATGGGAATTGACTTCTTCGACATAGATCTCGGCGAAGAAGCTGAAGTTCGCGATCTTTTTGAAAGGAAAGACTTAGGACATTTTTCGGACTATTTCGAAACGATTGTTCCGCCACACGGCACAAGGATTTATCGCATCACCGCTGACCGGCGTCTTGAACGACGAGTCTATGAGGCCGAGACAGCCTTCAATCCTTCATATCAGGAACTCGACAACAATCAGGCAGTGAAGTCAGGCATTTATGAGGAACTTGACATATGCTCAGGAGGCGCCAAGGCATCCTGGCTCGGCGCGAGAGAAGACAACTATGTAGTGTGGAGCAACGTATGGAGCAACGAGGGAGGAGAGTATGAAATTGGAATCCGCTTCATCACGGGAGCAGACCGCAGGATTACCGTCAAAGTGAACGGGGTGGCGGTGGAAACACTTGCAGTTAACTCTGGAGCATGGGACAGACCCGGTGAAGTTATAATAAAGGTCAACCTTAACAAGGGCACAAATGAGATCTCACTGTCGAATCCTGACGACTGGATGCCTGACATAGACTGCATCACCCTTACACGAAAGGGAGACCTTGAGCTCTACCGTCATCGTCATAAGCAGGTGTTGAGGAATACAACTTCAATTGACAAATCATCCCTACCTGATAAGATGGCAGCCCGGTTTGATGAACTCATAATTCTTCAGTCCGATCCTTTCGAAAGTAAGGACTCCTACGAAAAAGCGATTGAAGCACTGAAAGATATAGCTCTCGAAATAGAGTATGCACTGGAGGCTCAGCAATCTTTTGGCAAGACTCTCGATTATGCCGTAAGGAACTCTGCTGCATCTGAAGCATCCGAGGCCCTTTCAAGATTCGATTATCTTATTGATGAAGCTGTAGCTATAGTGGCAGAAGCAGAACTTCCCGAAGCCTATTCAGAGGCTATCTCTCTGCTTGAGTCATCGACGAAGGAATATCTCTCCGATGAAGGAGCCATGCTGACAGAAGGAAAGGTATGGGACATGACATGTTTCATAGAGAACCCTGATTTCAACGCCGACTCGCATGGTTGGAAAGGGGAACCGGTCTGGGGCAGTCATGTTGCTGAATACTGGAACCGTACATTTGACGCATCGCAGACCATAGAAGGTTTGCGCAACGGATTCTACACGCTCAACGTCCAGGCACTCTATCGCGTAAATGCCAATGATGGAGGCTCCGCCTACCGTTCCGGTACCGAAATGATTCCTGCAAGGATATACGCAAATGAAAGTTCAATGCCTGTCTCATCATTATATAGCCATCCGCTCTCCGAATCGCCGAGGCTTGAAGAGGAACTGACCGGCACCCATGTACTACGCGGATACGTCAACTCAATGCATGGCGCGGAAATGGCCTTTAATTATGGATTGTATTGGAATATTCTCCCGACTACGGTCAACGACGGCAAACTGCTTATCGGAATAGCATCTGACAGATCCCAGAATGACAGCTGGTGCTGTTTCGACAACTTCACCCTTTATTTCCAGGGAGCGGACAACAACTCAGTTGAAATCAAGAAAGATTCCGGCAACGACATAGTCGATGTCTACACACCCGATGGCATCTGCGTCGCATGCTCCATCAGCCGCTCCGAAATCTCCTTGCTTCCTGCAGGCATATATATTGCCGGCGGAGAAAAGATAATAGTCAAGTAGAACTCTTCGTAGAGTTACATGACACATCTGGATAATAGATACAACCAAATGAAAGGAAAACCGATTATCCTGAAAAGTCCGTGGATGCGTAAGGGATATTGCCTGAATCTTTTCGGTATCCTATGCGCTCGTGACACTTCATGGATTGACATATATGTCATCAACCATGAGCGTATCCATACAGCCCAGATGAGGGAGCTTCTCTTCATTCCTTTTTATATTCTATACGGAGTTGAATGGCTGTTCAGACTCATCCAATACCGCGACCCGCACAAAGCTTACCTCAATATATCGTTTGAACGTGAAGCCTACCGTCACGGACACGATCTCGGATATCTGAAACGAAGACAACGGTATGCATCTTTCCGAAAAGGAAGCCGATAAAACGCAAAGCTTGCACCCTTCAATAACCCCAAAAACTTGAAAACACCAATTATGAAAGATATACTTATAGACAAAGCCCGCGGCTGCCTGATAGGAGGAGCTGCCGGCGACGCACTCGGCTACGCTGTAGAATTCTCTTCCCTCGAGAGCATACTGAGGCAATTTGGACCGTCAGGCATCACCGCCTACAGTCCAGACTCGAAGGGTATATCCCGTTTTTCCGACGATACCCAGATGACCCTTTTCACCGCCGAAGGCCTCCTGTCTGCCTATTCTACCAATCCAGACCCTTCACCGGAAGAAATCAGAAGACATATAGAACAGGCATATCTTGCATGGTTTGCCACACAGACAGCATTCCAGCTTCCTCTCGCCACATCATGGCTCACCCACGTACGCGACATTTGGGCGCGAAGGGCGCCCGGAAATACCTGTCTCAATGCACTTTCTGACCTTAAATACGGACACCCAGTCAGCAACGACTCCAAGGGTTGCGGCGCAGTGATGCGTATCGCTCCCATAGGAATCTTCTATGCCGCCCGGTCTGAGAAATCTTCATTACAAAAAGCAAAAGGCGAAACAGCCCGAGTCGCGGCCGACGCAGCGCGTATCTCTCATCTCAACGATCTGAGCACCTTAGCCTCAGTGTTTACGGCCCTTGTTATTTTCGAATGCATGAATATCCATGTGATCGACCGCCTCACCATGCGCTCTGTCATTTCTCAGGCCATGAACGAGACTTTAGCTGCAGTTCCGGACAGCCCGAAAGCACAGAAGTTCGTAGCCATAATCCAGAAGGCGTTAGACCTTGCCGGTTCATCTCGCACCGACCGTGAGGCAATCCTCGAGCTTGGTGAAGGATGGGTGGCGGAAGAGACCGTGGCTATCGCGGTCTTCTGCGTGATGCGCTACATCCGAGATTTCGAAGGGTGCCTTGTAGCATCTGTAAATCATGACGGCGACAGCGACTCTACAGGAGCCGTAGCAGGAAATATTATAGGAGCCATCCTCGGATATACGGGTATTCCGGAAAAGTTCAGAAAAGGCCTTGAACTTCACGATCTGCTTCTGTCCGTAGCCGACGATCTAGCCGGAGCTTCCGACGCAAACCAGATGCATGAACGCTATGCGGCTCATCGCCCGTACGGCATAGACGAAAACCTGAAATTCATCAACGGAATGAAATTCACACCAGACAATATCACTGAACTTGGTCCTGACGATATCTTCGTCTTCGGTAGCAACCTTGCAGGGCACCATGCCGGAGGCGCAGCGCGCGTGGCGCGCCAGCGGTTTGGAGCCATCGAGGGGCAGGGAACTGGAATGCAGGGGCAGTCGTATGCCATCCCCACCATGCAGGGAGGGATAGAGACGATCAAGCCCTATGTCGACGATTTCATCGAGGTGGCCTCCGAGTGTGACCAAAACACATTCTATGTCACACGTATCGGTTGTGGGATAGCCGGTTTCCGCGACGAGGAGATAGCACCCCTTTTCCGTGACGCCTTGAAGCTCTATAACGTACGTCTTCCTGAAAGTTTCGTCAGAATACTGCTTGATGAGTAATTAGTTAAAAAAAGCAAAAGTGTGAATCCGGATTAAACCGCGTTTGATTCGCAGGGTCAAAGAATCGTAAACAATCAAAATAACAAAACCTATAACACACGTAAAAGACGATGAAGAAAATTCTTATGACCCTCACGCTCGCGTTTGCCGCAGCGATCGCAATACCCGCCGCCGCTCAGTCCACTACCACTGCAACTGAGCAGAAGAATGAATGCTGCAATGACAAGAAAACCTGCGATAAGGAATCCTGTAAGGAAGGCAAGAACTGTGTTAAGTCGGAAGGAAAGACCTGTTGCAAGGAAGCCCAGTCCAAGCAGAGAAAGATGAAAGATGGCGGCAAATCCCGGAGGGGCCACAAGATGGATGCTTCAAGGGCTTTCCGAAAGAACAAGGAGATGCGTCGAGTCGAAGGGAAGAATCCAATGTTCAAGGGAATCTCGCTTTCCGAAGAGCAGAAGACAAAAATGAAAGCCCTGCGCGAGAAGAATAAGACCGCCCAGAAGCAGTCCAAAGCAGAGATAAAAGCAAAGAGTAAGGAAGAGATGCAGAAACTTCATGCTGAATTCGAAAAGGAGGTGGAAAAGATTCTTGACAAAGACCAGCTCAAGCAGTATCAGGCCAACAAAGCCGAAATTGAATCGAAGCGCGCTGCTAATAAGCAAAAATAATAAAACCCGCTATACAAAAACAACGGAAAAACGGTCGCTCCTCGAGGGGAGACGACCGTTTTTTTATTCTACAAGTTCAGTGAACAATCGGGTGAAAGTAGTTTCCAGATCGTCACACATTCCTGGGTGAGGGCGTGAAGTCTGAATGACACTGCTCTTCATGGCCGATATCCATCTGAACCGCTCCTCAACCGGATATTGGGCCACCGGGCCAGACGTCTTTTTTCCGTCGGCGATATCTACGAACGCCTGCAACTGACCGGCAAGAGCCACTCTATCAAAGGCCGGACATATAGCCTTAAGCTTACTCTCCGGAAGAAGAATGCTTACCTTTATCCAGCGCCTTCGCTTACACATCATGGCAAGGCCAACATTGATGAACTCCTCGCGCTCCACACACGGAACAAACCGAATGACGGCATACTCATATCTGTTTAGCTCTTGCATCTTCCACAACCTTTACTATATCCACATCCTGAAGTCTCTTCTTAAGAAACATCCTATAAGTCTCTCTTCTCTCACGGGCATCCTTATCAGTGCCCTCGTCCCATTTGAGCCATTCCTCCGGCAATGCGTCCACAATCCCGTCGAGCAGATCTTGAGTTAGCCGCGACCGAATGTAGATGTCTGCCTCTTTCATGCGGGTGGCCTTATGCAGAAGAGCATGATCCTTTATATACGGGAACTGTGTCAGTGCGCTTTTCTCCCAGTCACTCCAGCTGTGATGAAAGTAGAACGATGCTCCGTGGTCAATAAGCCAGAGTTCGTTGTGCCAGATAAGCATATTGGTGTTCTTCACCGTACGGTCTACATTCGTTATAAACATATCGAGCCAAACAATTCGCGAGGCCGTGGCGTCATCCACAGGATTGGCATATGGATCAAACGTCATGGCTCCCTGAAGATAATGAACACCAAGATTGAGACCTTGGCTCCATTTCAAGAGATCCTGGATCTCCTCGTCGCCCTCTGCCTGTCCGAAATATTCGTCAAGATTGAGAAATACTTGCTCCGGCACCTTAAGTCCGACTGCGCGGGCTATTTCGCTACCCATGAAATCGGCTATGAGCGCCTTCTCGCGATGGCCCGAACCGCGAAACTTCACGACGTATTTGAAACCGTCGTCAGCTTCCGCAAGCGCGGGCAGCGATCCCCCCTCGCGTAGCGGAGTGATATATCTTGTCAGATTCTGATTTCTTATTTCCATAGTCTTTAAGTATTCAGTCTTTAGGTTTCAGTTTACAGAGGTATGCATGTCAGACTAACGAGGCAAGCGTCCTAACTAAGAGTTCTGTAGAGTGACAGCTGAAAACTTAACGCCTAATATTCTTACAAAATAAACAACTAAGATTAATATAAGTTAATTTTATTCAAGAATCCTCAAAAGAACAATACTGAAATTGCAATATAAACAAAGTTTTGATAACTTTGCCTCATGAAAACGAGTCGATTCAACACATTGCGAAAAGCAATTCTTCTTGTCTTCGCAGGATTAGCCTACGCCATAGCCGTGGTGGCTGAGCCGAACGCGCCGCTCGAACCCATTCCTTACGAGCTTCCGGAAGTAAAGGTCAGCACGAAGCATCGCCCCATATTGCATCTTACCGGCTACATCCGCGAGCTTTCGACTATGTCTTCATCTTCCGACACACTAACGCTCTACCGTGAGAAGTGGGTCGATTTCATGATTCCTACCGGAAAGGAGAAACGATATAAAGGGTGGACAGATCCTCGCCTCCTTAAGACCAAGTCATACTATAAATGGACTGATGCCTCCGGCCTCGACAGTGTCTCAGATCGTGCAAGTCATCACTTCTCATGGTCTGACTGGGTGTCGCTGCCCCGACGAGTCAATCTTCCGGCTATCATAGGCGGTAACAGGCTCGGCACGGACACTGTCATGGGAAAATACTCCCCTTCCGAGATATGGAGCAGGGATTCGGCCGGGATCAACGTAACAGTAGACGTGCTCGCCGATTCCAGTAGGAGAAAATGGACCCCACGGCTGGCCGGTCCACTTTGGCGCGACACTGATTTTGAGCGACTCGTCATGGACTACCGTTTTTCCGATACCGACACATTCGCTGTAAAACCTCAGAACCTTGACCGACTTTCGTGCAGGATAGAGTCGATGGGAAGAGGACACGATATGTTCCGGTTCAAGCACTACGAAGACCCTATTCTTTATGTCAGCACTTACTTCGACCTCACCATTACCGACCGCGAATATATCACCGTCAAAGATGCCAGACGTAAGGAGAAAAACCAACAACTGGCCATACAGGACGCTATGCTTATATTCGAGTCGGAGCGAGTGCCACGCGATTCCATCATCTCCGACCTCATAGCACGCGTCAACGCCATCGATCATGACTCTCGCCGTCTCGGCATGGTGCTCGACACACGTGTAGGAAACGGCTCGCTCCCCGAGCCTCCTGCATATTCCAGAAAAGAAAAGACCAAACGCTTCTTAAAGAAAGCAAAGGAAATACTGAGGCACAGCATCAGATTCTGAGAGTCCTATCGGTCTGCTGCAGACATTACGGGTTGTGATCATTGCGCTAGTATTCTACGAAATCTGACAACTGAAAACTAACAACTATTTTGCCATATCGGATTTTTTTGTTAATTTTGCGGAATAAACCCAAAACTATCTGAAAACGCCCCAGCCGATCCTGAAATTTTTTGGCCCGGTTCTGGTTTTCAGTATGTAAGTATAATGAAAATTAGAAATAATCATCAAATACAGAAATGAACGTAACGTTTGAAAAAATCGACGACGTAAACGGTCTTGTGACCGTTGAGCTCGCAGCTGCCGACTATGCAGAAGGCGTAAAGAAAGCCCTTAAGAATATCGCGAAAAACCGTCCCGAACCAGGTTTCCGTCCCGGAAAGACTCCGATGAGCCTTATCCAGAAGAAATACGGTGAGGCAGTGAAATACGACGAAGTCAACAAAGCCACTTCCGAGGCGCTCTACAATTATATAAAGGAAAACAATCTCCGTGTGCTCGGCAATCCGGTTCCTGAAGCCAGCGAGAACTTCGACATTAAGAACGATGACTTCACATTCAAGTTCCGCGTAGGCCTCGCTCCCGAGATCGCTAATCCGGTAAGCAAGGATCTCTCTGTACCCTACTACAACATCGAGGTCACCGATGAAATGGTCACCACCCAGGACCAGAATCTCCGCCGCCGTTTTGGCAAGCAGGAATCAGGCGACACGGTAGAAAGCAACGCCGTAGTGAAAGGTATCATCACAGAGCTTAACGAAGACGGCTCAGTTAAGGAAGGCGGAGTCGTGGTTGAAAACGGCATCGTAGGTCCCGAGCACTTCAAGAGCGATGAGCAGAAAGCTATATTCGTTGGCAAGAAAGTCGGCGATAAATTCAACTTCAATCCTTGGGCTGCAGCCGATGGTAATGCTGTCGAGCTCGCCTCGATGCTTAACATCGACAAGGACGACGTGGAAAACCACAAGGGTGACTTCCAGTTTGAAGTGACTGACTCAATCGTGCTCCGTCCGGCAGAACTTGGCCAGGAATATTACGACCAGCTCTTCGGCAAGGATAACGTCAAGGACGAGGAGGCATACAAGAAGAGCGTAAAGGAGATGATCGAAGCTCAGCTCAGCAATGACAGCGACTTCCGCTTCACCATCGACTCAAAGGACGCAATACTCAAGGCAGTCGGCGAGATCACTCTTCCCGACGCTGTGCTTAAGGATTATCTCAAGCAGGCAAACGAGACCCTCAATGACGAGAACATCGACGAAGAATATGCAAAGGCTCGCCCGCAGCTCGTATGGCAGCTTGTAAGCGACAAGATCGCAAAAGAGCTTGAAGTAAAGCTCGAGCAGGAAGATGTAGTAGAGCTCGCCAAGGCTATCGCACGCAACCAGTTCGCACAATACGGCATGCCCAATGTTCCTGAGGATATACTTGAGAAATACGCTCAAGAGATCATCTCCGGCAAGCAGGGCGATCAGGTGCGCCAGCAGGCTTTCGAAAGCAAGCTCTACGGCGCCATCAAGAATGCCGTAACACTCGACGAGAAGAACGTTACCGTAGAAGATTTCAACAAGCTCTTCACTCCCACGGAAGCCTAATTCGATTATTAATGATTAATTATTAAAGATTAATTATTAAATGATATCAAGGCGGCGATGCGGGATTCTGTATCGTCGCCTACATTATTATGCATTATGTATTATGCATTATAAATCAGACATATGACTATGACAGATTTTGATAAATTTGCCGTGCATCACCTCGGCATAAGCAGCAACATGCTCGACGGCTATCAGAAGGCCGTCAACCGTCAGGCCGGCGCTGTGGCAGTGCCACACGCCGACTACATGAACCCTTACATTCTTGAGGAGCGTCAGCTCAATGTGACTCAGATGGATGTATTCTCCCGCTTGATGATGGACCGCATTATCTTCCTCGGCACCCAGGTATCGGATCAGAGCGCCAACATCATCCAGGCTCAGCTTCTCTATCTTGACTCGGTAGATCCTGACAAGGACATATCTCTCTATATCAACTCTCCAGGTGGATCTGTATATGCAGGACTCGGCATCTACGACACCATGCAGTATGTCAACAGCGACGTCTCTACGATCTGTACCGGCATGGCCGCCTCAATGGCTGCCGTTCTGCTCGTGGCCGGCGAGAAAGGTAAGCGCTTCGCGCTCCCCCACAGCCGCGTGATGATACATCAGCCGATGGGCGGAATCCAGGGTCAGGCCTCAGATATCGAGATCACAGCCAGGGAGATTCTCAAACTGAAGGACGAACTCTACCGTATTATTTCCGAACATAGCGGAATGAGTATGGAGAAAGTGGCAGCCGACAGTGACCGCGACTATTGGATGATCGCTTCGGAGGCGAAGGAATATGGAATGATCGACCGCATTCTGATCAACGAAAAGAAGAAATAAAAAAGCTGAACATGGCAAAGAAGACTCAGGGATCAGGACTGGTGTGCGCTATGTGTGGCGTAGTAGACTCGGAGGCAAATCCCGTGGTGGAGATTATGCCCGGGCTCGCCCTCTGCTCAGACTGTGTCTCATATATCGAGACCACCGCGCAGGCGGAGCTCGCCCAGCGCGCCTCTGCCAAAACCAGAAAAAAAAGCCGTAACTCCATCCCCAAGCCAAAGGAGATCAAGGATTTTCTTGACCAATATATCATTGGCCAGGACGAGGCTAAGAAGTATATGGCGGTGGCGGTCTACAACCACTACAAGCGCATCCAGCGTCTCGACGAAGGCAAGCAGGACATCGAGGACGTCGACATAGAGAAGAGCAACGTCATTCTCGTCGGTCCCACTGGTACCGGAAAGACTCTATTGGCAAAGACAATCGCGAAACTCCTCGACGTGCCTTTCACGATCGTAGACGCAACGGTACTTACTGAGGCCGGCTATGTAGGTGAAGACATCGAGTCGCTTCTCACCCGCCTTCTCCAGGCATGCGACTACGATGTCAAGAAAGCTGAGCGCGGTATTGTCTTCATAGACGAGATTGATAAAATTGCCCGTAAGAGCGACAACCCGTCCATCACCCGCGATGTAAGCGGCGAGGGAGTGCAGCAAGGACTGCTGAAACTTCTCGAGGGCTCCACAGTTCTCGTGCCGCCGAATGGGGGCCGAAAGCATCCGGAACAGAAGATGATTCCGGTAGATACCAAGAACATACTCTTCGTATGCGGAGGTGCCTTCGACGGAATAGAGCGAAAGATAGCCGCACGTCTCAACACCCACACTGTAGGCTACGGCCAGAACAGCAGCGACGCTAAGAAGAAGCGCGACAACCTGATGCGCTATGTCATGCCTCAGGATCTTAAGTCGTTCGGTCTAATCCCCGAGATCATCGGTCGTCTTCCGGTGCTGACAGCACTCGATCCGCTCGATCGGGAAGCGCTCCGCCGTATCCTTGTAGAACCTAAAAACGCCATAATCCGTCAGTATAAGAAACTCTTCGAGATGGATGGAGTGGAGCTCGAGTTTACCGACGAAGCTCTCGACACCATTGTCGACAAGGCTATCGAGTATAAACTCGGCGCTCGCGGGCTCCGAAGCATAGTAGAGACGGTAATGGTAGATGCCATGTATGAAGTGCCATCCTCAAAGACCAAGAAGTTTGAAGTGACCACCGATTACGTTCTCGACAAGCTTTCCCGAAACCCAGGCCTTAACCAGAGCTGAGACCCGGAAAGCTTATGAGCGACGAGTGTGTAAGTCATGATATAAGACCGATAACATAATGCCCATGACTTAAAAACTCAAAAAAATACAATTTTCACTCGAATAATTCGTTAAAGAAGGAGGAACCGATCAGGCTTCCTCCTTTTTTCGATTTTATAATCTATCGACAACTACAATGAATAGAAAGCACATAGCTTCAATAGCAGTTTTGGCCGCTTCCGCCTTCTCTGTGGCAGCGAAGGATGAAGTGGTGATGACCGTCAACGGAGTCGACGTACCTCGCTCCGAATTCGAATACCTCTACCACAAAAACCAGCAGCAACAGGTGGATCCTCAGACACTCGACGAATACGCTGAGATGTTTAAGATCTATAAGCTCAAGGTGGCAGACGCCATGTCGCAGAAACTCGACACACTCCCGGCTTTCCAAAAAGAAATGAAACAATACCGCGCTGATCTTGCCACTCCGTACCTTACTGATTCGCTTTATCTTAACTCCCTCGTCAGAGAAGCCTACGACATGAGTCGCGAAGAAGCCGAGGCGTTTCATATAATGATCGGAAAGGCTGCCTCCGATAAGGAGAATGAAGAGGGCCGCGCACTTGCCGACTCACTACGCTCCGAGATCCTCAATGGAGCCGACTACGCTGAGATAGCAGCGAAATATTCAGTCGACCGTGCCAGCAGTAATGCGGGTGGCCGCATGGGTTACATCGTATCAGGTCGTTTCCCTTACGCCTTTGAAAAAGCCGTATTCTCGTTAGCGCCGGGACAGATATCCGAGATCGTGGAGTCTCCTCAAGGCTTCCACATCGTGAAAGGGGGAAAACATCGTCCTGCGCGAGGCACCGTATTGGTAGAGCACATCATGAAGATGTTGCCTCCGACAGCTACTGCTGAGCAGCAAGCTGCGGCAAAGGCAAGCATCGATAGCATATATGATGCTGTTTCAGCCAATCCATCCATCTTTGAAGATCTCGCCCGAGAGCTGAGCGACGACAAGGGATCAGGACGCCAGGGAGGAAAACTCAGCTGGTTTGGTGCCGGCATGATGGTGGAACCCTTCGATTCAGCATCGTTCGCGCTTCAGGTCAACGAGATATCTCGTCCTGTAAGAAGTCAGTATGGTTGGCACGTGATCCGTAAGCTTGATGCCAAAGGTCCGGCTTCGCTTGAAGAGATGAAGCCCCAGTTACTCAAGAGAATCGCCAATCCTCAAGATGAGCGGTTTGCGCTTGTTGAAAACCATCTTCTCGACAGACTCCGTAAGAAACATAGAAAGGCAATCCATACCAATGATATTGACACCGTCAGTGGGGCCACTTTAAGAGATATGGAATACACATGGCTTTACGAAAACGAGCCTGACTACCGTAACCTCCTCAACGAATACCGGGAAGGATCTCTCCTTTATGAGGCAAGTCTCCGCGAGGTATGGGACAAAGCTGCAAAAGACGAGCAGGGCCTTGACGACTACTTCAACATACACCGTGCAGACTACAAGTGGACCAAGCCTCATGTAAAGGGCATCCTTGTACAGGCGACCAATGATTCTGTGGCAGACCTTGTCAGGAAAGCTCTAAGAGATGCCTCCGACGATACCGCCTTGAAAGCAGTGCGCAAGCAGTTTGTCGGAAAGGCCTCGATCGATCGCATCCTGATGGAGGAAGGACAGAATGCCATGGTAGACAATATCATGTTTGGTGGAGCTCCGGTTAAGCCGAACAATAAGAAGTATACGGTATATTTTGTCTACGATCCGAAATTGCTCAATGCTCCGGAATCGATGTCAGACGTGCGTAGCCTCGTGACAAGCGACTATCAGAACCAGCTTGAACATGATTGGGTAGAACGACTAAAATCTCGATATCCAGTTACAGTCAACCAGAAAGTCCTCAAGAAAATCAAGTAAGGATAAGCGCGATACTCACCCATAAGCCCTTGGAAAAGATGGATTTCCAAGGGCTTTTAAAATATCAACGCAGGTCTGGAAGTCTCACATGATGCCCAATCTTGCAAAACGCAGGAAGCAAAATGCAAAACGATTTTGCCATATCGGATTTTTTTTGTAACTTTGCTCATTAGATGAAAAAGACCGCGCTAATACTTCTGGGCAGCTTAGTGATCGCAGCCGGCTGCGGACGGGGAAATACCGAAGCCATCGCCGCCGACACGGAATTTGTGGCGCAATACCGCGACTCAGTGTTGAGGATGTCAGATGTGGTACGTCAGTTGCCTTCCGGTATCAGCGCTGCGGACAGCGCTGCCCTTATCCGTAAGATCGCCGACCGATGGATTGAAGGTTTTCTCATAGAGGATCTGGCAGCCGGGCAGATTGACGACATGGACCGTATCGACGCGCTCACCGCTGCCTATAGAAGAAGCCTCATCGCAGATTCCTACCGCCGCAAGATGCGGCGTAATGGAGTGCAGCCGGTGGATATTGACGGGGTGAAGGCCTATTACAAGGAACATGCCGCAGAGCTTCGGCTCGAGGGCCCTATTGTAAAGGGGCTTTACATCAGGATTCCTGCATCTTCGGCTCATCTCGAAGACATAAGGCTATGGATGCGTCAGGCAGATCCTGATTCATACGATGCCCTCGAGAATACCGGACGGCGCGAAGCGACGGCATTCCGCTATTTCGCCGACCATTGGACTGATTTCGATGTCATAGCAGGCGAGATCCCGAGCAGGCTTGGGGACGGCGACCGGTTTGTGGAGTCTACGAAAGACTATGAGACTGAACTCAACGGGACAGTCTACATACTTCATCTCACCGACTACAGGAAGAGCGGATCCACAATGCCGGAGGAATATGCCGCTCCTTTGATCGAAGACAGGATGAAGGCGCTTCATCTTGCCGACTACGAGGCCGGGCTTATAAAGGCTCTCCGCTCCTCGGCTGTCGAGAAGGAGATCCTGAAAGAAGGTACATTTATAAAAGACAACCAATAAGATAAGAAAGCATCAAGTGATCAAGCATCATACAGAGCAGATGAAAAAGACAGTAATGACAATAGGGCTCGCAGCCGCGGCTCTCCTTTCGATGGGAAACGTGGCTAAGGCTGATATCGGCACAAGCCCGAAAAAGAACGTCATCGACGAAGTGGCATGGATCGTGGGAGATAACGCCATATATAAGTCGGAGATTGAAGAAGAATATGCGCAGATGCGCAGTATGGGAGTCAGTCCCGGTGGTGATCCTTACTGTGTGATTCCGGAGCAGCTTGCCGTTGAGAAGCTCTACCTGCATCAAGGTAAGCTCGATACGATAGAGGCTCCCGTGAGCCAGCTATCTTCACGCGTCGACATGCAGATGAATTTCTACGTTAAAAGCCTCGGAAGCCGTGAAAAAGTCGAGGAGATGTTCAGGCGTCCTTGGAATTCCATCCGCGATGAGGTAATGGACAGGATGAAGGCCAACTACATCAAGGAGCAGGTGCAGGACAACCTTACAAAAAACGTAAAGGCCACTCCCAACGACGTGAAGAAATACTTCGCGAAGTTGCCTGCAGACAGTCTCCCGTATGTCCCAATGCAGGTAGAGGTGCAGATCATGCAGCTCAATCCTATTATCCCCAAGCAGGAAATTGAGGATGTCAAGGCGCGTCTCCGAGACTTCACTGACCGTGTCAACAAGGGGGAATCGGATTTCTACACCCTTGCTGTAATGTATAGCGAAGACCCCGGAAGTGCAATGAAGGGAGGAGAGCTCGGCTACGCTACCCGCGCTACTTACGTTCCGGAGTTTGCCAACGTCGCTTTCAATCTCAATGATCCTAAGAAGGTCTCACGTATTGTGGAGACTGAGTTCGGCTATCACATAATTCAGTTTATCGACCGCAAGGGCGATGAGGTAAACGTCCGTCATATCCTTCTGAAGCCGAAGGTCAGTTCAAAAGACCTCCGCGATGCCACAATGCGTCTCGACTCCATCAGAAAAGAGATAGCCGCGGGTAAGTTCACATTTGACGAGAGCGTACGTTTCATCAGTCAGGACAAGGATTCCCGCAACAACAAAGGCATGATGGTCAACTCCAATCAGGAAAGCGAGCGCTACGGCACTACACGCTTCGAGATGCAAGATCTTCCCCCGGAGATAGCCCGACGCATAGAGAGCATGCAACCGGGCGATATCAGCGAGCCCTTCATTATGACCGATCCCAAGAAAAACCAGGAAGTTGCCGTCATGGTTCGTCTCAACAACCGAGTTCCGGGTCATTCCGCCAATCTTGCTGAAGACTACATAATGCTCAAACGTATGTATGAAAACCATACCAAGGAGCAGATCATCAAGGATTGGGTAGAAAATAAGATCAAGGATACATACGTGCATATCTCCGATGGCTGGAACAACTGCGAGTTCAGGTATGACGGCTGGGAGAAAGAAAAGTCCGGAAATTAACTGTTTTTCCCCAGACTGCTGATATGACTCGCTATCAGAAGGGATTGATATGGATACTCATTGCGATGTCGCTGATCTTTATCGGCGACATTGCTTTCAGCGCATATGCGCAGCAGGTGAGGAAGAGGGAGGCACAGAAGAAAGAGGAGACTTATACCCGTCCGGCACCCACCAAACCTATCCGCCCGGTGATTCCTGACCAGAACAGATATCAGAGCGACAAGGTCTTTCTTGAATATGCCGACAGCCTCTATAAGCTTCAGCCCACTTGGAACGACACTACAGAGAAGCAGATCGTCACCGGAAACGTTAAGTTTCGGCAGGGTTCGCTTTGGATGTTCTGCGACTCCGCCTACTACTACCCTGAGATCAATTCGCTTGACGCTTTCGGTCACATCCGGATGGAGCAAGGAGACACACTTTTCGTATGGGCAGACCAATTGTACTACAACGGAGACGCACGCCTTGCCAAGCTGACCAACGGACCCTCTGAGAGAAAGGTACGCCTCAAAGACCCGAGCGGTGAACTTGAGACTGATACCCTCGACTACGATGTGGATCTTGAGATCGGATACTACGGATGCGGTGGTTTACTCAAAGACGAGGTCAATACGCTTACGTCGATTTTCGGCCAGTACAACAGCCGTACCAAAGACGCGGAATTCTTTTACGACGTCGAACTCATCAACCATCAGGACAATTATTCTCTGCTCAGCGATACGCTTTATTACAACACAGCGACGCACATGGCACGAATCGACAGTCCGACAGACATATATGGTCCTAACGACACAATCTATACGAGCAAAGGATGGTATAACACCCAGCTTGGCAATCTTGAGATGCTTCATCGCTCAGTAATCATTCACAAAGACTCGCTCGGACGCGCCACTACCCTCGAGGGTGACTCGATAGTATATGACCATGCCACCAGAGTAAGCCGCGCATACCAGTACCGCGACATAACCAAGCTGTCACAGCCGACCGTAATTACTGACACGGCCAACAAACTCATCCTAATCAGTGCATTCGGCATGTACAACGACTCTACGAAAGAGGCGTTCGCCACCGGCTATCCCCTGCTGAAAGAATACTCACGCCCCGATACCCTGTACCTGCGAGCAGACACAATCTTCACCTACATCAGACAGGACACCATACGTGAGCCGAAGTTCTATCCTGAGAAATTTGTCGCAGAGCCTTTCAACGTGAATGATTTCGAGTATCTCGAATTGGAAATCAAAGATGAGGAACTTATGTCGCCGATTACGAAAGCAGAGATGAAAGGTCTCCTCGCCGCTATGCTTGCAATGATCAAGGAAGAGCATACCCCGCAAGAGCCCGAAGACCAGGAGATCATCGAAAATTCTAATATTTCCGAGGACTATGAGGACGTCCCTGAAAATTTGGAGAAATCCGAAATCACAGTCATACCTGACAGTATCCCTTCCGATTCAGTAATCTCACACGTAGACAGCCTATCGGTGGCAGCAATCGACTCCATAGATTCGGGAAGGGCAGTCATCAGTGAAACTACCGGTATTGATGACAATCCCACTCTTGATGGTCTTTCACTATCGTCGATAGGAGAAAACAAAGGGCGCAGTCCTGCAGAGCAGGAACCTGAGAAGAAAGAACCGGAAATCGAAATGATCATCAAGGAAATACGAGACTATCACGTAGCAAAGGCTTATCCACGCGCACGTTTCTTCAATCAGGATATACAGGGAGTCGCAGACACACTTGAAATTTACGAGAACGATTCTCTTATGTATATGAAACGTAAGCCTGTAGTCTGGAATGAGGAGCGTCAGGTCAACGGAGAGGAGATAATCTTGCACTTCAACGACACTACCGTCGACCATGCGTTGCTTCCCAAATCCGGATTCATGGCGGAATATGTCGACGAGGATTTCTACAACCAGCTCTCCGGGAAAAAGATGGAGGCCTGGTTTGAAGACAGCTATCTTAAGCGTCTTTTTGTCGATGGCAACGTGCAGGTAATCATGCTCCCTATGGAGAATGACTCTTCATTCAATAAACTTGTCGACGCCGAGAGCAGTTATATGACTGTCGACCTCGAAAACCGTCAGATAGAGAAGATCAAGATGTGGCCCGAAGTTACCGGCAACACCACTCCCCTCTTCCTTGTAAAAAGGGCTCAGAAATATCTTCCCGGATTCCGGTGGCTTGACGCCATACGTCCGAAGCGCACGGAAGTAGACGGTGTGCTCCGATGGGACGATGAGCTCGGCGAGGTACCGGAAGCTCTAGAACTGTATTTTTCAGAATAAGTCGTCATAGTTGTCATCGTTATCGGCGTTGTCTCCAATTCGATGAAAACTATGGAAACGACAAAAAACGACAAAAACTAAAAGATGGACCTAATCAGACTGCTGCCAGATTCGGTAGCGAACCAGATAGCTGCAGGAGAAGTGATCCAGCGACCTTCCTCGGTGATTAAGGAACTTGTCGAGAATGCGGCTGATGCCGGGGCCTCCGAAATAAGGATATTTGTCAAGGATGCCGGCAAGACACTTATACAGGTGATCGACAACGGCCGTGGTATGTCGGAGACAGACGCCCGAATGGCATTCGAGAGGCACGCCACTTCAAAGATCAGAAGTGCTGAAGACCTCTTCTCGCTTCATACCATGGGCTTCCGCGGAGAGGCTCTGCCCTCAATCTGCGCCATCTCACAGGTAGAGCTTAGAACACGGACGGAAGATGCTCAGATGGGCACACGGCTCGTGATCAACGGTAGTAAGGTGGAAAGTCAGGAGCCTTGTATATGTGAGAAAGGTACGGTCATCACTATCCGTAATCTCTTCTTCAATCTTCCAGCCAGGCGTAAGTTTCTTAAGTCTGATGCCGGAGAACTTGGACATATAATGAGGGAATTCGAGCGCATGGCGCTCGTCAACAACGATCTCCGGATAAGCATCGATACCGGTTCACGTTCGATTGATCTTCGTCCAGGAACGATGCTCCAGCGAATCAACGACATTTGGAAAAACAACCTCAACATGCAGCTTATTCCGATAGCTGTAGATACAGATCTGGTAAAGATCCATGGCTACGTATCCAGGCCTGAATTCGCGCGCCGCCGCAATCCGCTCTGGCATCTGATAGCCAATGGTCGCCACATCAACCATCTTAAGATGCATAAGGTGATCACAGGATGTTTCGACAATCTTATTGCTACTGATACCCAACCCTGCTATTTCGTGAAGATACAGGTCGATCCATCCGAGATCGATATCAATATACATCCAAGTAAGAATGAGGTAAAGCTTGAGCGTGAAAAGGAGATACTGAGCATACTTGGAGCCAGCGTGAAGGCTGCTCTTGGGAAATTTGCAGCAACTCCCCAAATCGATTTCGACACAGATCTCGTACCGATACAGGCTGCAGGTTCTGAGGCGCCTGAGAATCCCGGGATAGAAGTCCCTTCAGACTATAATCCTTTTGACTTCGGAAATGCTCCCGGATTAGTGACAGAATCAAACAGCTCTACCTCCCGCTCTTTCGCACACTACAGCCAGAGCGGCAACCGGAACAATGTGCGCAACTGGGATACTCTTTACAACAGGTTTATGAACCGACAGGAAGAGACTGCGCGTGAGAAAGAACCGTTGGCAGGAGTGCTTCCGGCTATAGAGGAGCACGTATCGGCTCCTCTCAAAGAATGCTTCCAGTATGCAGATAAATATATCGTCACTTCTACTCGCGGAGGATTGATGGTCATCGACCAGCACAGGGCACACCTTAAGATCCTTTTCGAAGACTGCCTCCGCAACGTCCGACGCATGGAGGTGACAAGTCAGAGAGTGCTTTTCCCGGAGACTATCACCCTTGATCATGAACAGCAAGACGCGCTCGCGCGAGTCGGGGCAGAGCTATCGGCGATTGGCTTCTCACTTGAATATGAGGAGGAAAACAAGTGGAGCATTGCTGCGGTCCCTACCATGATAAGCCAAGGGGATGCACGAGAAACTGTCTTGCGGATACTTGAGTCCGTCCGGGAGGAATCGGACAGCTATGGCACTTCAGCTAATCCGATTGACGATATCATGCAACGCATGGCGCTTGTAATGGCACGTAGCGCGGCAATCGTCAGAGGTCGGCATCTGTCTCCTCAGGAAATGGAGACACTTGTAGGACAGTTGTTGTCGCTCCCCGATCCGTCTCTGACCCCATCAGGCAAACGTATCTTCACCCTTCTTGATGAGGACCGCCTCGCGTCGTTACTTTCATAGCTTACCCTGCGCTCCCTGACATATGCTCTATTCCTCGCTTGATTATTCTATACGTCATTAACTTTACCGCAGCTACGAACGTGCATAAACTCCAGGCCTCACCCCGAGGGCAAGAGCATTCACTTCTCGGCTTTGGGGAGGCAATTTGCGTATGTGTATAAAAAAAAAGACAACTTTTTAGTGTCAATAAATTCACTATTACATTATAATTCAATAAAATCCACTCACAAATCAGTAAACTCCCATAAATTTTCGCACTATTAAGTATATGATTTCTAAAAAATTTTTACGAACTTTGCAGTCTAAAATCAAACAACAATAGAAGTTTAAACCAAATGTCTGACCACGCTAAACATTACACCGGCGAAGAGGCCTACCAGGGGGCTCTCGAATACTTCGGCGGCGACGAACTCGCCGCGCGCGTATGGGCAAGCAAGTATGCCCTCAAGGACTCTTTCGGCAACCTATATGAACGTACACCCGACGACATGCACCATCGCATAGCCTCGGAAATAGCACGAATAGAATCCAAATATCCTAATCCCATGAGCGAGCAGGAGGTCTACGATCTGATAAAGGATTTCCGCTACATCGTACCTCAGGGAAGTCCAATGGCAGGAATTGGCAATGATTTCCAGGTCGGTTCTCTCTCCAACTGCTTCGTGATCGGACTCGACGGTCATCCCGATTCCTACGGTGGAATCATCCGCGAGGATGAAGAGCAGGTGCAGCTCATGAAACGCCGCGGAGGAGTAGGCCACGATCTCAGCCATCTCCGTCCAAAGGGTACTCCAGTGAAAAATTCCGCCATCACTTCCACAGGCCTTGTTCCTTTCATGGAGCGTTACAGTAACTCGACACGAGAGGTAGCTCAGGATGGACGCCGTGGAGCCCTTATGCTCACTGTAAGCATCAAGCATCCGGACGCAGAGGCTTTTATCGACGCGAAGATGGAGCAGGGCAAGGTGACGGGGGCCAACGTGTCGGTGCGTATCGACGACACATTCATGCTCTGCGCAGAGAGCGGCACTCCTTACGTTCAGAAATTCCCGGTGAAATCCGATGATCCTCTCGTGACAAAGGAAGTGGATGCGGCAGCCATCTGGAAGAAGATAGTCCACAATGCATGGAAAAGCGCAGAGCCCGGCGTGCTTTTCTGGGACACCATAATCAAGGAAAGTGTTCCGGATTGCTACGATGATCTTGGATTCGAGACCATCTCTACTAACCCTTGCGGTGAGATTCCGCTGTGTCCGTATGACAGCTGCCGACTGACAGCGATCAATCTCTATTCATACGTGGAGAACCCCTTCACTCCCGAGGCCCGCTTCAATTTCGAGTTATTCCGCGATCATGTCGGAAAGGCACAGCGCATCATGGACGATATCATCGATCTGGAGATGGAGAAAATCGAGCTTATCATATCAAAGATAAAGGAAGATCCCGAGACTCCGGAAGTGAAATCAACTGAACTCCATCTCTGGGAAAAGATACGTGACAAGACCCTCCTCGGACGTCGTACAGGCTGTGGCACGACAGGAGAGGGCGATATGCTCGCCGCTCTCGGCCTTAGATACGGAACTCCCGAGGCAACCGCGTTCTCCGCCGATGTTCATAAGCAGCTTGCTCTCGCATACTACAATGCGTCGGTGACAGCCGCTGAGGAACGCGGTGCTTTCGAGATCTACGATGCTGAACGAGAAAAGGCCAACCCTTTCATTCTCCGGCTCAAGGAGGCGGATCCTGAACTTTATGAGCGTATGGTGAAGCACGGACGACGCAACATAGCCTGCCTCACGATCGCACCTACCGGCACCACTTCACTGATGACACGCACTACATCGGGACTGGAACCGGTGTTCCTCCCAGTCTATAAGCGTCGTCGCAAGATCGTGCCCGGCGATGAAAATGTCACCGTGGATTTCATCGACGAGGTAGGTGAAGCTTACGAGGAATTCCTTGTCTACCATCCTAAGTTTATCGAATGGATGCGTATCAACGGCATGGAGCCGAAGAAGAACATGACTCAGGAAGAGGTCGACGAGCTCGTGAAGCGCTCTCCTTACTACAAGGCTACGTCAAATGACATTGACTGGATGGAAAAGGTGCGCATGCAGGGAGCAGTGCAGAAATGGGTAGACCACTCCATTTCCGTGACCATAAATCTTCCCTCCGACATATCGGAGGAAATGGTTGGAAACCTCTACATGGAGGCATGGAAGGCCGGATGCAAAGGATGTACAGTCTACCGCGACGGATCGCGCAACAACGTGCTTGAAGCCGTGAAGAAAAAGGAGGACCATAAGCCACATCTCATCCATACTCCCGACCATGTGGTGAAACGTCCCACCGAACTTGAGGCCGACGTGGTCCGATTCCAGAACAATAAAGAGAAGTGGATCGCTTTCGTGGGTCTTGTAGATGGTAAGCCATATGAGATCTTCACAGGTCTCGCTGACGATGAAGACGGTATCTTCTGCCCGAAGAGCATCAACCACGGCAAGATCATTAAGCAGGTTCTCCCCGACGGCCGTAAGCGATATGATTTTCAGTTTATCAACAAGCGCGGTTACAAGACCACGATCGAGGGTCTGAGTGAAAAATTCAAGCCGGAATTCTGGAATTATGCTAAACTCATTTCCGGAGTCCTTCGCTATGGAATGCCCATCGATCAGGTGATCAAACTCGTTCAGGGACTGGAACTTGACTCAAACAGCATCAATACCTGGAAGAACGGTGTGGAGCGTGCTTTGAAAAAATATATACCGAATGGTACTGCAGGAAGTGGAAAATGTCCGAACTGTGGGGCCGAGACACTTGTTTATCAAGAGGGGTGTCTTATCTGCACCACTTGCGGTAACTCCCGCTGCGGCTAAAGTGCGCACCCTTTTTTATGACCAGGCGCCGAGCTTATGCGAGGCATCTGCATTCTGATAACTGAAAACTGATAACTGAAAACTCAAAAACCATGAAGATCAAGATCCATATCGGCTACCACACCCAATGGGGAGAGGCTGTTTATATCAGCGGTTCTATCCCAAAGCTCGGCTCCGGTGATCCTCACAAGGCGCCTATGCTCGAAATGACGGCTCCGGATATCTGGACCATAACTCTTGACGTTCCGGCATCGGTGAACTCCTTCTCCTACCGCTTCATCGTAAAAGCGGAAGGTAAGGAATGGCGTGAGGAATGGGGTGCTCCTCACCGCTTTGTAGCGGCTCCCGGCATAAACCACTTCGATATCCATGCATTCTGGCAGGACATACCCGGTGATAAACCCTACTGGTCATCGGCGTTTGTCGACGGCATGCTGAGCCGAAATTTCCGCGACCAGCCCCTATGTCCGAAGGCAGGAACCGTACTTTTCAAGGTCGCCGCCCCTATGGTGCGTCCCGACGAGGTGCTCGCCATCTGCGGCGAACCACGTGCTCTTGGATCGTGGAATCCAGAGAAAGCCCTGACCTTCAACGATGCAAGCTATCCGCTCTGGGAGATCGCCCTCGATATGAAGGATATAAAGCTCCCGTTCGAGTATAAGTTCGTGATTCTTGATAAGAAAACACGCAAGCCTAAAGACTGGGAAGCGAGAGACAACCGTCGCCTTGACTTTTTCCCTAAAGAGAAGGATACGGTACTCGTCTTCGACGGTATGCGTTTCGAGAATCCCCGTAAGTCATGGAAAGGCGCCGGCACAGCGATTCCGGTTTTCTCGCTCCGTACTCATGAAGATGCCGGTGTAGGCGATTTTTATGATCTCAAAAAAATGGTTGACTGGTGTGTGCTGACAGGCCAGAAGATTGTTCAGGTTCTTCCTATCAACGACACCACCAAGACTGGTACATGGACAGATTCCTATCCCTACAGCGCCAATTCAACTTTCGCACTCCATCCGATGTATATCCGTCTGAAAGCCGTAGGTGCCATCAAGGATAAGGAGCGCCGCGACTACTACACTGCGGAGATCGAGAAGCTCAATGAGCTTTGCCAGATCGACTACGAAGCAGTCAACAATCTCAAGAATGCATATCTACGCGAAATATATGCCGAGCAGGGAAAGAAGACCCGTGAGAGTGCGGAATATAAGAAATTTGTAGAGCGCAACGAATACTGGCTACGTTCATATGCCGCCTGGTCTGTGCTTCGTGACCGCTTTCATACTGCCGACAATTCCAAATGGGGCGAATATTCCGTCTATGACGAAAAGAAGGTGGAAGAGTTCATAGCGGCCAACGAATATGATATCCTATACTATTATTACGTACAGTTCCATCTTGACCGCCAGCTGCGTGAGGTACGCGACTACGCGCATCAACACGGCATCGTCCTTAAAGGAGATATTCCTATCGGAATCGGACGTGAGAGTGTTGACGCTTGGAAGGACCCTAGACTCTTCAATATGGACTGCCAGGCGGGAGCGCCCCCGGATGACTTCTCCGTACTCGGACAGAACTGGGGCTTTCCAACCTACAACTGGGATGAGATGGCGCGAGATGGCTTCAAGTGGTGGAAACAACGATTCCAGAAGATGGCAGAGTATTTCGACGCTTATCGTATCGATCATATACTTGGATTCTTCCGCATCTGGCAGATTCCGATGTCGGCAGTCCATGGTCTTCTCGGATACTTCAACCCGGCTCTCCCCTTCTCTCCTGAGGAACTGAAACAGAATTACGACTTTTGGATCAATCCCGACATCCAGACGCATCCCTATATTATGGAGTGGATGCTCGGTGACTTCTTCGGAGAGTACACTGAAGAGGTGAAGCATGAGTATCTTGATGAGATAAGTGCCGGACGTTATCGTCTGAAGGAATTTGTCGATAACCAGAGAAAGGTGGTCGATCATTTCTCTCGGCTTGCTCCCGACGAGAAGAATACACGCATCAAGGATGCTCTAATGGGTCTAATCGACGATGTCCTATTCATCGAAGATCCATATCAGAAGGGTCACTACCATCCGAGGATCTCGGCTCAGTTCACATATCAGTTCCGGGCTCTTACAGACTATGAGCGCTGGTGCTTCAACCGCCTTTACAATGACTTCTTCTATCACAGGATGAACGATTTCTGGTATGGGAAGGCTATGTGGAAACTTCCACCGCTGCTTGACTCCACCGGTATGCTCACCTGCGCCGAAGATCTCGGTATGATACCTGACTGCGTGCCCGAGGTGATGAAACGTCTGCAGATACTCTCTCTTGAGATCCAGCGCATGCCAAAGGATCCGAAAGTAGAGTTCGGTGAGACCTGGCATTATCCCTACTATAGCGTTTGCACCACTTCCACCCACGATATGGACGGCATACGCGCATGGTGGGAGCAGGATCCGGCAGCTACGCAACGTTTCTTCAACTACACTCTGAAGGAACCCGGTCAGGCGCCATACTATGCAGAGCCTTGGATATGCGGCAAGATAGTTGACCTTCACCTTAAGAGTCCCTCCATGCTTTGCATCCTGCCTCTTCAGGACTGGCTCAGCACCGATGGCACTCTCCGTCGAGACAATCCTCACGACGAACTCATCAATATACCGGCCAACTCCCATCACTATTGGCGCTACCGAATGCATCTCCCGCTGGAGAAGCTTCTCGGCGCCGACAGCTTCAATGCCGGCCTTGCAGCCTGGATAGCCGAATCTTCCCGCTAAAGATTAATAATCGAATGTTGTGACGCGCGGCGCGTGCGTCCGTAAATACACAGCTAAAGCCCCTGGAATTCAACTTCCAGGGGCTTTTACAATTAATATTTAATCTTTTATCTTTAATATTTAAACCTTAGTCCAGCTTGTGGATCACCAGTCCAGACCGTAGCTTCGGCTCAAACCATGTTGTCTTCGGAGGCATTATATTACCGCTGTCTGCAATAGCGATCAGCTGATCCATAGTCACCGGATATAGAGCCAGTGCCATCTTCATCTCTCCGTTGTCAACACGACGCTTCAGTTCCTCGAGTCCACGTATTCCTCCCACGAAATCTATACGCTTATCGCTCCGTAGGTCATGAATTCCGAGTATATCACGCAGTATAAGGTTGGATGAGACTGTTACATCGAGCACACCGATCGGATCCCCGTCATCGTATGTGCCCTCCTTGGCTGTCAAAGAATACCACTTGCCTCCTAGGTAGAGAGCGAAATTATGAAGTCCTGCAGGATGATATGTCTCCTCTCCTTTTTCCTCAACAATAAAGTTATCGGCAAGTTTCGCGAGGAACTCCTCTTCAGAAAGTCCATTGAGGTCCTTTACCACGCGGTTGTAGTCGATGATGCGCAGATGGGAAGCAGGAAATGCTACCGCCATGAAATAATTGTACTCCTCGTCCCCTTTATGTTCCGGATTATTCTGAGCCTTCTCGTTGCCCACGAGTGCGGCAGCCGCGCTACGGTGATGTCCGTCAGCGATGTATAGAGCTTCGATCTTCTCGAATTCCTTGGTTATAGTGTCGATTGTAGCATCATCATCAATTACCCAGAAGGTATGTCCGAAACCGTCCGGAGCCACGAAATCATACTCAGGCTCGGCCTTGGTCACGTCTCGGATTATCTGTTCGAGAGTCTCGTTGTCGGGGAAAGCGAAGAAAACCGGTTCAATATTGGCGTTGTTGCAGCGCACATGTTTCATGCGGTCTTCCTCTTTATCGCGGCGAGTCAGCTCGTGCTTCTTGATACGACCTTGCATATAGTCGTCGACCCATGCTCCTACCACAAAGCCATACTGAGTTCGGCCATCCATTGTCTGCGCGTAGATGTAGTAGTTCTCCTTATCATCCTGAACGAGCCATCCCTTCTCCTGAAAGTTCATGAAATTTTCTACCGCCTTGTCATAGACGTCGGGGTGATGTTCGTCGAATCCGGGTTCGAAATCAATCTCCGGCTTTATGATATGATAGAGCGACTTCTCGTTGCCCTCAGCCTCTTTACGGGCCTCTTCAGAATTCAGAACGTCATAGGGTCGCGAAGCTACCTGCTCTACAAGATGTTTAGGAGGGCGTACCCCCCTGAAAGGTTTTACCTTAGCCATGATATTAAGTTTTAAAGATTTTTGAGTTTCTATGTCTTTTGATTGTCGGTTTTAATCATGATCTGTCGTGTTGCATCAAGCATAACCAAACAATCAATTTTTTCTTTAATTTTTATCTTTTGAAGCACATTCTGCACATACTCCATATATCGTGATCGAGAAACTCTCCGGCGTAAAATCTTCCGGATCCAGCTGCATCACATGGCCCGCGATATGAGTATTCTCGATTTCACGTATCTTCCCACACTTCTTGCAGACAAGATGAATATGGTTGTCATGATTCACCTCATAAATCGCCGTATTCTGTCCAAATACATTTTTTTTTAGGATCCCCGCCATCTCCAGCAGCTCAACTGTATTATATACAGTAGCGCGGCTAACATGGTAACCGTCGTTTTCGATAGCCATATGCAACGCATCGACTTCGAAATGTGAATGCAATTCGATAGCCTTACGAAGGATAGCGAAACGCTCCGGAGTCTTTCTGTATTTCCCTTCGTTGAGAAACTGCGTGAAGACAGCCTCAACGGAATCGATATCATATCTACGAGTCATACTGCAAATTTAACAAATCAAATTGAATTGACCAAATTTTTATAGAGACAAATCTACATGTCTCCATATGACCGCTCGCGAAGCAGGTATATCGGAGGTGAAACCGCCACCCGAATCCTTCGAAACCAAAGCCCTTACCCCATATCTCTTGACTCTCAACCTTAAAAAAGCCTCCAATTCTCAGTTTTTTTATGACTTGAACTGAACTGTGGATAGCGGACAGATAATATTGTTTCAGCCGGAGTAGTGGGGCGAGACGAAGATTGAGGTTTGACTTGCTAATGTATGAGTCTTTAATCATGCGGCTTACCCACACTCTCAAAACTTATAACTGACAACTTATAACTGAAAAGCACTTTTAACTAAAATGCTTTTGCCATATCCATAAAATTGACTAAATTTGCAGATTAAAACAGATGTGAGCTCAAATGAATATATTCAAAAGCAGCAAAAACAAACAGTCTCAAGACGACGATATATTGTTGATGACTGACAATCCGAAACCTAAAAACAGGTTCAGGACCCTCACCGTCATCAAATGGATGTGGATTGCTTTCCTCGCTCTCGGAGGCGCTATAGCTATCTTTATGCTGTTGGTTTACAACGGAGTGATCGGATATATGCCACCTATCGAGGAACTGGAGGATCCTCATGATAAACTCGCAAGCGTGGTGTATGCCTCTGACGGAACTACGGAACTCGGCCGATATTTTGCAGGCGCAGGAAACCGCGTATATACCGACTATGATGCCCTATCTCCATATGTCATTGATGCTCTTATCGCTACAGAAGACGTGAGATTCGAATCCCACTCAGGCATTGACTTCATGGCGCTCGGACGAACAATGGTGAAGACAATTCTCATGGGCGACAAGTCGTCCGGCGGTGCTTCCACAATCACCCAGCAGCTCGCAAAACAGCTGTACTCCCAGCCCAGCGCCAATATTGTGAAGCGAGCAATGCAGAAACCTATTGAATGGATGATCGCCCTAAAGTTGGAACGCTTTTATACAAAAGACGAGATCTTAAACATGTATCTCAACCGTTTCGACTTCCTAAACAACGCTGTAGGAATAAAGACTGCAGCGAATGTATACTTCGGGAAAGAACCGGGCGATCTGAAATGCGAGGAGGCGGCAATGCTCGTAGGCATGCTGAAAAACCCCAGCTACTTCAATCCTCTCCGACACGGCGAGCGCACTCTCAACCGTCGAAATACAGTGCTTGAACAAATGGAGAAAGACGGCCGTCTTTCGAAAGAGGAATGCGACTCACTAAAGAAACTTCCCCTCGGACTCGACTACCATAAGGTTGACCACAAGGTGGGCACTGCTCCATATCTCCGTGAGGAAATACGCCGGCTAATGACTGCAAAAAAACCTGAGCGTCCCGATAAGTCAAAATACGACAACAAGATGGCCTACGACATAGCGATGGGCAACTACAACACAGATTCCACTCAATGGGAGGAGAATCCTCTATACGGTTGGATTGAGAAGAATCCCAAGCCGGATGGCTCATATTACAATCTGTACACCGATGGTCTGAAGATATACTCCACAATAGACCTCCATATGCAAGAATACGCTGAGGAAGCCGTACGCAAGCATCTCGGCGAGACACTTCAGCCGGCATTCTTCCAGGAGAAGAAAGGGCAGAAAAACGGTCCTTACACCACCAACCAGGCAGAACTCTCCACTAAAGGAGTGGAACAGCTTATCAAGAACGCCATCCGTCAGAGCGAACGCTACCGTGTAATGAAACTCGCCGGCCACACCACCGACGAGATCGACCGGGCCTTCAATACTCCGGTAGAGATGGAGGTGTTCGCCTATGTAAAAGAAGACGGTAAAACTGTGCCGGGAAGCAAAACCGTGACAATGACACCACGAGATTCTCTCCTTTACATGAAATCGATCCTCCGCACCGGTCTCATGAGCATGGATCCGCATACGGGTAATGTGAAGGCTTATGTAGGAGGTCCTGACTTCCAATGGTTCCAGTACGATATGGTAAGCCGAGGAAAACGACAGATCGGATCTACAGCTAAACCATTCTTATACACACTGGCAATGGAACAGGATTTCACTCCCTGTTCGAAATTCCTTAATACTCAGCCTACCTTCAACGGATGGAGTCCACGAAACAGCGGAGGAGGACATGTAGGTGAGATGGTGACACTCCATTGGGCGTTGACCAACTCCAACAACTGGATATCGGCAAGACTTGTCAACGAACTGAAACCTATCAATCTTGCCAACAAAATGAGGGTTTTCGGACTTACCGGACATATCGAGGCGTATATGCCTCTCTGTCTGGGCACAGTCGACGTGCCCGTGCGAGACATGGTGGGAGCATATACGACTTTCGCCAACAAAGGCATACGTACTGATCCTGTATTTGTGACAAAAATCGAAGACAACCAAGGTAATATGATCTACAACGCCACCCCTCACCGCACTGAGGTGACCAGCGAGCAAAGCTACTGGAAGATACTTTCGATGCTTATGAGCGTAGTGGAAAGCGGCACCGGCGCCAGTCTACGCAGCCGCTACGGCATATCAGCACAGATGGGAGGCAAGACCGGTACGACCAACTCAAATTCCGACAGCTGGTTTATGGGCTTCACCCCGGATCTTGTGACCGGCGTATGGGTTGGCGGCGATGAACGCTACATTCACTTCAACACCATGGCCCTTGGCCAGGGCGCGCGAGCCGCACTCCCGGTCTACGGCCTCTATATGCAGAAAGTCTACGCTGACAAGTCGCTCCCATACAGTCAGGAAGCTAAGTTCGATTTCCCTGCATCATTCGACGCTTGCAGCGGAGAAGTATGGGACAACAATGTTGAAGTGATTCAAGCCGAATCAGTAGAAGGAATCTTCGAATAATTCCAAAAGATTGGTATCGTTTTCGTCGTTGTCATCGAAAGGCATAGAACGACGAAACTCGACGAAAACGCTGACAACGACGAAAACTAAAAAATCAATAACCCATAAATTGACATCTATGGCAAAGACACTAAAAGTAAGAGACCTGACCCTGCGCGACGGACAGCAGTCGCTGTTCGCAACACGTCTGAAACAGGAAAACATCGACAAACTCCTTCCCCTCTATCAGGACGCAAAGTTCTACATCATGGAGGTCTGGGGGGGTGCCGTGCCCGACTCGGTGATGCGTTACCTCGGCGAAAGCCCGTGGGACCGTCTACGCACCTGCTCCGAATACATGAAAGGAATATCGCTGCTCTCAGCACTCTCACGTGGTCGTAACCTCTTCGGATACGTGCCATACCCCAACAGCGTGCTCGAGGGTTTCTATAAGGAAGCTATCAAGAACGGCCTTAACGTGATGCGAATATTCGACGCCCTCAACGACATCGACAACATCAAAGACTCCATAAAGATGATCAACGACTTCGGTGGCATTGCTGACGCGGCTGTCTGCTATACAGTCGATCCTAAGGAGGAACCGAAAGAACCGGTGAAGAAGGGATTCTTCGCTCGTATCTTCGGTGGAAACGAAGAGCCGGCCGCTCCCGAACTCATCTTCACCGATGACTACTTCGTGGATAAAGCCAAGGAGATGGAACGCATAGGAGCGAAGATGATCACTCTTAAAGACATGGCCGGCCTTGTAAATCCAAGCCGAATCTTCAGCCTCATGCCAAAGTTAAAACAGGCTCTGACGGTGCCTGTAGACTTCCATACCCATTGCACTCCCGGCTATGGCCTTGCATCCGTGCTCACAGGTATAATCAAGGGAGTTGATATCGTCGATACAAATATATGGTGGTTTGGCGGTGGCTCCGCAGCTCCGGCCATCGAGCTTATATGGATTTTCTGCCAGAAACTCGGAATTGAGCTCGAAGTCAACATGGACGCCGTAGCCAAAATCCGTAAGGGTCTTGTAGAAGCCCGCCAGAGTCTGGCTGCATTCGACCTAAACAAAGACAAGTGGCCGAAAGATTTCGATGAGGCCTACGCCGCTATGCCTGCTGAAATCAACGAAGAGTTCGACCGTGCGATCGAGGCTGCAACCAACAATCGCGAAGAAGAACTCCTCGACGCATGCCATAAGATCGAGGCTTACTTCGGCTTCCCGAAACCAAACGAACTCGTGAAGAATGCTGAGGTCCCGGGTGGTATGTATTCCAACATGGTAGCGAATCTTCGCGCCCTTCATGCCGAAGATGTTCTTGACGAGGCAATGGCTCTTATCCCGAAAGTTCGACGTGACGCAGGACTTGTGCCTCTCGTGACTCCTACAAGCCAGATCGTAGGCTCTCAAGCTGTGGCTCTTGCTCTTGACCGCCGCAAAGGAGCAGCAGACTACTCTAACAAGAACAACCAGTTTGTCGGCCTCGTTAAAGGCGAATATGGTAAGACACCAGTAGAGATCGATCCGGCGTTCCGTGAGCAGATTACTGGAAGTCCTGAAGAAAAACCATATGACGTCAGCCAGTTCAAACAGCCGGAAAACCCTGTACTCGAAGAATACGGAGGCGTTAAGCTTGCCCAGAACGATGAGGAATACCTCCTACTCGAACTCCTTCCTGCGGTTGCTACAGGTTTCCTCAAAAATAAGCGTAAGGCCGAGTTTGATGCAGCCAACGCAGCTGCCGCAGCTCTTGCTGAAGCTGAGGCCGCAGCCAACTGCCCCTACGATCCGGTGACCGGCCCTACCCTAAAGGCTCCAATGGGCGGAACTATCATAGAGATCGATGTTAAACCAGGCGACAAGGTAAAAGTACATCAGAAAGTGCTTGTCTACGAGGCAATGAAAATGGAAAATGACCTCGAGTCAGAGATAGAGGGCACCGTGAAGCAGGTGCTCGTCAATGTCGGCGACGTGGTTGCGACAGATCAGGATCTGATCGAATACGAATGATTCTTGTATTCTTCGTTTGACATATTACGTTAAACGAACCTGAAATATCCTCTCCAGCCTCCATGAATAATGCAGGAGGCTGGAGATACACCTATAAATAGAGTTTCGACAGACATTTTTTAGATTCCAACATTTTTTGTAACCAATACAATGGAATGGTTGATAGAACTTTTATCGCCGGGCAATGATTCCCTCGCCTCGGCGGTAATGCTTTATAGCTTCATAATATTCGCCGGAATATATCTCGGAAAGATCAAGATCTGTGGTGTGTCGCTCGGAGTGACTTTTGTTCTCTTCGTCGGTATCCTTCTGGGTCATTTCGGATATATGGTTCATCATGATATACTTCATTTCCTACGTGATTTCGGTCTGATTCTCTTCATCTTCTCGATTGGTATGCAGGTTGGTCCCGGTTTTTTCTCCTCCTTCAAGGAAGGTGGAGTGAGGATGAACATGCTTGCTGTGACCGGTGTGTTACTCAACGCAGTCATCGCTGTTGCTATCTATTATATTCAAGGAGGAGCAGACGGCAACACATCGCTTCCTGAGATGGTAGGGATCATGAGTGGCGCAGTAACCAATACACCCGGACTTGGTGCCGCACAGCAGACAGTACTACAGATCAACGAGAACGCGAGCACCATATCTCAAGACATGGCAATGGGCTATGCCGCAGCATATCCGCTCGGAGTCGTAGGCATAATCCTGTCGCTGATCCTAATCAAGGTATTCTTCAAGATCGATCTGAAAAAAGAGATAGAGGAAGTGGAGAATGAGACAAAAGACTCCCAGCTTGCTCCCCACGTGGTCACCCTGAAAGTGACAAACGAATTGATGGCAGGTCTCGACATCCGCAAGATACATGACATCATCAATGCTAACTTCGTGATCTCCAGGATGGAAAAACCCGATGGCACAATAGTAATTCCCAAATCGACAGACACTCTCGAGCTCGGTGACCTTATTCTGCTCGTTTGCTCGGTGCAGGACGAAGAAACCTTCAACCGCTTCATAGGTCCGAAAGTTGAGAAGAAATGGGAAATGGTACAGGGTCCGGTAGTCTCACGTAAGATTGTTGTGACAAAGACCGACTACAACGGAGTTAAACTTGGCAGTCTACGCCTACGTATGGGCTACAAGCTCAACGTCACGCGAGTCACACGAGCCGGAGTCGATCTTCTCGCCACTGCCAATCTCAGGCTTCAGCTCGGCGACCGACTCACAGTCGTAGGTAAGCCGGAAGACATCCAGCGACTCGGTGACCGACTCGGAAATTCGATGAAGCGCCTCAATGAACCCAACCTGTTCACTATGTTTGTCGGCATATTCATCGGTATCGTTGTCGGAAGCATACCTATCTATCTCCCCGGAATGTCTGTGCCTATGAAACTTGGACTCGCCGGCGGTCCGCTTGTAGTGGCAATCCTCATCAGCGCGTTCGGCACGAAGATCCATCTGGTGACCTACACTAATTCCTCGGCTAACTTGCTTCTGCGAGAGATCGGCATATGCCTCTTCCTTGCATCAGTCGGCATCGCAGCCGGCAAGGATTTTGCGGCCACAGTATTTAACATAAGAGGTGCCATGTGGGTAGGCTATGGACTTATCATTACCCTCATCCCGCTTCTCGTGGTCGGCGTCATAGCTCGATGGAAATATAAGATGAACTATCTTGCTATTATTGGTATGCTAAGTGGAAACTATACCGATCCTCCGGCTCTTGCCTACGCCAACAAGGTAGCCAACAATGACGCTCCGGCCGTAGCCTACTCCACGGTCTACCCGCTTACGATGTTCATGCGAGTGATAGTGGCACAGCTCCTCATCCTCTTCCTCGCAAGTTAATCTAAAAATATTTGGTCAGGTCAGGATTTTTTTGTAATTTTGCAGCGCCAATTCGACGGGATCGCGACCTGTCGAGAAAAAAACAAAAAATAATTAACTGCAGAAAATTAAAATGAAAAAAGACATCCATCCTTCCAGCTACCGCGAAGTGGCGTTCAAAGACATGTCTAACGACGAAGTCTTCATCACTCGCTCCACTGTCGCTTCACGCGAGAC
>JAIECF010000043.1 GCA_029068655.1 Muribaculaceae bacterium | reverse complement strand
GCTTTAAATCAGGAGTAGGAAAGATTGCTTTTGGGGCAGTCGTAGCACTATCTTTACTCTTGAGCGCATGCAAAGGGAATGAAGCAGAAAAAGATGAGGAACTACCTTATCATGGACCTCCGGTTATAACTGTGTTTCTCGTACCTATGGACGGAGTTTCATATGCAACCATGCAACAACTGAAGGAAGATTTCGCTACGAAATTCACCGACAAGCAGTGGGAACTATATTTTGTCGAGATACTTGACCATATGAAAACGCCTGACAGCTGCTTCAACGATGCTAAAACACGCTTCCGCGCTGATAAGATACTTAGAACGTTAAGAAATAATTATTCTGAAATTGCTAAGAAAAAAGCTAAGGAAAAAGATCCAAAGCATTGGGCATACCATATTGTGGGTGTAACAAATAACGATATTTCAACAAGTGTTCATGGCAAGTCTGATTATGGTATTCTCGGCCTATCATTCCTTGGGCATAAATATGGAGATTCAAGTGTAGTTTCTACCTACCGCCTTAAAAGGAATAAAGACCTGTGGAAACTGGCAGCTCATGAATTCTGTCATGGCTTCTATGGTTGTCCCCATTGTAAAAACGACGATCCACACTGTATTATGGCTGATGCTAAGGGGGGTAATCCACACTTCGAGATCAAGGATTCCCTTTGTCTTGACTGTGCCAACATCTGCCTCATCGGAGATTAGCAAATATGTGTAGACGAGAATGTTATATGATATGATCTTCATGTATGTGGTGGATTATCTTATAAAGCTGCACAATTGCCAACGCCCCTCAGACTATCCAGCATTTTGCTTATCCATATATAATAAGTAGAGAAAAAAGAGTCGGAGATTTATTTTTATTTTGAAATGTTGGGATTTTATTGTAACTTTGCAGATGATGAATAGAATAACAATCCCAGCAATACTACTAATGACGATGAAGCGCGTCGGCGTTTCCGTTGCAATAGCAGCGGCAATTCTCATAGCGGAGTATTTTGTTGGTAACTGGGTCGGATTTCTGTTTGATGACTCCTCTATGCTTTCCATTATGATGAGTATGCTTCCTGATCAAGAAGATGAAGATAATGACGAAGTGGAATATATCAATGTAGCATATGATAAGGAACTCGTCGATGTGAGAGTACAAAACATGAATTCAGCAAGAGGATGGGACTCAATAGGAAGTGCAGTCGGTACTTCCAGGCAGACATTGCTCAAAATTCTTGATATAGCAGAAAAGTCAAACTATCGTTATCTATTTCTTGATGTCAGATTTGAAAAGGGTTTCGAATCAGAAATGGATTCCATTCTTTTCGCAAAAATCAAGAGTATGCGAAATGTCGTGGTGTCGACCCATAAAGAAAGTGACGATTACGAGATCGCTGATCGCTCACTGCTTAAACATGCCGGCTACGCTGACTACATGACTACGTATTTCTCGGGATTTACAAAGTACAGTTATCTTCAGAATGACTCCATTTCGGTTGCCTTGAAGATGTTCGGAGATATGGATGGAGGAGATATCAAAAGAGTCGGTCCATTCTTTTTTTCAAATGGTCGACTGTGCAATAATCTGCAGTTTCTTACCTTTTCGTCCGATGACATAAATCTCAGACATCCGGCGTTTGAAGGTGAGACCTTAAAGATCTATGATGAAAAGGATATAGCAGAGCGCATGAACGGTAGGATTGTGGTAGTCGGAGATATGGTGAATGACGTGCACACTACATATGCCGGGAGAGTAGCTGGACCTGTGCTGAACGTCAGGGCATATCAGGCTCTTGCAAAAGGGAGACATATTGTAGACTGGCGTCTTGTTCTGTTTCTGTTGGCAGTTTATGGAGTATGCGCTTATCTGATTCTTTATTCCGGCTCTCTTGAAATACCTGAGAGATTAAGGAAAAAGCTCCTACACCATCCCCTGATAGTCTTTATATTGCTCAATTTCGGATGGAGTATAGTGATGTTTATAATAAAACTCGTAGTATTCCGTAAGTTCGGCGCTTCCGTCATTATCATTATTCCTGCATTTATCTTCTCATTGCTAAGTATGCCTAAGGAATATGCCGAATTCAAGAAGAATAGAAATATTTTTTCTGAATCTAAGTCGAAAGCAGACGAGGATACACAAGATATAACTACCATATCTGAAAACACCCCGACATCATATGAATAAAAAATTAAGCACGTTTATCTTATTGATGATTCTTGTCTTTGGCTCCGTTTATGCCATAGATAATCATAAAGTTACTAAAAAAACGCTCTATCATATTGAAAAACTTTCTACTCCTACCATAAAGATAGGCAATGGTCAATACAAGGAAGGTGAATCTTTCTTGGCAGGGGAAGAGATACATTGGAGCGACAGAAAGCAATGGATGCTTGTGCAGAATACTGAGACCAAGAAATTAGAGAGACTATCTAAACGTACAAGCGAGAATAAGGGTATGTTGAAAAGCTTATATGACTTCTTCGTGGACAGGATCAAGGGTTCGACAAGAGGAGTGTATGACTATATATGTCTTGAGCGTAATCCTGATTCAATTTCTTTCCCGGAAAAGCGGATTGCACTGATCATAGGGAATCAGAATTATCCTCATATGGCTCCGTTGAAAAGCGCTCAGAAGGATGCAGAAGATATATCGGATGCTCTCTTCGCATTAGGTTTCGATATCATAGAACTATATGATTCCGACTATTCGGAATTGCAAGCCGGATTGAATAAGTTCGCCGGACATGCGAGAAATTACGATGTTGCACTTGTATATTTTGCGGGACATGGTATACAAGACAAAGCTGTAAGTTATCTCTTGCCTGTAGACTATGATCCTGAGGAACAAGAAAAAGGGCTTATCGACTGCGTGAGCTGCAATTTCATAGTTCAAAAATTAGAGAATCTGGTGAACTCAGAAGATGCAGGGAAATCCAGATGTAGGTCAAGGATATTCTTCTTCGATGCATGTCGGGAAATAGTAGGGGATTCTGCGCAGGAAATAGAGAATATGGTCTTGGAAGGCAAACCGGGCACAGTCATTCTTTTCGGTACTCAATCGGGAGCCAAAGCGAAAGACGGAGAGTGGGATGGTAATTCTCCTTTTGCCGAGGCATTCATCAGGAATGTAAACCGCACAGCATCTTTTCCGGATATGATCGATGGACTGGTGCATGATACCTATTACGCTACCGAATCCAGTCAGTATCCCGTCAAGGTTGGTTCATTGGTGACCGACTTCAGATTCACCCATAAGCCATCGGACTCATCAGCCCTAATCAGTGCTGTTTATCCGATTGATGAGAATACTACCAATGCCATAGAGGAAGTCATCAAAGAAATGTCGGCCAATGATCTTTTTCAAAAGGGAGAGGATCATTATTATG
Organism: Muribaculaceae bacterium; assembly: GCA_029068655.1. Taxonomy (GTDB): domain Bacteria; phylum Bacteroidota; class Bacteroidia; order Bacteroidales; family Muribaculaceae; genus Lepagella. The sequence continues at coordinate 4,677 of JAIECF010000043.1, read as the reverse complement.
GGAGAAATGGAGCGAGACTCAATTATGTGGAAGCTCTCAAATGGTATGAGCAAGCAGCTCTAAGGGGACATGTAGAAGCTATGTATTCGCTCGGCTATCTGCACGGACATGGAAAAGGCACAAATCAAAATTCCCAAAAGGCTTTTGAGTGGTATAATAAAGCTGCGGAACAAGGATTCGCTAAAGCACAGTATTTTACCGGACAGGCATTCTACAGGGGTGAAGGAGTGAAGAAAGATATTAAGAAGGCCTTGGAATGGTATCGCAAAGCTGCTGAGAATGGGGTTGCTCAGGCGCAGGCTCAACTTGCACAAATGTATGAAAATGGAGAGTATGGCAATTCCAATAATTATAAAGAGGCCATCAAATGGTATCGGGAGGCGGCAAATCAGGGCTTAGTCTTTGCTCAACTCCATCTTGGCGACATGTATTTTTATGGTCGTGGAGTTGAAAAAGATCATCATATGGCTGTTAAATGGTATGAAGCGGCTGCCGATCAAGGCTCTTCAGATGGAATGTGCAATCTTGGATATATGTATGAAAAAGGGTTTGGTGGATTACCTCTAAACAGAGCCGAAGCCTACAATCTGTATTATAAAGCAGCTGATCAGCGAAATCGAAACGCTCAGTACAATCTTGGTGTGATGTATGAGAATGGAACTTATGTAAAAAAAGATCTGAATGAAGCACAAAGATGGTATAGGCTTGCTGCTGATCAGGGTGATGAAAGGGCAAAGAATGCATTGGATAGACTGAGCAGGGATTAAACCATGTGACTCACCTTGCAAAATAAATGTAAAGAATGAATATTACAAATAGTTGTCTTTAAAGAATATTTATATGAAAAGACTGATATTGGCCTGTAGTATGTTTGCCACAATGATTACTTCCGCCTCAGCTATAGATAATATTCCGGTGGAAGTTGGCAATCTCCAGAAGGGAGACCATATGCTGTTTTGCCATATGAATGATGCTGGTCCTGCCTGGACTGCTTATGCGATTAGCGAGGACGGAATAGAATACCATGACCTTCTGCAGGGCGATTCCATTTTCAGTGATAAACTGATGGCTCCAATCGAAGGTCGCACACGTGATGCTTTTATCTGTCGAAGGCATGATGACAAGGGGTTTATTATGGTATGTACAGATATGGAGGCCAATGAGGCTGCCCGCAAACGACTTGGCAAGAAGGAGACGTGGGATAACTTCGGTATATGTCTGCTGACGAGTGATGATCTTATAAATTGGATGTCAACATCGTTTGATTACCGCAAAGGGAAAGAAATCTTTTCAGATCCTGAAGAGGAAAGCGTCTATAATGACTGGTCAACCATTAATCGCGTCTGGGCACCACAGATCATGTGGGACGCCACTTATGAATGGCCAGACGGTAAGAAGGGTGGATATATGATATATTACTCCATGTGGAACCGTGATGAGGAACCTTATGACAGAATGTATTATTCATATGCTGACGAAACCTTCACTAAGCTGACCCAACCGAAACTGCTGTTTGACTGGGGTTATGCCACTATTGATGCAGACATTAACTGGGTGCCTGCCGATGGCATGTGGCATATGATGATAAAGAAAGAGGGTGGCAAACCGGGACTTTTCACAGCTTTCAGCCCCCGTCTCACAGGGCCCTGGAGTGAACCTGTCGAAGATGATTACATCAATTTCGAGGGCAATAAGAAATGTGAGGGAGTTTCGGCGTTTCGTCTACCGGGAGAAGACACCTGGCATATCGGATACATAGAGTATTCGTCGAAACCACGCAACTACCGCATATGTGAAGCCGATGAAAATATGCGCAATTTCCGCAATCCGCAAAATATAAAGGGAGTTAAGCGTCCTCAGCACGGCTCATTCATGCGAATCACTAAAGAGGAATATGATCGTCTTCAGTCATGGAGCGACGGTAAGCCTTCAGCGAAAGATTGAGGATCAATGTCAAGGGTCAAGAACCAAGTGAGGATATTTGGATGATGCGCTGGTTGGAACTGCCGCGGAACAAAAGGTCCGGGTCACGGAGCGCTTCGATATAAGGACCGTCGACGATTACATCCAGATAGGGGAGAGGAAGCGACAATCTCTCGGAAGCCTTGATTTGCTCTATGGTGAAGCCAGTGTAGAGCCAGACTTTGTGTCCTGATTCATGTATTGCCTTGGCGAGTTCTGCTATTTCTTCCGGACGATAAAGGGGATCACCACCAGTTAGAGTTACGTCAAATTCCTCCTCCTCGATTATTTTCATTAGTTCCTCAAGGGTTTTTTCGGTTCCGTTGTTGAAATCCCATGATTGTGGGTTATGGCAACTGGGGCACTGATGGCGGCAGCCGGCAAAATAGATGGCGGTCCGGAATCCCGGACCGTCAACTGTTGTGCCTTTTATTATGTCTAATACTCTGTATTTCATTTGTGGACTACGCGGTCACGGAGTTCGGCGAGTTTACCGGAATTCCATCGGTCAGTAGTGCCTACGAGATAGCCGGTAATTCTCTGTATGGTCTCGAATTTTCCTCCGCATTTGGGGCATTCTTTCATCTCCATGTCAGCATTCTCATAGCCGCATTTAGGACAGTGATTGCGGTTGTGGTTGACCGAACCATATCCCATATTATATTTATCCATCATGTCTACTATCTGCATGATGCACTCCTCATTGTGAGTGGCGTCCCCATCGATCTCAACATAAAATATGTGCCCTCCTCGGGTCAGTTCATGATAAGGAGCCTCCACCTTGGCCTTGTGTCGTGGAGAACAGTGATAATATACAGGTACATGATTGGAGTTTGTGTAATAATCCTTGTCTGTAATACCTTCTATAACTCCGAAAGTAGCGCGGTCGCGCTTTGTGAACCGTCCGCTAAGTCCCTCGGCGGGAGTAGCGAGAACTGAGTAATTATGGCCGTAAAGTTCGCAGAACTCATTGACACGGGATCGCATATGTCCCACTATTCGCAGACCGAGTTTCTGTGCTTCCTCACTTTCTCCGTGGTGTTTGCCTGTGAGTGCTATAAGACATTCTGCCAATCCTATAAACCCTATGCCAAGAGTCCCTTGATTGATGACGCTTTCTATCGTATCGTTCGGTCCAAGACATTCAGCTCCATTCCAAAGTGTGCTCATGACAAGTGGAAATTGCTTCGCCAGAGCGGTTTTTTGAAACTGGTAACGGTCATCGAGCTGTTTAGCCGTAATATCAAGGATATCGTCAAGACGCTCGAAGAATCTTTCAATACGTTCCTCTTCGTTCTTGATACCCATGCATTCTATTGCGAGACGCACTATGTTGATGGTGGAGAAAGAGAGGTTGCCCCTGCCTATAGATGTCTTTTTACCATAGCGGTTCTCAAACACGCGCGTTCGGCAGCCCATTGTGGCCACTTCATATTCGAATCGGCGCGGATCGTCAGCTTTCCAAAGCTCATGCTTGTTGAATGAAGCATCAAGGTTCAGGAAGTTTGGGAAGAATCTCTTAGCTGCCACCTTGCAGGCAAGGCGGTAGAGATCATAGTTCGGATCTTCCGGAAGATAGCTGACCCCGCGCTTCTTTTTCCATATCTGTATAGGGAAGATAGCGGTAGCTCCATTGCCAACACCTTCATAGGTACAGTTAAGCAACTCCCTGATCACGCAACGCCCCTCCGCCGAAGTGTCCGTGCCATAGTTGATGGAGCTGAATACCACTTGATTGCCTCCACGGGAATGGATAGTGTTCATATTATGAATGAATGCCTCCATGGCCTGATGTACCCGGCTTACGGTACGGTTTACTGCATGTTGTAAAAGACGTTCTTCTCCCTCAAGACCCTCAAGGTCTTTTTTTACATAATCCTTGATTTCGGCATCATATAGATGTGAAAGGTCATTTCCGGTGAGAGCTTCGAGCGTCCGTATTTCTTCCTTTAAGGAAGTGCGTACGAATGGCGCGAGATAAAAATCAAATGCTGGTATAGCCTGGCCTCCATGCATCTCGTTCTGTGCAGTCTCAAGAGAAATACAAGCAATCACCCCTGCGGTTTCTATGCGTTTGGGTGCGCGGCTTTCAGCGTGGCCGGCTACGTAGCCGTTTTCGAGCAGGTGGTCGAGAGGATGTTGCACGCAGGTAAGGCTTTTGGTAGGATAGTAGTCCTTGTCGTGAATGTGCAGATAATTGTTCTTCACGGCCTGCTTCACCTCCGGGTCAAGGAGATAGTCGTCTACAAAAGGTTTTGTCGTTTCCGATGCGAATTTCATCATCATGCCGGCCGGAGTATCGGCGTTCATGTTGGCGTTCTCTCTTGTGATATCATTGTTTTTTGTCTCAATGATCTCAAGAAATATGTCGCGGGTCTTTGCACGCCGTGCTATTGATCTCTGATCGCGGTATGCGATATATTTCTTCGCTACATCCTTGCGGGCTGACTTCATCAGCTCTATCTCCACGCGGTCTTGAATATCCTCCACAGTCATTCGCTCTTTCCCGGTCATGCCGATACGGTCGGTGATGCGTTGAATGAGTGATTCATCCTCACCGTTGGAAGTGGCGATCATAGCCTTGCGAATCGCGGCCTTGATCTTCTCTTCATTGTAGCCTACAATGCGGCCGTCGCGCTTTTGAATAGTCTGTATCATCGGTTTCTGTAGCTTGTGTTTTCTTAGACTTATTTTTCTGAGTGCAAAGTTAAGCAA
>JAIECF010000042.1 GCA_029068655.1 Muribaculaceae bacterium | reverse complement strand
GCTATGTAGGAGCCGATCCATATGATCGGTCGCACGTTGGAGACAACGTGGAAGAAATGGCGAATGCGATCTGATGTTTTCATAATAATATAGTTGATAAAGGTCAAATTTTTTTCAGTATAACAATTAAATCCATAAAAAGGCTCATTTTCTTTGATAAATCCTCTTTAGATGCTGAATTGTCATAAAATTTCATTAAATTTGCATTTTATAACTTTTATAATCATCAATACCGTGATGAGGACGCAAGTCTGAGATCACTGAATCAAGATCAGATGGTGAATTTAAGGAAACTAATATATGTCAGCCTCCTGACTGCATTATCGCTGCCTGCGATCGCCCAAGGTACGCTTGAAGACTACAACCGGGCCTTCGGACTTGCCCGGAAATATAACTATGGCTATGTTCCGAACGCAAGGATTACTCCACATTGGATCGAAGGAACAGATAAGTTCTGGTATATCGATGAAAGTCCTGATGGTGCGAGGTCCTATACTGTAGTGGATGCGGCGAAAAGGAAAAGATCACCTCTTTTCGACGCCAAATCTCTTGCTGATGCCTTCAAGGCGAATGGTATCGATAATGTGGATCTCCGTAATCCCGCACTTGAGCGGCTTAGAGTATCTGCAAATCTCGATACTCTGTGGTTTGATCTTGACGGCAGGATGTGGACATTCATCAAAAGCGGAAAGTATCATCTGGCCGATAGGGGAGCGGTGACAACGCCTCCGGCACAGCCACATTGGATGGTGGTGGATGAGGAGAAGGATTTCGGTCCGGTCACTTCACCTGACGGCAGTAAAGTGGCGTTTGTCCGCGACCACAATCTCTGTGTGCGTGATCTGAAGACAGGTGTAGTCACTCAACTGACTACCGATGGAACCATAGGCAACTACTATTCATCATATATTTACTGGGCGCCCGACAGCAGGAAATTTGCCGTCAACAAGATTAAGCCAGTAGAAAAACGTTATGTCTACTATGTTGAGTCCTCACCGGCACAGGGTAGCCAGCCGATACTCCATAAGCAGGAATATGCAAAGCCGGGCGACGAGCTTAGGTTTAAGCTTCCGGTGATAGCCGACGTGGAGAAGGCTGTCGTCATAGTGCCCGACACCAGGATGTTTGACCGTCAGTATGACCTTTATGGTCCGATGTGGAATGCTGACAGTGAGGCGATTACTTTCGAATACAACGAACGCGGCCATAAAAACTATCGTATCCTCGAGATGTCGGCTTCTGATGGCACAGTGCGTCCGCTCGTAGAGGAGTCTCACGACAAATATGTCAACTATTCCCGCATTTTCCGTCATTATCTTGAAGACGGAAAGCGTATCATCTGGAGCAGCGAGCGTGATAACTTTAATCATCTGTACATGTATGACAGGACTACAGGCAAGGCGACCCATCAGATCACCAAGGGCGACTGGTATGTGCGCGATGTGGTCAATGTCGATGAGAAGAACGGAAAGATCTATTTCTCTGCAAATGGAGTCAACAAGGATGAGGATCCGTATTTCATACGTTACTATGTGATCAATTTCGACGGAACCGGAATGACCGACCTGACTCCTGCGCCGGGAACACACCGCGCGGTCTTCTCTCCTGATTTCAAGTATCTCGTAGATACATATTCCACTGTCTCGTCTGCGCCGGTGACGTGTCTTCGCGATGCATCTTCAGGCAAGGTCATAATGGATGTGGCTGTGGCCGATCTCTCAGCCCTCATAGATGCCGGCTGGAAAGCTCCGGAAGTGTTTGTCGCTCCAGGCCGCGACGGTAAGACACCTATGTGGGGCGTTATCTACCGTCCGTCAAATTTCGATGAAAACAAAAAATATCCCATAGTCGAGTACATCTATCAGGGACCGGGCGACCAGTATGTGCCGAAATCGTTTGTTGGACTGAACAGGAATATGAGCGCGCTTGCCGAGCTCGGTTTCATCGTGGTTATGGTCGATGGAATGGGAACCTCCTTCCGCTCAAGGGAGTTTGAAAATGTCTGCTACAAGAATCTCGTGGATGCCGGACTTCCTGATCATATTTCATGGATAAAGGCAGCAGGTGAAAAATATCCTTACATGGATATAGAGAGGGTGGGAATCTTCGGAGCCTCAGCTGGGGGACAGGAGTCCACTACTGCAGTGCTGCATCATCCTGAGTTTTACAAGGCCGCTTATTCAGCATGCGGTTGCCATGATAACCGTATGGACAAGATATGGTGGAACGAGCAATGGCTCGGTTATCCGATCGACGATTCCTATATCGAGGCATCGAATGTAGAGAACGCTCATCTCCTTTCACGCCCGCTAATGCTTGTGGTCGGGGAACTTGACGACAACGTAGATCCCGCATCCACTATGCAGGTAGCCGACGCCCTGATCAAGGCCAACAAGGATTTCGAGCTTGTGGTGATTCCCGGAGCTGCCCACACGCTGGGTGAATCATTCGGAGAGCATAAACGTTATGATTTCTTCGTCCGTCATCTCATGGGCGTCAATCCTCCCGCCTGGACGGATATCGAATATTAATTTTGCTGTCTTTTTTCATCGTCAACACAGTGTTGAGGGTATAAGCCCGAAACTTAACAACAATACAACCATGCTTAAATACAAATTGATTTTAACAGTTGCAGCTACTTCTCTGCTTGCACTGCCGGCGAACGCACGTGAATCCCTCCTACTTAACGACGGATGGACTTTCTCTCTCGTGCCCGATTCTGGATCTGTGGTCCAGCCTTTCACCAAGACCGTCGATCTTCCACATGACTGGAGTATCGAACTTCCGTTCGACAGTAAGGCCACTGCCCACAATGAGGGCGGTTTCGTCACCCGAGGAAAGGGTACGTATGAGAAGAAAATCGACCTCACGGCCAAGGATCTTGCTGATTCTAAATATTCTCTGCTTTTTGAGGGTGTCTACGAGCGCTGGACCCTTAAGGTCAATGGTAAGGAAGTAGGTTTCCGTCCTTATGGTTATTCCTCCGTCATCTATGATATTACACCTTATCTGCACGCAGGAGTGAATACTATTCTGGTGGATGTCGACAGTTCACACGGAAGAAGCGGACGCTGGTATACCGGTTCAGGCATTTATCGTCATGTCCGTCTCATAAAGACCGGTGAGATTGCCGTGGCTCCGTGGTCGCTTTTCATTACAACTCCTTCTGTAAGCAAGTCGGAGGCAACCGTAGATGTTAAGTTCGACGTGGAAGGCCTTGCAGAAGGTAAGTCTCTCGAAGCTGATGTGAAGGTTCTTGATCCGTCCGGTGCCGTGGTTGCTTCATCGGTGATTCCGGTAAAGTCAGCTGATGCTGAAGGAACAGTCAAGGTGAGCGATCCAAAACTTTGGAGCCCTGAATCCCCGTCACTCTATACTCTGTCGCTCTCTCTGAAAGATGGCGGCAAGGTCATCGATGAGATGAAAGAGACGTTCGGTATCCGAACTATCTCATATTCCGCATCTGAAGGCTTCAAGCTCAATGGCGAGCCCATACTTCTGAATGGAGCATGCGTACATCATGACAACGGCGTGCTCGGCGCCGCTTCTTACGATGCTGCTGAGGCGAGAAAGGTACGTCTTATGAAGGAAGCGGGCTTCAATGCCATCCGCACGAGCCATAACCCCCCTTCTCCCGGATTCCTTGACGAGTGCGACCGTCAGGGCATTCTTGTCATCGACGAAGCTTTCGACGGCTGGCGCGATCAGAAGAATGCAGATGACTATCACCTCTGGATCGACGAGTGGGGTGTAAAGGATGTGGGTGATATGGTGCGCCGCGACCGCAACCATCCCTCTATCATCGCATGGAGCATAGGCAACGAGGTTATTGAACGTAAGCATATCGGAGTTGTCACTACAGCCCGTAGTTTCGCTAATGAATGCCGTCGTCTTGATCCCACACGCCCCGTGACGGAGGCTCTCTGCGCCTGGGACCGCGATTGGGAAATATATGATCCTCATGCGGAGGCGTTGGATATCGTGGGCTATAATTATATGATCTTTAAATCGGCAAGCGACCATGCCCGCTGTCCCGAACGCGTCATGTGGCAGACCGAGTCCTATCCTCGCGACGCCGCGGCCAACTGGCACAAAGTGAAGGAGAATCCTTATGTGATCGGAGATTTCGTCTGGACAGGCCTTGACTATCTTGGAGAGTCTGGTCTGGGGCGTAACTTCTACAAGGGTGAGACCGAAGGTGAGCAGTGGATGGCATTCCAGTGGCCCTGGCATGGCTCATACTGCGGCGACGTGGACATCACAGGCTGGCGCAAACCGATTTCCCACTATCGCGACATGCTTTATAACGATGATAACAAGCTATATATGGCAGTCCGCGAACCTGATGGATATTACGGTGAGGTAAAGACCACTATGTGGAGCGTCTGGCCCACATGGGAATCATGGAACTGGAAAGGACATGAGGGTAAACCTGTCGAAGTGGAGGTTCAGAGCCGTTATCCTAAAGTGCGTCTTTATCTCAACGATCAGTTGATCGGGGAGAAGGAGGCCGGAGAGGCAAAGGATTGTCTTGCCGTGTTTGAGGTGGCATATGCTCCCGGCACATTGAAGGCCGTTGGGCTTGATGATTCCGGCAAGGAGGTGGAAACCGTGACATTGACTACCGCCGGCGATCCGGTTGCCCTTCGTCTGACTCCGGATAAGACTTCTCTTTCAGCAGACAATCAGGATCTTGTATTTGTCATCGCCGAGGTCGTGGATTCTGAAGGAAGGGTGGTGCCTGATGCTGAGTTCCCTGTGGAATTCGTCGTCTCTGGAAATGCAATGCTTAAAGCGGCCGGTAACGCGCTTCTGAAGGATACGGATCCATATTTTGACTCCAAGGCTACGACATGGAAAGGACGCGCGATGGCTGTGGTGAAGGCCACCGATAAGAAAGGTGCATCTACTCTCAAGGCTACGGCCAAGGGTCTTAAGCCGGCTACAGTCAAGCTCACCTCAAAAAATTGAAAACTGACAACTGAAAACTGACAACAGAAAAAATGGCAAAGATTGGAAGTGTTATGACTCCGAAAGGACGCAAGGCGATGCTTCTCGGAAGTGGTGAACTCGGAAAGGAAGTGGCTCTCGAACTGCAGCGTTTCGGCGTAGAGGTTGTGGCCTGCGACAAGTATGCGGGAGCCCCGGCGATGCAGGTGGCTCACCGTTGCTACGTGTTCAATATGCTTGATGGCGATGAACTCCGCCGTATCGTGGAGCTTGAGAAGCCCGACCATATCATTCCCGAAATAGAGGCTATAGCTACTTCAACTCTCGTTGAACTGGAGAAGGAAGGCTACAACGTAACTCCCACGGCGCGGGCAGCATGGCTTACTATGAACCGTGAAGGAATCCGCCGTCTTGCCCATGAGGAGCTTGGGATTAAGACATCTCCCTATCGTTTTGCCTCTACGCGCGAGGAATTCGACGAGGCTGTAAGGGAGATAGGTATCCCTTGCGTGGTGAAACCTATCATGAGTTCTTCCGGTCATGGACAGAGCGTGATAAAGAATCCTGATCAGATCGATCATGCATGGAAGGAGGCACAGGAAGGCGGACGTGCCGGCGCAGGACGCGTCATCGTGGAAGGTTTCATAGACTTTGACTATGAGATCACTCTGCTTACTGTAAGAAACGTATCGGGAACTGCTTTCTGCGAGCCGGTAGGGCATATACAGATTGACGGCGATTACCGCTATTCATGGCAGCCGCAGCCTATGTCGGAAAAAGCGATCGCTTCGGCTCGCGAGATCGCGAAAAAGGTGACTGATGCTCTCGGAGGCTACGGCATATTCGGAGTGGAACTCTTCATTAAAGGCGATGAGGTGATCTTCAGTGAGGTTTCGCCACGTCCGCACGATACCGGTATGGTGACGATGATCTCTCAGGATATGTCGGAGTTCGCTCTCCATGTCCGTGCCCTGCTCGGTCTTCCTGTGCCGGCGATTGATTTTTACGGGCCTTCAGCTTCGCGCGCTATAGTGCTTGAGGGAGACACGGACTGCGTGGAGTTTGACAATCTTGAAAAAGTATTGGCGGAGCCGGGCACACAGATGCGGATCTTCGGCAAGCCCGAGGTTCATGGTCATCGCCGCATGGGTGTCATTCTTGCCCGGGGAGCCTCTGTTGCAGAGGCAAGGGAAAAGGCTGCTCGTGCCTATGAAGCGCTAAAAGTTATCGGTGCCACAAAAGACATGAAATAATTAAAGAAGTGACTTTCCTTAAGACTCAAGACTCATAACTAAAAAATCTCAATCTCCCACCGGGAATTGAGATTTTTTTATGTTTTATAACATGATTCAAGATAAAATAGGAGAAAACACAGGTTAGTTTTTTGCATATGTCACGTCAGTTTGCTATCTTTGCGTATTAATTTCAACATTTTTAACAAATGATTATGGAAGGTATAGCCTGCAAGGCGAGAAAAGTAGTGGATTTCTATGTAGATGGTTTTAAGAATATGACCGTCGGCCGTAAGCTGTGGGCTATTATCCTGATAAAGGTGGCGCTCCTCTTCCTTGTCTTCAAGCTTTTCTTTTTTCCGGATTTACTGCAGGAGAACTATGACAATGACGATGATCGCGCGCGGGCGGTAGCCACCGAATTGACCTCCCGTTGAGGATCCATTTCCCTGAATTTGGAGAGTTTTGTTACTGCATATCAGCATTAGCGGATATTACAACAATGAAAATAACATATAAAACTAAATAAAAAACCATGGAAGATTTGATTCAAGTAGTCGACTGGTCGCGACTTCAGTTCGC
>JAIECF010000041.1 GCA_029068655.1 Muribaculaceae bacterium | reverse complement strand
GCGATATAATGACCGGATCTCCGAAGGAATTCAAGACAGAGACTCAGAAGATGATTTATGAGCGTCTGGAGAATGATGGAATTGAGTTTACAAGGATCGAAAGCGATCCCGGAATATCAATGGACGACTGCCTTAACATAGACCGGGCTTTCGGAATCGACACAGTGAAGACTATTCTGCTGACCAACAGGCAGAAGTCTAAATTCTGGCTTTACGTCACACATGCCAGGAAACCATTTATCACTAAAGAGTTCGGGGCATCCCTTCAGATTCCGAGAGTTTCGTTTGCAGATGAGGATCTGATGATGCGGATACTTGGTACAGCTCACGGGGCAGCCACCCCTTTCGGACTTATACGGGAGGAGGCGAAGGATGTGACTTTCGTTATGGACCGTGATGTGGCCGCACGGGAAAAGATTGTAATAACCGATGGGGATCCATGCGGATTCATAGCGATTCGAAATACTGATCTTTTCAAGATTACAGGCAGGAAGCCTATACTTATAGAGAATCCGGCAACGATCCAACCTTAGAAATAAAAAAACAAAATTCTAATTAAAGCTTGACGGAAAGAAAGATTTTTTGTAATTTTGTAGCAGAAAAGCAAAACGCAGGTAAAGATTTAAGGATGAAAGTAAAAAAATTTGGCGGGACATCTGTCGGAAGTGCCGAAAGGATCAGAAATGTAGGCAAGTTGATCGCCGGCTGCAGTAAAGACATCGTAGTTCTCTCGGCAATGAGCGGCACCACCAATGCCCTCCTTGAGATCTCAGGGGCTGTAGAAAAAGGCGACAGAAAGCGAGCATACGAACTAATCGAAATACTACAGGCAAAATACTCCGATACAATAGCCACACTCTATCACACCAAAGAATATACGGACAAAGCGACAAAGATCATCGATGGAATATTCAATGAGCTAAGAGCGCTGGCGGCCAATGACTTCAGCGTGGCTCTTGAAAAAGAGATCGTGGCTAAAGGGGAAATGATGTCGACCAATCTGATGGACCTTCATCTCCATGAGCTTGGAATCAACTCTGTCCTGCTTCCGGCTCTCGACATTATCAGGATCGACATGCATGGAGAGCCGGATGAGGATTTCATAAGCAAAGAAGCAAGAAAAGCCTTGGATGCGGTGTCAGACGCAGACCTTTATATCACGCAAGGATTCATATGTCGTAATGAAAAAGGAGAGATCGACAACCTGCAACGCGGAGGAAGCGACTATACGGCATCGTTGCTGGGCGCACTCTTAAAAGCGGATGAGATCGAGATATGGACAGATATCGACGGCATGCACAACAATGATCCTCGATTCGTAGAAGGAACAACACCCGTACATAACCTACACTTCGAGGAGGCTGCCGAACTTGCCTATTTCGGAGCGAAGATACTCCACCCTACCTGCATACTACCTGCCCGAGAGCACAACGTTCCGGTACGACTTCTCAACACTATGGATCCATCGGCAGAAGGGACACTCATTGAAAACAGACTTGAGAAAAACGCCATCAAAGCTGTGGCGGCCAAAGACAACATTACGGCTATAAAGATCAAATCGGGCCGCATGCTTCTGGCCTATGGATTCCTTAAGAAGGTCTTTGAGATATTTGAGAAATACGAAACTTCCATCGATATGATCACCACTTCGGAAGTAGGCGTGTCTCTCACCATCGACAATGAAAAGAACCTTCCACGCATACAGGCGGAACTAAGCCAGTTAGGCACGGTGACTATTGACCGCGACATGGTGATCGTATGTGTCGTCGGCGATCTGGAATGGACCAACAAAGGCTTCGAGGCCGCAGCGCTCGAGGCTCTGCGCAACGTACCCGTACGCATGATATCATACGGCGGAAGCAACTATAACATCTCATTCCTCATAAGGAAAGAGGACAAGGTCAAGGCGCTGAGGCTGCTGTCATACCACCTGTTTTAGCTGAGAGGTATCAGTGGCTCAATTAAGAATTATATATCAGAAGGAAATGGATATCAAGATATTTGAAGGTGAGAAGACCCCTTTCTATTATTACGACAGGGAACTGCTCGAAAGAACACTCGACTCGATCGAGGCTTGCACAGCAGGAACTCCCATGAAGGTACACTATGCGGTCAAGGCCAATGCTACTCCGGAATTGCTCCGTATCATCTCAGCACGGGGCTTCGGTGCTGACTGTGTCAGCGGTAACGAAATAGATCTTGCTGCAGAATGCGGATTCGACCCCAATAAAATATATTATGCAGGTGTCGGAAAGACCGATGAAGAGATTGCCACAGGTCTCAGACGCGGCATCGGATGCTTCAACATCGAATCAATTGAGGAAATCGACATTCTGTCACAGCTTGCATCAAAAGAGGGAAAGAAGGCGACAGTTGCACTTCGCATTAACCCCAATATCGATGCCCATACACACGAATACATCACCACAGGACTGAAAGAAAACAAATTCGGCATAGACCTCAGCCTTGTCGAAGAAGCTGTCAGGAAAGTCAAGGAAAGCGACAGCCTCAACTTGGGAGGACTTCACTTTCACATAGGATCCCAGATCACCATAAGCGAACCATTCAGGATACTCTGTGAGAGGATCAATGAACTGAAGACAAAACTCAGATTAGACGGAACGGAACTTCGATTCTTCAACGTAGGTGGCGGACTCGGAATAGACTACGATCATCCGGACGATAATCCGATTCCCGACTTCAGGACATATTTCGACACAATCCTTTCAAACATCGATCTTGACAAGGGTCAGGAAGTACACTGCGAACTCGGGCGCGCCATAGTAGGGCAATGCGGGACACTCATCTCGAAAGCGGTGCTGGTCAAAAAAGGTCTTGAAAAGAGTTTCATTATAGTCGATGCCGGAATGTCTGATCTCATCCGCCCTGCACTATATGGAGCTCACCATAAAATAGAAAACATCAGTGCGAGCCCCGGCGTTCCGACCAAGATCTATGACGTAGTCGGTCCGATATGCGAATCAAGCGACGTTTTCGGCAAAGACGAGCTTCTTCCTGAGACAAAGCGAGGCGACCTCGTCGCTTTCAGAAGCGCAGGCGCGTACGGCTCGGCTATGGCCAGCCGTTACAATATGCGCGACCTTCCCGGTTATCTCATAAAATGACACTACAATCCCGGCTCTTTTATCTGAGTCCGGGATTTATTTCACCCGTCGTCACAAAGAAAGCGAAAATCGCAGGAGGGATAAAATTTGTGGATAGATTTGGATAATTGGACAAAAAGAATTAATTTTGAAAAAAATTTCATATTCCATCAACGAACGATGAAAAAAGTATTGCTACTCGGCTCGGGAGCCCTCAAGATAGGACAGGCGGGCGAATTTGACTATTCGGGATCGCAGGCGCTCAAGGCGCTTCGCGAAGAAGGAATCGAATCGGTGCTAATCAATCCGAACATCGCCACCATCCAGACATCGGAAGGCGTGGCAGACAAGGTCTATTTCCTTCCCATCACTCCGGAATTCGTAGAAGAAGTAATCAAGAAAGAACGTCCTGACGGCATACTGCTCGCATTCGGCGGACAGACGGCACTCAACTGCGGCACTCAGCTTTATCTTGACGGAACGCTTGAGAAATACGGAGTCAAAGTGCTCGGCACTTCCGTAGAAGCGATCATGATCACCGAAGACCGCGACCTCTTTGTCAAGAAACTCGATGAGATCGACATCAAAACCCCGGTGTCGCAGGCCGTGGAAAGTCTTGAAGACGCCATAGAGGTGGCACACAGGATAGGATATCCAGTCATGGTACGCTCCGGCTACGCACTGGGCGGTCTTGGCTCCGGCATATGCTACAACGACGAGGAATTCATCAAGCACTGCGAAAGTGCCCTCGCCTATTCCCGCCAGATCCTCGTAGAGGAATCGCTGAAAGGATGGAAAGAAATAGAATTTGAGGTGATCCGCGATAAGAACGACCTATGTTTCACCGTAGTGCCTATGGAAAACTTCGACCCTCTCGGTATTCATACCGGTGAAAGTATCGTGGTGGCACCTATCGTATCACTTAAGCCCGAGCAGATCAAAATGCTCGAAGAAATCGCCACCAAAGTGGTACGCCACATCGGCATCGTTGGCGAGTGCAACATCCAGTATGCCTTCAACGCCGAGACCAACGACTACCGAATCATTGAGATCAACGCTCGTCTGAGCCGTTCGTCAGCCCTCGCATCAAAGGCTTCGGGATATCCCCTCGCTTTTGTGGCAGCAAAGCTCGCACTCGGTTACACTCTCGACCAGATCGGCGAACCCGGCACTCCGAATTCCGCTGCGAAGGCACCGGAGGTAGATTACATGATCGTCAAGATACCGCGCTGGGACCTTTCAAAATTCGTAGGTGTAGACCGTGAGATCGGCAGCTCAATGAAATCAGTCGGTGAGATCATGTCGATCGGCAAATCATTTGAAGAAATAATGCAGAAGGGACTCCGCATGATCGGACAGGGAATGCATGGCTTCGTCGGTAACAATGATTTCCATGTAGACGACGTAGAGCATGCCCTCACCCATCCCACCGACTCGCGCATCTTCGCCATCGCGCAGGCTCTTGAGGAGGGATATACCCCCGAAAAGATTGCGGATCTTACTAAAATCGACATTTGGTTTATCGATCGCCTCGCAAATATCGTTCGTTTCGCCAATAAACTAAAGGAGCGTGGCGGAAACATAGCTGATCTTGACCGTGAGACTCTTCTGGAGGCAAAGAAACTTGGCTTCTCCGACTTTCAGATTGCTCGCCTTGTAGAGAATCCTTCAGGCAATATGGAGAATGAGATGCTGAAGGTGCGCAGCCGCAGAAAGGAGCTCAAAGTCACTCCCTTTGTGCGTCGCATCAACACTGTGGCATCCGAGTATCCGGAACTCACCAACTATCTTTATGTCACATATGACGCGAAGGAAAACTCAATTCCCTACGAGTTCAATGCCCGCAACAACATCATCGTGCTCGGCTCAGGAGCCTACCGCATCGGTAGCTCGGTTGAATTTGACTGGTGTTCAGTCAATGCAGCCACTACCTGCCGCAAGCTCGGCTATAAGGCTGTGATGATCAACTATAACCCAGAGACAGTGTCGACTGACTACGACATGTGTGACCGTCTCTACTTCGATGAGCTAAGCTTCGAACGCGTCATGGACATCATTGACCTTGAGACTCCCTATGGCGTCATCGTCAGCGTTGGCGGTCAGATTCCCAATAACCTTGCGATGAAGCTTTACCGCAGCCACGTTCCCGTACTCGGTACATCTCCCATCTCTATTGACCGCGCGGAAAACCGCCACAAGTTCTCGGCAATGCTTGACCAGCTGGGTATCGACCAGCCCCGCTGGAAGGAACTCACGACAGAAGAAGATATACATAAGTTTGTTGAGGAAGTCGGGTTCCCGGTTCTCATCCGTCCAAGCTATGTGCTTTCAGGAGCCGCAATGAACGTATGCTACGATTATGAGCAGATGCATGAGTTCCTCGGTCAGGCAGCAAAGGTTTCGAAAGAGTACCCTGTTGTCATCTCTGAATTCCTTGAGAATACCAAAGAGATCGAGTTTGACGCAGTGGCAAGAAATGGGAAAATTGTGGAATACGCTATTTCGGAGCATGTTGAGTACGCAGGTGTACACTCCGGCGATGCAACACTCGTCTTCCCGGCTCAGCGTATATACATGGCCACTGCACGACGCATCAAACGCATAAGCGCGCGCATCGCAGAGGCACTCAACATATCCGGCCCTTTCAATATACAGTATCTTGCCAAGGATAACTACGTGAAGGTGATAGAGTGCAACCTCCGCGCATCGCGTTCGTTCCCGTTCGTCAGCAAAGTACTGAAGAAGAACTTCATCGATACAGCTACACGCATCATGCTTGGAGAAAAGCCGGCTGTAGTCGACACCTCTACATTCGACATCAACTATATCGGCGTAAAGGCCTCGCAGTTCTCTTTCGCCCGTCTTCATAAGGCGGACCCGGTTCTTGGAGTTGACATGTCATCTACAGGAGAGGTAGGTTGTCTCGGCAAGGATTTCGACGAAGCTCTTCTTAATGCCCTTATCTCTGTCGGACACCATGTACCCGAAAAAGGAGTTCTCGTAAGCTCCGGCGATCCGCGTGCAAAAGTCAATATGCTTGAAGCATGCCGTCTGCTTGAAAGCAAGAACATTCCAATCTTCGCCACCCCCGGTACATACGCATATCTGACACAAAACGGCGTCAAGGCCACTCAGGTATGCTGGCCTGATGAAGAAGGAATTTCTGTGCTCGACGTTATCGCTGAGCATAAGGTAGACCTCGTAATCAATATTCCGAAGAATCACACCAAGCGTGAACTTACCAACGGCTACAAGGTGCGCCGCGCAGCTATCGACCACAATATTCCGTTGATGACCAACGCTCGCCTTGCTCTCGCATTCATCAAGGCATTCGTAGCCCGTCCGGTAGAAAGCATAGGCATCACGGCATGGCAGGAGTATTGAGGATAAATTCCAACTATCCAAGACAAAAAAATTTGAGCATAGACATAGAAGAGGGGCACGCAAAACGTGCCCCTCTTCTATGTCTATGGGAATAAATTTATTTCTTAAGAATCTTACTTACTGATCCGTCGGTATTACGGATAATGTTGAGACCTTTAGTCATTCGATCCAATTTCCTACCATCTATAGAATATATAGAGTCAGAAATTGAATGCATGTCAGAATTGACCAATCCCACTCCATCTTCAGTGGAATCAAGAGAGAGCACATAAGTGAGGAAATAAGCCGGCGAGTCGCCCCCATACAGATCTTCACTATAAAAAGCATAACCTAAGATCTGCTTACCATCGGCAGAAATACCTGTCGGCACACTAAATCCAACCATATCAGATTCACCAAGCATCTTTTCATATTCAGGAAAAGCGTCTATAAAAAGTTCAGGCATATCCTCTCCTGCTCTCATGATGAAAGTACCGGCACCACCGGTCAGCGGCAAACCAATCGCACCTATAAAGGTTCCATCGTCAGCAATAGCACGAGGATATGTGCCAATAACCATATCGTCGAAATCCATCAGTTCTCTGTAAATCCTAAGACTCTTTTCTTCTGTATTATAGATAACCGGCACAGTATAATAATCGTCTTTTTCCTCATTCTTGACTACTCCAACGGCACCAACGTATTTACCATTATTGCTCATACAGGTATAAAGACCTGATAAACCATAAAGTTCTTTTGTCTCATCGTTTAAGTCTTCTTCTGCTGCCTTGATATATCGGGCCGGGAAGCAATCAGGTACATATTTTCCAGTGTCGTCAAGCATCCATATGACCGGAAATGTGAAACTTCCTACATGTCCTAAAATCACTTTCCCGTCTGCACTAACGTATTTAGCAGCGGACATTTCTGAAATATGATACTTAAGATTTCCAAGTTCTTCGTCAGAAGGATAAGGAAGTGTGAACCATTCATCCCCTCCTGCCGAATACGCTGCAATAGTATTGAATGACTGTGAAGTATAGGAGCCAACAATCATCGATCCATCATTGGTCAGAGACTCACCAAGGACGTATCTCACACCTTCAGGAGCCCGCAAAGGAGTCATTTCATCTGTTAAGAAAGAAAACAGTACTCCGTCATCATCGATAAATCCGGTAGCTAATCCGTAATTATCAACACCTCGCAACTCACTGCTGGTAATACCTACAGATTGCCATTTCACCTCCCCTGAAAGGCAATCTGCGATAAAAATACCTGCACCTTGATCTATTGTTCCGCAGACATACCTGCCGTTAGCAGATATATTGAATCCCATAAGTTGAGGTTCAGTCTGGCCGGGAATCCCGTCTTCACTACATTTAAAGATACGGAGATTCTCAGCAAACAGAGGAGTGCTGAGAGCGAGAGAGATTGATAAAGCTATAAACTTCTTCATTAGTGAATCATGACTCTCATTATTAATCCAAAGAAAGGGAAGAGTCTTAAACCTTGCTTAGGAAGTGAATTTAATGTACATCCCTGCAAATCCAACGAAATTGGAAAAGAAAGATATTGAAATCCGGATCTCTTAGCAAGAGACAGATTATAAACATATCTATCTAATAACTTACTATTTAGAGCAGAATCAACATATATTTGCACAACAATCCTTTCTCTTTAGATCAAGAGATTGCATTTTTCAAGCCCGAAATTTTGCTAATATCAAAATAATTTGTAATTTTGCAACATTCAACACGGTCTCTTGCTAAGAGATATGTTTTTTACCTACTTTTCTCACATTCAATTAGATCCGTACCTGCAAGTCTTGGCATCACAGTAGACCAATCAGCATAGAATTTACCTCGTCTATCCTGTCCGTGGATAAAGATGCCAAATAAATATTTGTGGTCATTTCAGAGTCGTGACCCATTCCTTCACTGATAATGCTGACCGGCACCCCTTCTGACTTTGCTATAGAAGCCCAGGAATGCCTTGCCACATAAAGACTGAGGGGCGAAGGCAAGCCAATTATCCCTGCTATCTTTTTCAGATTATGATTGATCCGGTCACCGGCATTTTTATATACACGCCGATCGTTTTCTACTGATTTCATGATAATCGGCAAGAGGTATTGACTCGTATTCTCAGGGTATTTATCGATGATCTGCTGCATTTCTTTTGTCCATTCAATAACCAGCTTCTGCCCGGTCTTACGCCTACGGTATGACACATACCCATCAGACAGATCGCTTTTACGAAGATAAGCCATATCCACCAAACTCATTCCCCGAAGCATAAAACTCAGAATAAACATATCCCTGGCATAATCCAACGCCGGCCTTAGAGACAAATCGAGAGCCTTTATCTTCCTAACAACAGACAGTGGCAATGCACGCTTCACGGTTTTATCGACTCCGGTGTAGATATGTCGGAAAGGATTGCGATTTTCAATAATATCATTTTCCAGTGCGCGATTGTAGACAGCTCTTATAATCCGATTATAAAATGAAATGGTATTCGGACTGTTGCCCTTGCTTTTATTCCATGCCTCGTATGCCTCCATCAGATTAGAGTCAATGGAATCAATCATGATGTCTTCATTACGTCTGAATGCCTTAATGCTGTTGAGAGTCGCCAGATATGTCTCAGAAGTCCTTATCTTACCATTGTCACGCAGTCTGCCAATAGTGTTCTCCATAAAATTAAATAAAGTGTACTCAGTGGAATAACGACGATAGGCCTTCACTATATCTTCGGCAGTAAAAACAAATTTTTTCTTATCAAGATGACTAATGATTCGTCTAATTCGATCCAAATCCATATGTATCCGGTAGCCAATGGAGCCAACCATAGATCCGCATCTACTATTTCGGCTGATGAACATTGAGGAACGAATGTTATCCCACTCAGTTGAAAACAGATGGTAATCAGTAAGGATTTGTCTTGATTTCCTATCATGAATTACCTGATAATAAACCGTACCTTTTCTATCGACCAAGGAAGAAGGGCGAAATTTAACTTTTACAGATGTCATTTTCTGATGAATTGTTTAATTAGAAATATAAGAAACATTATATCCAATTAACCCAATTCTGCAAAAGTTGGGATAAATCATAGAATAAAGAACGACGAAAATGACCTCATATAAGTAAAGGCGTGGATTGATCCACGCCTTTACTTATATGAGGTCAACAGAAAGTTATTTCCTTATTACCTTAACTATAGAGCCGTCGGAGTTACGGATTATATTGAGGCCTTTAGTCATATGTCGGACCTTACGGCCATCAATAGAGTAAACAGTCTCGGGAACGGATTGAACGGCATATTCCATCTGATCGATACCGTTTTCCTCAAGAGAAATCACATAAGTAAGAAAATATGCAGGCGCAGCAGACGTCACGTCGTAGTCATCACTATAATAGGCATAGCCTAAGATATGCTTTCCATCGGCAGAGAGACCTGTAGGAATGTTCTGTCCAAGTAGATCCGCCTCACCGAATGTTTCAGCAAATGCCGGAAAAACATCCACAAACCATTCAGCCTGTTCCTGACCGGCTCTCATGATAAAGGCACCGAAATTACCTTCGGGGTCAGCGGGGGTAGAGACGGTTCCGATAAAAGTACCGTCATCGGCTATGGCGCTTGGATAAAGCCCAAGTTCCATCTCGTCTATTTCCTGGATATCCTTATATACCTTAAGTGTCTTTTCCTGCGTATTATACACTATCGGCACAATACGGGTGTCGGTATTATCATCATTTGCCACAAGCCCTATTGTGGCGAAGTATTTACCATTATTGCTCATGCAAGTATATAAAGCGCTAATTCCATAGAGCTCTTTGACAGGGTCATTTCTGTCAGCCTCAACGGCTTTTACGAAGCGGGCAGGGAAGAAATCGGAAACATACTCTCCATTAGCATCCATTGTCCACACGGTCGGAAACCTAAAGCTACCCAAATACCCTGCGATTACTTTTCCGTCCGCACTGACGAATTTAGCGGCAGACATTCTATTAAGATTCGTCTTTAGTTCTCCAAGCTCCTCGTCAGTCGGAAGAGGAAGAGTGTGCCAAGGCTGCCCTGACACCGAGTATGCAGCTTCGGTATTGAATGACTGTCCGGTAAACGATCCTACCATAACAGTGCCATCATTCGACAATGATTCACCCTGCACATACCTGACACCTGTGGGCGCCTTTATAATAGACGCTTCTCCACTGTCAAACGAAAACAATACACCATCGTAATCGATAAATCCAATAGCCAGACCCTTGTCATCAACATCCCTTAGCTCGCTTCCATAGTCTCCGCCAAGCATCCATTTTACCTCACCAGTAAGACAATCCGCTGTAAAAACTCCTGCTGCCTGCTCTATAGCACCGCAGACATACCGCCCGTTGGCCGATATGCTGAATCCCATTAGCTGAGGCTCAGTCTGACCTGGAATTCCTTCATCACTGCATCTGAAGATCTGCAGGTTGTCGGCATGTAGCTGAGCAGCGAGAGCAAGCGCCAGAGATAAAGTAACAAACTTCTTCATAAAATAATCATAGCCCTAAA